>JANNCY010000080.1:0-25204 GCA_031387085.1 Flavobacteriales bacterium | reverse complement strand
AAAATCGCCATCTACATAGTACAACACCTCATCGGAATCGATATTGCTATGGTTGTAAGGAGCAGGAATTGCTTTTGGATGGTAATCGTACAATCGCGGACAAAACGAACACACTACAAACGTAGCGGTTTCAAATGTTTGATGCACCGGTGGCGGTTGATGTACACGTCCGGTAATGGGTTCGAAATTGTGAATCGAGAATCCGTAAGGAAAATTGTAGCCATCCCAACCCACAACATCAAAAGGATGAGTAGCGTATACCACTTCGTGCATCATTCCTTCTTTTTTGATTTTGATTAGAAATTCGCCTTTTTCATCATACGATTCTATTTCGGATGGCAATTTGAAATCGCGTTCGCAAAATGGGGAATGCTCCAAGTGTTGACCCGATTCGTTTTTGTAGCGTTTAGGCGTGTAAAAAGGCGTAAAACTTTCAACATAAAACAATCGATTCTCTGAAGTTTCGAATTGAATTTGGTATATCATTCCACGTGGAATAACAAGGTAATCGCCGTATTCAAAATTGATATTTCCCATCATCGTTCGCAATTTTCCTTTTCCTTTGTGGATGAAAATTAGTTCGTCGGCATCGGCATTTTTATAGAAATAGTCGGTTAGTGATTTTTGTGGAGCTGCTAATCCAATGGTACAATCTTTATTAACAAGCATTGCTTTTCTGCTTTCCAGAAAATCGGCAGTGGGTTGTAATTCAAATCCCTTTAAAAGTAGTGATTTTATGTTTTTACCAATGGCAATTTTAGGTTCTACCGAATACGATTTTAGTATTTCTTTGACTTGTGTTGGTCGGTGAATGTGGTATAATAAGGAAGAATGTCCATGAAATCCTTCGGTTCCGAAAAGCTGTTCATAGTACAAACCTCCGTTTGGTTTTTCGAACTGGGTGTGCCGTTTTTGTGGAAAATTTCCAAGTTTATGATATAGTGGCATTTTCTTTTTGTTTAAAAGTTAAAGTTAAAAAGCCAAAACTATTCGTTTGACTTTCGATATTACTCAAAAAGACTAGCTCTCATTCAGGATTTCTCTTGATGAGGAATTTTAAAAATTCTAATAAACCGTTCCAGTTATTCATTACACAAATATCCGAAAAAAAAATGAAAGATATTAAAACCAAAAGCCAAAACTGAACCACAAGTATCCTTTAGGCAATTCGGGTGACCAGGAATATTTTAATTCGATAGGTCCTACGATGGTTTCAAAACCATAACCTAATGCATAACCTGTATAGTTTGGAGCCGACAACCAATTCCCAGAACTGTATAATTTATTTTCAGCATTGGCGTAATTGGCAGAAAAATTAACATGGTGTTTTTTATAAAACTCAACATCTACGGTTGCTAAGGCTTTTATATAGCTGTCTGCTGAAATACTAAGAAAATCATATCCATAAAAATGTTTGAAATTGTTAATCGTATTGTAGCCATAACCTCCCAAGACAAAATCAAGAAAATGAACACTTTGTTCGCCTACGGCCATTCCGACTTCTGTTTGCAACTTAAAATTTAATACTTTAAAAAATGTTCTTGTAATTCCGGCATCTCCTTTAATAATCGTAAAGCGATTGAATTGATTTGTATAATTAGTTGAGTAAAAAAACGATTGTACATCTCCATTGAAACCCCATCCTTTTTTTGGAAAATATTTATTATCGTAGGAATCGTATTTTAAATAACCAAATACACTTGCGTAATCACTATTTTCAAAAACAGAGTTTTGATCTTCCAATGATTTTGATTTTATTTTTAAATGCTTTAATTCTACTCCAGCTCCAATTAAAAATTTTTGTATGAAAATTGTTTGAAGATATGCTTGATTGGTAAAATCGGCAAAATCATAATTCAAACTGTTTATTCCTGCCAATTGCGAAAATAAACTTCCATTATTAAAATCGGTGGCAACATTTCTGCTGAATTGATTGAATCTCGATTTGTATCCAAAGCTGAAATGAAATCCGTTGTCAACATAATAATCCAAATTGTACCTAAAATTATCTCCCAGCCCAATATCTAAAGACAAAACGTCATTTTTAAAAAGTGATTTTTTTTGGGTTAAGTTTACTAATGCGGCACTTTTATACAAACCGTCGTAATGCAATCCGAATTTCAAAAACGTTTTTGTTGTATTTTCAGTTAAATCGATGATAAGATCGTCTTTCAGATTATTCGCTTGCAAGGAATACGAAATAGCACTAAAATTTTGAGTTGCATTGATATTGTTGATTCCCTTTTTTAAATCATTATACGTAATTATTGACCCTTTTTTGAAGTTCAATTTTCCAATAATATACGAATAGGTATAATTTTTTAAGCCATTAATTCCAATATTATTAATTTCAATGGTATCGGTTTGTAATCTTTTATTGTTGATTTTAAACTCCTCTTTATTTCCTAGTAGTTTAATTTTCTCATATTCCGCAAAAGCCACTTCTTCGCCTTTTCTAATGATATCCTTTCCTTGATCAAAAGAAATAACTGTAAACCCCGAAATGTCTGGTTTTAAATAAATATCGGTTAATTTCACTTTCACTTTCATACTTTCAATCATTTGAAGGTTTGAAATTTGAACTAAAATTCGAGTAGCTTCTTTTAATGATTTCCTGTCTTTTAAATCGTCTTGAACGTCAACACCAATAATAATATCGGCACCCATTTTTCTGACTTCTTCAACAGGATAATTATTGGTAACTCCTCCGTCAACTAACAGTTTACCGTCTAATTCGATAGGAGAAAATAACGTTGGAAAAGCAGAACTGGCAAGTAATGCCTGAGGTAAATAGCCACCATGAATAACCACTTCTTTTCCGTTTTCAATATCGGTTGCAACACATACAAAAGGAATAGGTAGTTTATTAAAATCTCGTATGTGCCGAACATTATGTGTCAGTTTTGTTAACAAATTATAGTTGTACATTCCTTTTGATAACGCAATTGGAATTCCGATACTAAACTTATTAAAAGGTAAAGAAAGGGCATACAACTCGTCATTTCTTTTTTCATAAAAACTTTTGGTTGTTCTTGGAATATAATCACTCAACAACTCGTCAAAATTAGTATTGGTGAAAATAGAATCGATTTGTGAGGCACTGTATCCTGAGGAATAAAGTCCTCCAACTACCGCCCCCATACTCGTTCCACCAATGTAATCGATTTTAACTCCGGCTTGTTCTAACACTTTTAAAACGCCAATATGGGCAAATCCTTTGGCCCCTCCACCACTTAAAACCAATCCGATTTTTGGACGTTTGATGGTGTCTTTATTTTGTGAAAAGGAAACGTGTGAAAAAAAGAAGCAGGCAAGAAACAAGAGACAAGAGGCAAGAGAAAATCTCCTAAAAACAAAAATACCATAGTCATTCAACTCTTGTTTCTTTCTTCTTGGTTCTTTCATCTTGGCTAATGACTCTTTTTGCACTTGCTATTCTTTTTTGTAAAATTCGTAAATTTTTTTGGCTTTAGCTATACCAATAACGTCAGAAATTTCTTTTTCTGTAGCTAATTGCATTCTTTTTACACTTTTGAAATGTTTTATTAACATGAGCATTGTTTTTTCACCGATACCCGGAATGGTTTCCACCGAAGAATTAAGTGCCGATTTGCTTCTTTTATCGCGATGATGCGTGATTCCGAATCGGTGTGCTTCGTTTCGTAGTTGCTGAATAATTTTTAAGGTTTCCGATTTTTTATCGAGATACAATGGCGCTGAATCGCCCGGATAAAACAATTCCTCCAAACGCTTGGCAATTCCAATTATGGCAATTTTCCCCCGCAAACCTAAATCATCAATACTTTTTAATGCCGATGAAAGTTGTCCTTTGCCTCCATCAATTATGATAAGCTGTGGTAGTGATTGGTTTTCGTCTAAAAGGCGCTTATACCTTCTATATACGACTTCCTCCATCGAGGCGAAATCGTTCGGTCCTTCAACAGTTTTAATATTAAAATGGCGGTAGTCTTTTTTACTTGGTTTTCCGTCTTTAAAAACAACACAAGCGGCAACAGGATTAGTTCCTTGAATGTTCGAATTGTCAAAACATTCGATGTGTCGCGGTTCATTAGAAAGCCGTAAATCCTTTTGCATTTGCGCCATAATTCGATTGGTGTGTCGCTCTGGATCGACAATTTGAATTTGTTTCAATTGATCCAATCGGTAATACTTGGCGTTTCTTTCTGACAATTCTAAAATTTGCTTTTTGTCTCCCAATTGCGGAACCGTGATTTTTATTTTATCACCAAAATCCAATGCAAATGGCAAAATGATTTCATTGGAAGTTAACTGAAATCGTTCTCTTAATTCAACAACACCAAGTTCTAAAAGTTCTTCATCGGTTTCGTCCAATTTCTTTTTCATTTCTAAGGTATAGGAACGGATAATGGCACCATGAGCGATTTGTAGAAAATTGACATAAGCCATTGTTTCATCAGAAATGATAGAAAACACATCGATATTGGAAATTTTCGGATTTAGAATCGTAGATCGCGATTGGTAATTTTCTAACACTTCAATTTTTTCTTTGATTTTTTGAGCCGCTTCAAATTGCATTTCGGAAGCCAACTCTTTCATGGTAATCTTAAAATTTCGAAGACTTTCCTTGAAGTTTCCTTTTAGAATTTCTCGAATGGCATCGACTTGTTTTTGGTAGTTTTCTAACGATTCCAATCCTTCGCAAGGTCCTTTGCAATTGCCAATGTGGAATTCCAAACAGACTTTAAACTTCCCCGATTGGATGTTGTTTTCTTTTAAATCAAAGTTGCATGTCCGCAAAGGATACAATTCTTTGATTAAATCCAAAAGTGTATTTACTGTTTTGAAATTGGTATACGGCCCGAAATATTCTGATCCGTCTTTAATCATTTTTCGAGTAGGAAAAATACGTGAAAAAGGTTCTTTTTTAATGCAAATCCATGGATAGGTTTTATCATCACGCAACATCACATTGTAGCGCGGCTGGAGTTTTTTTATTAAATTATTTTCGAGTAAAAGTGCATCTTGTTCGGAGGTTACGACGATGTGTTTTATTTCAACAATCTTCCTAACAAGTACATTGGTTTTGGCATTGTCATGGATTTTATTAAAGTAGGAAGCAACACGTTTTTTTAAATTTTTGGCTTTTCCGACGTAGAGAATTTTCCCTTCTTTGTCGTAATACTGATACACTCCTGGTTTGTCGGGAAGTGTTTGTATTTGGAGTTCTAAAGATGGTTGGTTCATTGTTGACTTCGTCAAATTTTATTTTGCTTTTTTTGCACAGAGTTCACGGAGAAATTTTACCTCTGTGTGCTCTGTGCTTCCTCAGTGCATCTCTGTGTAATTGTAAACTTTCAAGAAAACAAATTTAACTATAAAATAGTACATAAAACAAATTCGGTTTTTCTACTTTTACTTTATGAATAAAAAGGAAGTAAGACAAAAATATAAAGCCGCAAGACAACACCTTTCTGATGTTGAAATTGAGACTAAAAGTTTGGCTATTGCCAATCGCTTGTTGCAATTAGACATTTGGAACAACACCTATTTTCATTTGTTTTTGACTATCGAACATCACAAAGAAATCGACACTGAATTTATTCTTCAAATTCTAGCGGGGAAAGACAAAGAAATTGTGGTTTCAAAAAGCAATTTTGAAAGTAGAACAATGACCCATTTTCTACTTACGGACAATACTAAGTTTAGTATTAACGAATACTATATTCCAGAACCAATTAACGGATTAGAAGTCCCTATAAATAAAATTGACGTAGTTTTTGTTCCGCTTTTAGCGTATGATAAACAAGGAAATCGTGTTGGGTATGGAAAAGGATTTTACGACAGATTTTTATCCGAATGCCAACCAAAAACAATAAAAATAGGATTGTCATTCTTTGAACCTGAAGAACAAATTGATGGAATTTTTGATGGTGATATCCGTTTGGATTATTGCATTACACCCGAAAACATCTACAATTTTTAATACTTCTATTACGTCTTTCCCACGCAGGTGGGAATCCAAGTCTAAAAATAGATTGCTTCGCCAGTCGCTACGCTCGAGTCCCGCCTGCGCGGGAAAGACGTAGAATTAATCTAATTTATCGTGAAAAATTCTAGAGATACTGTGTGTTGGAAGTGTAAATGCTTTTTTATTAAAAACAATTAATATCCCAACTCCTGTTGAAATCGCTAAATCGGCAACATTGAAAATCGCATTAAAAAAATTTACTTTTTCTCCTCCAAAAAATGGAAGCCAATCAGGAAGTGGATAATCTTTAATAATTGGAAAATAAAACATATCGACTACTTTTCCGTGAAAGAATGAACCATAGGGTTTGTCGGAGAATAAAGTGGCTAATTGGTATTCACTGTGGTTAAAAATCACACCGTAAAAAACCGAATCAATAATATTTCCTAGAGCGCCTGCAAAAATTAAGGCAATGGCTGTGATTAAAAAATTGGATCTCTCCTTGCGAATGGAATCCCAAAGCCAATAGCCGATTCCGAAAACTGCTAAAATTCTAAAGATGGTTAAAATTAGTTTACCATATTCCCCCGGAATAACGGCTCCCCATGCCATTCCTTCATTTTCAATAAAGCGCAATTGAAACCATGAAAAAACTTCATGCCATTCGTTTAAGACAAAGTTCGTCTTTATATAAATTTTTGAAAACTGATCAACAAGTAGGATGATGAATATTAAAAATGCCGAATGCCTGAGTTTCATTTTTTATAATTTATGTGCAAAAATAGCACTATTTTAAAAAAAACGCTCCAAACGGAGCGTTAAATAGTCTGTGATAATTACTTATCGCTGCATATTTTTGGCTTCAATGCTCATCGTAGCATGAGGAACAATTTTTAGTCTTTCTTTACTAATCAATTTTCCTGTGACTTTGCACATGCCATACGTTTTATTTTCAACACGGAAAAGTGCATTTTTTAAATCGCGTATAAACTTCTCTTGACGAATTGCCAATTGTGAATTCGCCTCTTTACTCATCGTTTCACTTCCTTCTTCAAACGCTTTGAACGTTGGAGAAGTGTCGTCTGTTCCGTTGTTTAAGTCATTCATATAAGCGCTCTTTATCAATTCTAAATCGATTTGGGCTTTTTCTATTTTACTGAGGATAATTTCTTTGAACTCTGCTAAATCAGCATCGGAGTATCTTGTTTTTTCATCTACCATCTTACTTCTATTTTGATATTATTATTCTTGTTTTAATGTCGTCAAATTCTATTTCAGTTCCATTATTTACTTGTTCTTCAAAAACCAACGTGTCGGTTAACGTTTCTGATTTGATATAAGAAATATTAGTCATAATGGCGTTTTCTAATATTCCGTTTTTTTGCAATACCACTTTAATTTTGTCGGTCACTTCAAAACCACTGTCTTTTCTAATATTTTGAATTCGATTCACCAATTCTCTAGCGATACCTTCGTTCTTCAATTCTTCTGTTAAAGTAATGTCGAGCGCAACTGTAATTCCGTTTGATGAGGCAACCAACCAACCCGGAATATCTTGAGAGGCAATTTCAACGTCTTCGGATGATAAAATTATACTTTTTCCCGAAATATCAAGCGTTAGACTGCCTTTATTATCTATTTCATTTATCTGTTCTGGTGTTAAATTTTGTATCTCTTTGGCAATCAATCCCATATCTTTACCAAAACGAGGTCCTAATGCTTTAAAATTAGGTTTTATTTGCTTGACTAAGACTCCTGATGCATCGTCTAAAAGTTCGATTTCTTTCACATTAACTTCGGCTTTTATAAGGTCGGAAACCGCTTCTATTTCAGCACGTTGATTCGCGTCAAGTATAGGAATCATAACCTTTTGCAATGGTTGACGGACTTTGATCATTTCCTTTTTACGGAGTGATAAAACGAGTGACGAAACGGTCTGTGCTTTCATCATTTTACTCTCTAGTGATTTATCAACAAAGTTTTCAACCGAGACAGGAAAATTCGCCAAGTGAACACTGGTAAAATCTTCACTTTTAGTAGTTCTCACCAAATCGTTATACAACTGATCCATGTAAAAAGGCGCTATCGGAGCAGCTAATTTTGCCACAGTTAATAAACAAGTATAAAGTGTTTGATACGCAGCAATTTTATCGGTTTCGTATTCGCCTTTCCAGAATCTTCTTCGGCACAAACGAACGTACCAATTACTCAAATTTTCTTGAACAAAATCGGAAATCGCTCGTGCCGCTTTCGTTGGTTCGTAATCGGCATACGCATCATCGACCACTTTTATTAAAGTATGCAATTCGGATAAAATCCAACGGTCAATTTCGGGTCTTTCGTTTAACGGAATTTCGGCTTCCGCGTAGTGGAAATTATCGATGTTCGCGTACAAACTAAAAAATGAATACGTGTTGTATAAAGTTCCGAAGAATTTTCGACGCACCTCAGCTATTCCTTCCAAATCGAATTTTAAATTATCCCACGGATTGGCATTGGAAATCATGTACCAACGCGTTGCATCCGGACCGTATTCTTTTATGGTTTCAAATGGATCTGTCGCATTGCCTAAACGCTTCGACATTTTTTGTCCGTTTTTGTCTAAAACCAATCCGTTGGAAACGACGTTTTTATAGGCGATTTTATCAAAAACCAAGGTTCCGATGGCGTGTAAAGTGTAAAACCAACCGCGTGTTTGATCGACTCCTTCGGCTATAAAATCGGCAGGGAAATCTTTATTCTCGTCGATTTTATCTTTGTTTTCAAAAGGATAATGCCACTGTGCGTATGGCATTGCGCCACTATCAAACCAAACGTCAATCAAATCAGCCTCGCGTTTCATTGGTTTTCCCGATGGAGCAACCAAGGTGATCGCATCGACTACATTTTTATGTAAATCGACTAAATCGTAATTGGCTTCGCTCATGTTTCCGATTTCAAAACCTTTGAAAGGATTTGACGATTGGAAACCTGCAGCAATGGCTTTTTCGATTCCATTGTACAATTCTTCTACCGAACCAATTAATATTTCTTCGGTTCCGTCTTCAGTTCTCCAGATGGGTAATGGAATTCCCCAATACCTAGAACGCGATAAATTCCAGTCGTTGGCGTTTTTCAACCAGTTTCCGAAACGTCCTTCACCGGTAGCTTTTGGCTTCCAGTTGATAGTTTCGTTCAAGTCGAACATGCGGTCTTTGATTTCGGTTACTTTGATGAACCAGGAATCTAATGGATAATATAAAAGTGGTTCGTCGGTTCTCCAACTGTGTGGATAACTGTGAACGTATTTCTCGACTTTGAAAGCTTTGTTTTCTTCTTTTAACTGAATGGCAATTTCTACATCGGCGGAACGTTCTGGAGCTTCACCATTCTCGTAATATTCATTCTTAACATATTTGCCCGACAAATCTCCCAATCCTTGAATGAATTTACCTTGCAAATCGACTAATGGCACCGGATTTCCGTTGGCATCCAGAACTAACATTGGCGGCACTTCGGGTTTGGCATCTTTAGCCACTTTAGCATCATCAGCACCAAATGTTGGAGCTGTATGTACGATTCCTGTTCCGTCTTCAGTAGTTACGAAATCGCCCGAAATAACTCGAAACGCATTTTCCGGATTTTGGTACGGTAACGTTAATGGCATTAATTGTTCGTAGCGAATTCCGATAAGGTCTTTTCCTTTACATTCGGTTAGAATTTTATACGGAATATTTTTATCGCCGTCTTTAAAATTCTCAAAATCGGAAGTTTCGGTGCTTGCAAAAAACCCTTTCCCGAATTGTTTACCAACAAGGTTTTTTGCCAAAATTACTTTTGCGGGAAGAAACGTATATTGATTGAACGTCTCTACCAAAACATACTCGATTTTTGGTCCGACAGTTAATGCAGTATTGGAAGGCAATGTCCAAGGGGTGGTCGTCCAAGCCAAAATGTGAACACCACCAAAGCCTTGTAAAAAACTCGGTAATGTTTCTGCTAAAGTCTTGAATTGCGCCACAACGGTTGTGTCAGTTACATCACGGTAACTGCCTGGTTGATTGACTTCATGCGATGATAATCCGGTTCCTGCTTTTGGAGAATACGGTTGAATGGTGTAGCCTTTATACAACAAATCTTTATCATAGATTTGTTTCAGCAACCACCAAACGCTTTCCATGTATTTGGATTTGTAGGTTACGTAAGGATCTTCCATATCGACCCAGTAGCCCATTTTTTCAGTCAAGTCGTTCCACACATCGGTGTAACGCATCACCGTTTTTTTACACGCGTTGTTATATTCTTCTACAGAAATGGTTTTTCCGATATCTTCTTTGGTGATTCCGAGTTCTTTTTCGGTGCCTAATTCAATTGGCAAACCGTGTGTGTCCCAGCCTGCTTTACGTTTTACCTGAAACCCTTTTTGAGTTTTATAACGACAAAAAATATCTTTAATAGCACGCGCCATCACGTGATGGATTCCCGGCAAACCGTTGGCTGAAGGCGGTCCTTCAAAAAACACAAACGGTTGGTTTCCTTCGCGGGAAGTTACACTTTGTTCAAAGACGTTATTTTTTTTCCAGAAATCAAGAACTTCGCTTGCTACCGTTGGTAAGTTAAGTCCTTCATATTGACGAAAGTTTGTACTCATTTTTGTCGTAATCTTAAATCAGTCTGCGAAAGTAATAAATTGTTATGAGTTATACGTGTATGAATAACAAGTTTTTGCGTGAAGGATTGCAGCGGTATCCTTTTTTGAGGAACGAAAAAAAGATATAGCGGAAAGCCTGACCTGCAAGGGCACGCCCAGAATTTACGCAAAAACTTCCTTTAAAACATCAAGTGATTTTGGTTTTTTGAATCCGTCAAGGTGAATGGAATAATAATCGAGAAGGATTTTTAGAAGGATTTGCCGCTCGATTCCGGCGAAGACTTTTTGATCGGAATCAAATTTTAGGTTGAGGAGTTTTTTAAACAAATGGGTTTCGTGCTCCGAAAGACAACTTACTCCTTGAAAGGGCGAGAAAATGCCTTCAATCATTTCGAAATGTTTGTCATTAGTTTCGGAAGTATCAGGATAGAATCCGAGGAATTTTGTGATTTCTAACAGTAAAATGAGATGGAAATTGGACGTTTCTTCGTGTGCATCCAACCAAAGCAATCCCGTTTCAAGAAAGGCAAACAAGTTTTCGTTTTTTTCTTCTTCTTTGATGCTGTGGTGCAACATTTCGGAAAGGAAAATAACAATCGTACTTTTTACTATCTCGGTATTTATCGTTTGAAAAGCGGCCGATAATTTTATTTCCTTGAAATGCTCTAAAGTGCCTTTATTCTTGTGATTGGCTTCGATTTCAAGAATCGTCAACGGTTGGAAATAGGCAATCTTTTGATTTGATTTTCTGCCAGAATAGGCACTTGGAACGAAATAACTTTTGAGTCCGTCGGATTCGGTAAAGCATTTTACAATCAGGCTTTTTTCCTGATATCTTAGGGAAGAAATTACGATGGCTTTTGTTTTGACAAGCATTGATTTGAGTTAGGAAGTTGGAAGATGGAAGATGGAAGCAAATCAAGATTCCATTAATTCTACCTGATGATCATTACTTTTTTGACTGTGGTGTCAACGCCATCTTGAGCCGCGACAAAAATCATGTAAACTCCTGATGCTACCTTGTATTTACCAAAAGCGGAAGTATCCCATTCGATGGTTCCTCCTGATGAGGTTGTTTCGTAGACTAAATTTCCTTCGATGTCGGTGATTTTTATATTGGCTTTGTCGGTTAGTCCGTTAATTTTTACGGTTCCTGTAAATTCAGGACGAACCGGATTTGGGTAGACATACACATTGCTCAAATCGTCGTTGGGTTTCGTTGCAGTTCCTTTAAAAGAAACCAAACCTTTGTCGGTGGCAAAAAAGACTTCTCCAGTTATACCGTCTATTTCAATATCGTTAACATTGTTACTTGGAAGCGGCGAATTTTCTTTCGTGAATTTATAAATCGTTTGTTGTCCGTTTGCTGAAACCAGATAAACTCCAGCATCGGCTAGTGCCACCCATTTTCTATTGGCGCCATCTACAGCAATGTCTAAAATAAATTGTTCGTAAAAAAGTTCTTGATTTAAGACTTGTCCGTTGATTTCTTCTTGGATGATTATGCTTGTGGTTTGGATATCGTCTTGTGATACAAATTGATCAACACTTTGAATAATCCGCAATCCCATTGAAGTTCCAATCCATACTTGATTTCTATTGTCAATCGCAACACATCTGGCATCTGCAGTAGGTAAATTACCGTTATCATCGGTTGTAATTCTAATCGCCTTATTAGCCAATTGGTCGTTGAATGCAACTAATCCATTTCTGGAAGTGGGCATCCATTTGGTACCGTTTTTATCCACAGCAAGGATAGCATAACATTCACTATTTGTTTCTGGAATCACAGCTGACAAATCGTACGATTGCCATTGTCCGTTGGTTCGCAATACTTTAATTGCTTTTGCTGCATAATTATTTGTCATCCAAAGGTTCCCATTTTTGTCATAAGCAGGGCCGTTTACTCGGATTCCATCTACAGCTATTTCAAGTCCGTTATTACCTGTGTTTGTATCATCGTAAAGTGTTGTAGGAACTTCGTTAACCACTTTTAATAATCCTGAAAAATAAGAACTGACATAAAAATCATTTTCATTATTGGGATTAAAGGCTAAATTAGAAAGTGCTTTTGATCCGAATAAATCGGAATACGGAAGTACATCCCAACCATTTTGTGCTGTGTATTTACTTAATGGAAATTTAAAAGGTCCGTCAAAAGGAGGTTCTAAATTATAGGGATTATAGGTTCTATTGTATCTACCGTATAATGCCCAGAGTGTCGTAGATGATTTTTTTACTCTAAAAACGTAATTCTTTTCTGGTCCATCGGGTTTGATTTCATTAAAATTGGTAGGATTTGAAATGGAAGAAGAAAGAATTCCTCTTTGGTTGGTTCCGATAAAAATTAAACTATTTAAAACCGTTGCACAGGTAAATGTTACTGGATCTCCTGAAATTTGATTGCTTTGAATGTGAGCGACCAATTGCATAACCTGATTGTATATGTAAACGTGATTGGCAGATGTAACGGTTAAGTAATTAGAATTGGATCTTAAATCTATTACATTTTCTGTGTATGATAATAAATAGGTAAGCGTGGTTCCGTCGTATTTAGCCAGATTGTTCGTTGTTGTTATTCCAAAGATATTAGTTCCAAAACTAGTAACGCCAATCCATTCATTTCCAGTAGTAATATCGACCCATTGATTATAATCGTCGAGAAACGGATTGGTGAGGTTCGTTTTTCTGATACCATTACTAGAAGGATTTCCTTTCGTTGCTGCATAAATAAATCCGTTGTTAATAGCGGTTTGCTGAACGGCTACATAAGAACCTTGTGGTCCCATATAATAAGTATTCCCAAACTCCATAGTAGTCAAATCGAAAACAGAAATACCATAGTCACATGAGACGTAAATTTTGTTATTGTCTTCTAAAAAGTGGTTGATTTTTTTGATTAAAGGAGAAACCGGAACTTCATCAAAAATACCTCTTTTTTGTACTATCGTTCCGTCATTTTTAACAATAAATAACAATCCGTTTTTACTGCCTACAAAAGTAATGCTCTTTGATTCACTTCTATAAATGGCGGTAATATCGTCTGCTTTAAGTCCATCAATTGAATTGATAGTTGTTAAATCGTTTGACGTTAATTTTTTAAAAAAACAAGCATTTTCAGAAGAAGCATAAATCGTATTTGTAGCTTCTGATAGATCGGTAATATGATTGTACGAAAAATAACCTTGCCATTGCTGGGTTTGACCAATTGTAAATAGCGGTAGTAATAAAAAATAAAAGAGTAATTTCTTCGTAATCATTTTAACTAAATTGAAGGACAAATATACTACAAACGCAAAAAAATACTTATTTAATATAAGGCAAAAAAAATGCCTTCAAAAAAGAAGGCATTTAGAACTTTATTTTTATTTGGAATTAAACTATTCCTTGCGCTAACATAGCATCGGCAACTTTTACGAAACCTGCAATATTAGCTCCTTTAACGTAGTCGGTATATCCATTTGAATCCGTTCCGTATTTTACACACGAAGCGTGAATGTTTAACATGATGTTTTTAAGTCGTTCGTCAACTTCTTCTGAAGTCCAACTTAAACGCAATGAGTTTTGAGACATTTCCAATCCAGATGTAGCAACACCTCCAGCATTTGACGCTTTTCCTGGAGCAAATAATATTTTAGCTTTCAAGAAAACTTCAACAGCTTCTGGAGTAGAAGGCATGTTAGCTCCTTCGGCAACACAAATACATCCATTGGCAAGTAATGTTTTAGCTTCGTCTTCGTTCAACTCATTTTGAGTAGCACATGGTAAAGCCACATCACATTTCACTTCCCATGGACGCTTTCCTGCCACAAATTTTGCGCTTGGATATTTAGTAATGTAATCAGAAATTCTTGAATAGTTTACATTTTTGATTTCCATTACATACGCTAATTTCTCCGCATCGATTCCGTCTGCATCATAAATATATCCCGATGAATCCGACAATGTAACTACTTTTCCTCCTAGTTGTGCTGCTTTTTCACAAGCATATTGTGCAACGTTTCCAGAACCAGAAACGACTACAGTTTTACCGGTAAAACTATCGCCTTTAGTTGCCAACATACTTTGTGCAAAATATACATCGCCGTATCCTGTAGCTTCCGGACGGATTAAGGATCCTCCGAAAGAAATTCCTTTTCCAGTTAAAACACCAGTAAATTCGTTGCGTAATCTTTTGTATTGACCAAACATATAACCTACTTCTCTTCCTCCAACACCAATATCTCCTGCAGGAACATCGGTATCAGCACCAATATGTTTTGATAATTCTGTCATAAAACTTTGACAAAAACGCATGATTTCGATATCTGATTTTCCTTTTGGATCAAAATCAGCTCCTCCTTTTCCACCACCCATTGGCAATGTAGTTAAGCTGTTTTTGAATGTTTGTTCAAAAGCCAAGAATTTCAAAATGCTTAAGTTCACCGTTGGATGAAAACGGATTCCTCCTTTGTAAGGTCCGATTGCTGAATTCATTTGAATTCGGTATCCTCTGTTTACTTGTGTAGTTCCAGCATCGTCAATCCATGTTACTCTAAACATGATGACTCTTTCTGCTTCTACCATTCTTTCCAAAAGCATTTTGTTTTGGTATTTTTTATTTTCTTCTATAAAAGGAATAACTGTTTCAGCTACTTCCTTAACGGCCTGCATAAACTCAGGTTCATTGGGATTTCTTTTGGCTACTGCTTCAATAAAAGTGTTAATACTTTGTGACATAAAAATAGATTATTTAATGTTTAAGAAAACGTTTTCGTAAAATCGGGACAAAGATACATTTTATAAGAATAACGAAGCAATTTTTTTTATTTCTATTCTGTATTAAATTTTACGAATACAAAAAAAATGGGCCGAATTAAAAGATTTTAAGACTATTTCCGTTAGATGTACGCATATTTTATTTTATATGTAACTCCCGTTTTTATATATTTGTTGATAATTGAATTTAATACTATGCAGATGTCAAGAAATTTTATAGTGATAGCTTTACTTTTTATTAGTGTAACTACCAAAGTAAATGCTCAGTTTGGATTTTCGCATGAATTAGGTGCTATTGTTGGGCCTGTTGCCTTTCAATCGGATTATGGCGAACGGCATGATTTTTCTACAAATGCTGGTAATACCGGTTATGGAGTAGGTATTATTCATTATTTAAATTTTTCCTATAAAGCAGAATGTAATTGCTACACTCCCGAAACCTATTTTAATGATCACTTTAAATTGCGAAGTGAATTCTCTTATAATAAAACCGATTTAGAACATTTTGGAGAATGGGTTGATCCTAAAAGAACTTCGTTAACAGCTGTCCAATTAAGGGCAATGAGAGGTAGCACTGCTGTAACTAATATCGGAATGCAATTGGAATATTATCCTTTTAGTATTCGTGATTTTACTTCCAGTATTGGTAGTTTTGCTCCATTTATTAGTTTGGGTGGTCAGTTTTGTTTTTACAAACCAACGTCCTATTCAAAATTAGGCCCTGGCTTAGGAGCTTTACCCACTGTTACACCAATTAAATATATTGATGCGTTTGATAACAAAGGAGGCGCCGTATGGTCGATTGTTTCAAGTGTGGGAACACGCTATAAATTAACCGAATTGTCTGATTTAATGATTGACTTACGATTGCAATACTATTTTTCCAACTGGGTGGATGGTTTGAATCCGAATCCTGCCATCTATACAGAAAACAAAGCCAACGACTGGAATGTTTGGGTGAATTTTGGCTACATTTATTATCTTGGTGTAAATTAAAAAAAACGTCCCGACAAAATCGGGACGTTTTTTTTATCTGAAAGCTTGTTCGATATCTGCTAATAAATCATCGATATCTTCTATGCCAACGCTCAAACGAACCAAATCATCTGTTATTCCGATTTCCTTTCTTTTGTCTTCGGGAATAGAAGCGTGTGTCATTAATGCTGGATGATTGGCTAATGATTCAACACCTCCCAATGATTCCGCTAAAGTAAAAACTTTTAAGTTTTCTAAAAAGGCAATAGCATCTTGTTTCTTCGCCGATTTAAAAGTGAAAGTTACCATTCCACCAAAACCGCTCATTTGCTTTTTAGCAATTTCATGTGATGGATGATCGGGCAAACCTGGGAAATATACTTTTTCAACTTCGGGATGATTACTTAAAAATTCGGCGACTTTCATTCCGTTCTCACAATGTCTTTGCACACGCAAATGCAAAGTTTTGATTCCTCTTAAAACTAAGAAACTATCCATTGGTCCTAGTGTTGCGCCAGTAGCAAATTGTTGAAAATGCAATTGATCTCCCAAAGCATCATCTTTTACGATCAACGCTCCGGCA
The DNA here is from genome assembly GCA_031387085.1 of Flavobacteriales bacterium. Taxonomy (GTDB): domain Bacteria; phylum Bacteroidota; class Bacteroidia; order Flavobacteriales; family Flavobacteriaceae; genus Flavobacterium. Next base: position 8,308 of record JANNCY010000080.1, on the reverse strand, counting down.
ATTACATCCGAATGTCCGCCAAGGTATTTTGTTGCCGAATGCATCACTACATCGGCTCCTAAATCTAATGGTTTTTGGAGGTATGGTGTTGCAAAAGTATTGTCTACCGCAAAAAGAATATTATTGGCTTTTGTGATTTTAGCGATCTCTTGAATGTCGACAATTTTCATCAACGGATTTGTTGGTGTTTCGATCCAAACTAATTTGGTGTTGGCGTTGATTAACGATTGGAATTTCGCTGTATCATTCATATCGATAAAATGGAATTTTATTCCGCTGTCTTTATAAATACGCGTAAACATTCGGTACGTTCCTCCATACAGATCGTCCATTGCGATGATTTCATCACCCGCTTTAAATGAACGAAGTAAACAATCAGTCGCAGCCAAACCCGATGAAAAAGCCAAACCGCGAGTTCCATTTTCGATACTTGCTAATGCATTTTCTAAAGCGGTTCGGGTTGGATTTGAAGCACGTGAATATTCATAATCAGGATTTACAGGTTGCCCTGGACTTGTTTGTGCAAAAGTTGACGTTTGATATACGGGTGGCATTACAGCTCCAGTAGCTGGGTCATGATGTTGACCGCCGTGTATAGTTTTGGTGTTGAATTTCATATACTAATTTTTGGTAAAGGTACTAACTTTATATAAATTTTCTAATCTGCATCATAATTCCAGTGTGAATACCTTCATGGTAATTATTGAACACCATCGCGTCGGAAGCTGATTTTACTGTGAACCCTGACATGGTTGTAAATACATTGTAATTTTGAAACCTATTTTCTGCGAAATCCTTTCTAGTTTTTTCTAAAGTGGAAAACAATAATAATTTCATTTCATTAATTTCTTCATAGGTCACATTGTGTTCCGGTTTGGTGCCTTTTTTATACTTGTTAACCATTGCATCTGAAACCATCATTGGCAATCCGGCTAGATTGTAAACCAACATTTGTTGCACCACAATAATATGTCCGATATTCCAAATAAGATTATTACTAAAACCTTCGGGAATGGTGTTGAGCTGTTCTAAAGAGTAGTTCTCTAAAAATGTTAGCAATACATTTCTACTCGTTTTATTAATTTCAAAAGAAGTTTCCATTTTATAAATTTTTTATAAAAATACAGTTTATCCAATTCAAATGAATTTCCTTTGCAAAAAGTTATGCTATGACAAACAAAATTTACTATTTAGCTTCGTGTGATACGTGTCGGAAAATCATAAAATCGTTACCAAAAAATGCGGTTTTGGAGTATCATGATATTCGACAAAATCCGATAACCGAATTGGAATTAGATGAAATGTACACTTTATCTAAAAGCTACGAAGCCTTGTTTAGCAAAAAAGCGCAACTGTATAAATCGATGGATTTGAAGAACAAATCATTGACAGAAAACGATTTTAAAAAATTTATTTTAGAACATTATACTTTTTTGAGTCGTCCCGTTTTTATTATAAATGATGCAATTTACATCGGAAACAGTCAGAAAAACATTCTCGAAGTTATCAAAGTTTTAAGTTAATGTCTAAAAGAAATTGGGCATTGGTTGCCGCCACTTTTGTCTCTATAATTTATGGTATAACCTTTACAGTCGCTAAAGATGTAATGCCAAAATATGTGGCGCCTTTCGGATTTATTGCCATGAGGGTTGGTGGTTCGGTTGTTCTTTTTTGGATGGTTGATTTCCTGATGGGATTGTTTCGCAAAGCTCACAATGACAAAAAAATTGCACTAAATGATTTCCCCAGAATTATAGCTGCTGCTTTGTTTGGAGTAGCGATAAACATGCTTGCTTTTTTTAAAGGATTGAGTTATACCTCGCCAATCATGGCTGCTGTTTTGATGGTCACCACGCCTATTATTGTTTTGATTCTTTCCTCCATTTTGATGAAAGAACGTATGAAAAAGCGAAAAATCTTAGGGATAGTTTTGGGATTGGTCGGAACGGTAACTATTATCCTGTATGGAAAATCGATGATCAATGCACCCAATGCCAGTTTAGGGAATCTGTTGGTTTTTATTAATGCTATCTCCTACGGACTTTATCTCATCATCGTCAAGAAATTAATGGACAAATACAATGCTTTCACCTTTGTAAAATGGATTTACACTTTCGGTTTTTTAATGGTTTTACCTTTTGGATGGAATGAGTTTCATACGATTGATTGGTCGTCTATTCCAGATCCGATTTTATGGAAAATCGGTTTTGTGATTTTGTTCTCGACATTCTTTACCTATCTGTTAAACTTACTTTCGATGCGCGAATTAAAACCAACAACCGTAGCTGTTTTTATTTATTTACAACCGCTTTTCGCCACCGTTATTGCAGTAAGTTACGGAAAAGACGATTTGAGTTTAGTGAAATTACTTTCGGCGGTTTTAATTTTTGCCGGCGTTTATCTTGTTACACAGAAGAAAAAATAACCGCGAATTCGCAAATTATTTTTAATACTTTAAAATTTAAATTTGCGAATTTGCGGTGAAAGCAAATCACTGAAAACTTTTAATTATATTTGAAGTCAATTAAAATAAAAGAATGATACAATCGATGACGGGTTTTGGAAAAGCCTCTTTACAATTACCAACCAAAAAAATTACCGTAGAAATCAAATCGCTAAACAGCAAAGGACTGGATTTAAACACGCGAATGCCTTCTGTTTTTAGGGAAATGGAACTGGGTTTACGCAACCAACTTTCCCTTCGCTTGGAACGTGGAAAAATCGATTTTTCACTTTACGTGGAAGTAACTGGAGAAGAAACTTCATCAAAAATAAATGTGCCCATAGTAAGAGGATACATCAACCAAATGAAAGCGGTGATTCCAAATGCGGATGAAACCGAATTGATGAAAATGGCTGTGAGAATGCCCGACGCGTTAAAAACAGAACGCGATGAAATTGATGAAAACGAGTGGAAACAAATCCAAAAAGTAATTGACCAAGCGGTAGAAAATATTGCGCAATTTCGAAAAGACGAAGGTGTAGCGTTGGAAAAAGAATTCCTGCATCGCATCGCCAATATCATGACGTTAATGAACAATGCCGTTGGTTATGATGCCGAACGTGTAGAAACCGTAAAAACGCGATTGAAAACCGCATTAGACGAACTACAAGTCAATGTCGATCAAAGCCGTTTTGAGCAAGAGTTGATTTTTTATTTAGAAAAATACGATATCACCGAAGAAAAAGTGCGTTTAGAAAATCACTTAAATTACTTCATCGAAACCCTTGCCGGAACAGAAGCCAACGGAAGAAAACTAGGCTTCATCACACAAGAAATGGGAAGAGAAATTAATACCATGGGTTCGAAATCCAATCATACCGAAATGCAGAAATTGGTCGTGATGATGAAAGACGAATTAGAGAAAATTAAGGAGCAAGTGTTTAACGTATTATAGATCAAAAAATGAAAAAAATTGCCCTTCTATTCGTCTTAGTGCTTGCAGGTTGTTCTTCAAGTGTTTCTACAAAAATTGCCAACAAAAGTTACCAAAGATTAGAACCCAATATTCAGCTCTATGTATTAGACAACAAAGAGGTGCCGCCAGTTGGTTCTGAATTTATTGGAGACATTAAAATTGGGGATTCCGGGTTTACAACCAATTGCTCTTACAACTCCGTCATTTCAGATGCAAAAACAGCTGCCCGTAGCATGGGTGCCAACTTACTTCAAATCACAGAGATAAAAGAACCCAATTTCTTTACGAGTACCTGCTACAGAATAAAAGCGAAAGCGTATCGCAACCTCACTCCTGAAGGACTGGAGAAAATAGTTGCCAGCAGGGAAAAGAAAAACAAATCACGTCTTCCCGATGATGCTGACTACGCATTGATTCATTTTTACAGACCCAATATAGGACCTGGTTCACTATTGTATTATGCCATAAAAAATGACAAAGATTCGGTTGTTGGGAAAATGAAAAATGGCGAAAAGTTCATACTCAAAACAAAAGATTTCGGATCCAAAAACTTTTACGGCGTTCTCGAGACAAAGGAAACCATAAACATCAATATTGAAAAGAGAAAGGAATACTTTGTTCGTTGCGGAGTCAAAATAGGTGTTGCTTTCGGAAGGCCTGAAATCAACCTTATCGAAAACCACGTCGGAATCAAAGAGTTCAACGGAATGTAATCAATCAACAATGAACAAAGGAAAATTATTAGTATTCTCTGCGCCATCTGGCTCCGGAAAAACCACCATAGTAAGGCATTTATTAGCACAACCCGATTTGAATTTGGAGTTTTCCATTTCGGCAGCAACTCGTGCACCGCGTGGCGAAGAAGTTGATGGAAAAGATTATTACTTTATGTCCATTCCCGATTTTAAAAAACACATCAAAGCCGAAAATTTCATCGAATGGGAAGAAGTGTACCGCGATAATTTTTACGGAACACTAAAAAGTGAAGTCGAACGCATTTGGGCAAAAGGTAAAAACGTTATTTTTGATATTGATGTAGCGGGTGGATTGCGAATCAAGCATAAATTCCCACAAGAAACCTTGGCTGTTTTTGTAAAACCACCAAGTGTTGATGAACTCAAACGAAGATTAAAAGAACGTTCTACCGAAAGCGATGAAAAAATCAACATGCGTATTGCAAAAGCCCACGTTGAACTCGCCACTGCGCCACAATTTAACAAGATTATTAAAAATTACGATTTGGATGTAGCGAAAGAAGACGCGTATCAATTGGTAAAGGAGTTTGTGAAAAAATAATTATTACACTGAGATCCACAGAGCAAAGCATTGAGGCAAAAATTTCCGTGAAGCTCTGTGAAAAACTTCTGTCAACACTGTGCAAAAAACGTATCAATTAAAATTAGTAAAAAAAATTACACAGAGCAAACAGAGCAAAGCACAGAGAAAAAATCTCAGTGAACCTCTGTGCAAAAACTCTGTGAACTCTGTGTAAAATCTCAGTGAAATAACTATGAAAATAGGCCTCTATTTCGGAACCTTCAATCCAATTCACATTGGACACTTAATCATTGCCAATCATTTGGCAGAACATTCCGATTTGCAGCAAATTTGGATGGTAGTCACACCACACAATCCATTAAAACAAAAAAACACCTTGTTGGATGACCGCCAGCGATTACACATGGTCCGTTTGGCTACCGAGGATTTTCCAAAAATAAAACCTTCCGACATCGAATTCCAATTACAACAACCCAATTACACCGTAAACACTTTAGCGCATTTAAAAGACAAATTTCCGCAACACGAATTTTCGTTAATTATGGGAGAAGACAATTTGAATTCGCTCCACAAATGGAAAAACTACGAATACCTTTTAGAGAATTACGACATTTATATTTATCCAAGACTCTCCTCTTCAGAAGAGAATCTTGGTTTGAACAACCATCCGCGAATTCACAAAATTGATGCGCCAATCGTAGAAATTTCTTCAACATTCATCCGTGAAAGTATCAAAAACAAAAAGAATGTCCGCCCACTATTGCCCGAAAAAGTCTGGGAAGAAATTGATTATAATAATTTTTATAAGAAGTAAATAAAAAATCAAAAGGCGTTCAGAAATTACTTCCTGAACGCCTTTCTCAAAACCTTAAACAAATTTTAACTAACTTAAGCGTGAAATAAATCTAACAAATTTCATATATAAATAACGACCAATGTTTAATGTTATTGTCTTGGCATTCAAAAAAATGAGTTAAGTCTGTTTTTATTTTTATTTGAAGCGAATACCGCTTTTCGCAATAACTTTTTGTCACATCAAAATCAAACCTTATTCAATTCAAGATAAAAAGGATACATGCTGCAAATGAAATTTACCGAACTCCAATGCCAATAAAAAATATGTGAGGTAATCGGGACTATTGCCAATACCATAAAAAACAGTATTTTTGATGCATCAAACCAAACAGTAATGAACAAATATCCAAAATTTGCAGTAATCGGTGGCGGAAGTTGGGCCACAGCCATTGCAAAAATGTTATGTGTAAACCTCGATGAAATTGCTTGGTACATGCGAAACCAATCGGCAATTGATCATATAAAAGCTTACAAACACAATCCGAATTACTTAAGTTCCGTTGAATTTGATATTACAAAACTACGATTGACTTCCGATATCAACGAAGCCGTTGCTTATGCCGATTATATCATTTTTGCAATTCCCTCTGCCTTTTTAAGTGCCGAATTGGAAAAACTAACCGTTAGTCTAAAAGACAAAGTCATCTTCTCTGCCATTAAAGGAATCGTTCCTGAAACGTTCTTAATTGTGGGTGAACATTTCAATAAAAAATACGATATTCCATTTGAAAATATTGGTGTCATTACAGGTCCGTGTCACGCCGAAGAAGTAGCATTAGAACGTCTTTCGTACTTAACTATCGCTTGTGGCGATTCTAATAAAGCCAAAGTCGTAGCCAAAGTATTATCCGGAAATTACATCAAAACCAAAATCTCCGACGACATTATCGGAACCGAATACGCAGCAATGCTGAAAAACATTTACGCCATTGCAGCCGGAATAGCACACGGATTAGGTTATGGCGATAACTTCCAATCGGTAATCATGAGTAACGCAATTCGCGAGATGAAAAAGTTCATCCGTAAAGTGCATAAAATGAAACGCAATATAAATAACTCGGCGTATTTAGGCGATTTATTAGTAACTGGATATTCGGTTTTTTCTAGAAATAGAATGTTCGGAAACATGATTGGAAAAGGCTACACTGTAAAAAGTGCCATGATGGAAATGAGTATGGTTGCCGAAGGGTATTATGCCGTTAAAAGCGCTTACAAATTAAACCAGGAATACAAAGCCAAAACGCCTATTATAGACGCGGTGTATGAGATTTTGTACGAAGGAAAAGAAGCGAAAGCTGTATTTAAAAAACTAACGGATAAATTGGATTGATTATGGCTTAAACGCAAAGTACGCAAAGAAAAATACGCCAGGTTCGCTATGTTTTCCTTGCGACCCTTGCGTAAATCCTTGCGCACTTTGCGGTTAATTCGAAATGACAAAATAAAAACTAAATTATTATGAGTGAAAGATGGAAATACCAACTAAAAATTGGATTTTTTTGGGGTGTATTTATGACTCTTTTTAATGTCCTATTTGAATTACAAGAAAAAACGATTAAAGAACAATTAGCATCCTCTAATTTTTATTTAAGAGCTGTTGTATTTACTGTAACCGGAATATTTTTATTAGGATATATGAATTGGAAATCCAGACAAAATCAATTAAAAAAGAAATAACTCCAATTGAGCGTTAAAAAAACCTGTAAAGAAATTTTACAGGTTTTTATTTTTGCACAGAGTTCAAAGAGTTTTTTCACAGAGATTGCTTCGCCTATTCGACCTTTGGTCTCGGGCCACGGAGATTTTTTCTCTGTGCTTTTCTCTGTGTTCTCAGTGTATTTTTTTTTAATAACCGCTTCCGGCGCCACCAATTAGTTCAATAGGATGCCATGTGGTTTTCGTTTCCTGGAAATCAAAAATATAATGTAAGTTATCGTGCTTTTCGTCTGCATAATCGCTATTCTCACGAACAACAACCCTTTTGATATTGTCTATGGCAAGATCTTGAATGGATTTAATTACATTCAAATCGGAGCCACAATATAACAATGCATTGACATTCATATGTGAAGCAAAAACCGAACTCAATTCGCCGATTTTTCCCGTCAAAATATTAACAACACCATTTGGCACATCTGATGTCGCGATTACTTCCGCAAAAGAAATAGCACATAATGGTAAATGCTCTGAAGCCAAAACCACACACGTATTTCCACCAGAAATAATGCTGCAAATTTGCGTTACTAATCCAAGTAAACCACTGTCTTCCGGAGCAAAAACCGCAACTACACCCATGGGTTCTGGTACAGAAAAATTAAAATAACTTCCCGAAACCGGATTCACACTACTGTGCATTTGCATGTATTTATCACACCATCCAGCGTAATAAATCAATCGGTCAATGCTGACTTCCACTTCTTGGGTTGCTTTGGTTGTAGCGATTCCTTGTGTTTCCAATTCGCTTACAAACTGTGCTTTTCTTCCTTCCAAAACTTCGGCCATTCGGTATAAAATCTGGCTTCTATTGTACGCGGTTTTAGTTGCCCAAGCTCCTTGTGCAGAACGAGCAGCTACGACAGCATTTCTAAAATCTTTTACAGAGGATAAACACATATTCGCAATTATTTTATTGTTGTTTTTTAATGGATAAAAACGCCCCGATTCTGTTCTTGGGAATTTTCCGCCAATAAAAATTTTATACGTTTTTAAAACTTCAATTCTAGACATAGCTTACTTTTTTAAACAAATTTCAAATA
>JANNCY010000047.1:0-20043 GCA_031387085.1 Flavobacteriales bacterium | reverse complement strand
GGACAACCAAGCACAAAAATTTATATATTTGACCGCTTTGGAAAACTGCTCAAACAAATCAGCTCCACAGGGCTGGGTTGGGATGGTAAGTACAACGGAGTATTAATGCCATCAACAGATTACTGGTTTACGGTAGATTATGATGAACAAAGTACACCGAAACAATTTAGAGCCCATTTCACTTTAAAACGATAAATCAAAATTTTATAAAATAAATAAAGAAAGGATTCTCAATTTAGAATCCTTTTTTTGTATCGTTTGTTGGGTGCCTAGCCCTGATGGAAGTGGCATCCTTTTTTAAATTAAATTGCCACGGGTTTAAACCCGTGGCAATTTAATTTAAAAAAGATAGAACGGACGGCAGGACACGAGCTCCCAGCGAACTGGCGAAGCAAACAGCTCCCGAAATTATTTAGAATTGTACACTTTTAATGCTTCCTTCAAAATGGCCACCGAACGAACCAAATCCTCTTTTTTCAATACATAAGCAATTCGCACTTCGTTTAATCCGACATTAGGAGTAGAGTAGAAGCCAGCTGCCGGAGCAACCATTACCGTTTCGCCATTAAAATCATACGATTCTAACAACCACTGTGCAAAATCGTCGGCATTAATAACAGGTAATTGTGCAATGCAATAAAAAGCACCTTTTGGAGTACCCACTTTTACACCTTCAATTTTATTAAGTTCCGAAACTAAAATATCCCTACGATCTCTGTATTCATCAATTACTTCGTCAAAATAACTTTGCGGTGTATCTAAGGCCGCTTCACTCGCGATTTGTGCAAAGGTGGGTGGACTCAGTCGTGCCTGTGCAAATTTCATTGCCGTTGCCATTACTTCTTTGTTTTTGGAGACAATGCATCCAATTCGAGCACCACACATGCTGTATCTTTTTGAAACAGAATCAATCATTATGGCATTTTCTTCGATGCCTTCAATGTTCATGATCGAATAATGTTTTTCATTTTCATCGTATACAAACTCACGGTAGACTTCATCAGCAATTAAAAATAAATCGTGTTTTTTGACCATAGCTGCCAATTGCATTATTTCGTCTTTAGAATACAGGTATCCTGTTGGATTTCCCGGATTACAAATAAGAATGGCTTTGGTTTTTGGTGTAATCAATTTTTCAAAATCGGCGATTGGAGGTAAGGCAAATCCAGTGTCAATAGTTGAAATTACAGGTATGACTTTAACTCCAGATGCCGTTGAAAATCCATTGTAATTAGCATAAAACGGTTCCGGAATAATCACTTCATCACCAGCATCCATAGTGCTTCCCATAGCAAATAATAATGCTTCTGAACCACCGGTTGTAATAATGATGTCTTCCAATTCAATTGGTAATCCGTGATTTTTATAATACTGTGAAAGTTTTTTTCTATAACTTTCAAATCCTGCAGAATGACTGTATTCCAGCACTTTTATTTCTACATTTTTAACAGCATTTATAGCTATTTCCGGAGTTTTAATATCAGGTTGTCCAATATTTAAATGGTATACTTTATTTCCTTTTTTCTTAGCAATATCAGCATAAGGCACCAATTTTCTTATTGGTGATTCAGGCATTTGTTTTCCTTTATTTGAAATTTTCGGCATGATGTAGTTTTTGTTGTGCAAATTTGCAATTTTTTATGCTAAAATCACATTTTTTTTAGTTTATAAATTGTTAAAAGAATTCTAATTAAATCGATTTTCATTAAATTTATAACAAAAAATAGCTGCATGAAAGTCAAACTACTACTCTTATTTTTTGTATTATTTACAACCACTTCTTTTTCTCAAAATGGATTTAGAATTGAAAATAATAAAAAGAAAGTGGTTATTCCTTTTAAATTTATTGATAATTTAATTATTATTCCAATCGAAGTTAATGGTACAGTTTTAAACTTTCTATTGGACACCGGAGTTGAAGAAACCATTTTATTCAGTTTGGAAGAGAACGAACAAATCGTATTTACAAACGTAGATAAAGTAATGTTTAGAGGCATTGGAACCAACGAACCATTTGAAGGATTAAAATCTTCTGAAAACAAATTATCAATAAATGGTTATAATGATCCTAATCATTCAATCTATATAGTTTTAAATCAAAACATAAATATTTCTTCGCAAGTGGGTATTCCAGTAAATGGAATAATAGGATATCATTTTTTTAAAAATTACACTATCGACATTAATTACAACAAACGAAAAATAGTAGTTTATAATGACATTGCAACTATTTCGAAGAAATTAAATAAAAAATACCAAAAAATTCCAATTTCTATACAAGAACAAAAGCCATATATAATAACAAAAGTTCAAATGGAAAATAATCCAGAGGAGTTTGAAGCAAAATTATTAATCGATATAGGAAATTCAGATGCACTTTGGTTATTCACCGAAAAGGATAAAAGAATAAAGGTTTCGGATAAAAATTTTGATGATTACTTAGGACTGGGATTCAGCGGAACAGTGTATGGAAAAAGAGGCAGAATAAAAAAATTACAAATTGACAAATTTGTTTTTGAAAATCCAATTGTCGCTATGCCCGATTCGATAGCTACTAAAGATATTGTCATGGTAGAAAATCGTGTTGGTTCAATCGGCTCGGAGATTATGAAGCGATTTTCTATCGTATATGATTATTCCAATAATAGTATTTATTTGAATAAAAATGACAATTTTAAATTGCAATTCAATTACAATATGAGCGGTCTCGATATTCAGCATGAAGGGCTAGAATGGGTGAAACAGTCCGTTGAACAAAATGCAAGTAGTTCTAGTGTGTATATCGATTCCAATAGCGATGGTAACTGGACAAAAAATTTAAAGTATAAATTCGAACTCAAACCAAGTTATTCTGTATTTAGTGTCAGAAAAGACTCACCAGCTGCACTTGCCGGAATAAAAAAAGGAGATGAAATCAACACCATTAACGGACACTTTTGCTACAATTATACGTTAGAAGAAATCAACGAAATACTAAAATCGGAAGAAGACCGAATAATAACTATCGAAGTCATACGAAACAAAAAACCACTAACGTTCAAGTTCAAACTAAAAAATATAATATAACAAAAAACCCACAATCGTGGGTTTTTTATTTATTGCATTGGACTACTTTTTTTCTTTTCCAGAAGATTAACTTCTTCTTTAACAAGAACTTCTCCTTTTATTTTTAAAGCTACTCGACCGCCTTCAACATTACTAGCATTCGTTTCAACTGAAATTGTTTTTCTAATTGGTCCAGGATTCATATTGTATTTTACACTTATTTCACCTGTTTTTCCTGGCATAATAGGATCTGTAGGTTTACTCGGAACGGTACATCCGCAAGTCGATTGTACATTAGTAATAATTAAGGGTGCATCCCCAGTATTTGTAAATACAAAAACGCGCACTCCACTATCTACATCTTTATATACATTACCATAATCTATAGTATTGTCTCTGTCTTTGAATTCAATTTTTGCTTGTGCAAAACTTATTGTACTAAATAAAATAGCTACAATTAAAGTAATTCTTTTCATCTTTTTTTTATTTGGTTACTGTAAAAATAGGTACTTTAAATTAATGCACAAAAAATTAATTCTTAATTTTTTATAAAAGCACTTATTACTTACTTTTGCGGTGTGTAACAATAAACATACCAAAGTCTTTTGCTTGTTTTTTGATTAGAAGCGAATGGCTTGGGTTATATCAGTTATCCATTTTCCTGCTTTCGCCTTTATTCCCGATAAATAAAAACTACGGCTGAAAGCCTTGTTTTTCTAAATCGGGAGATACCGGCTTTAATCAGGGCTAGAAAGGAATGGTATTGTACTTTTGTTCACAATTAATAAAAACCTTTAGAGAAAATCTAAAGCCTGATATTTAAAATGATATGATTCCTGCACAATTCAACGCTAAAGAAGTAGAACAAAAGTGGTACGACTACTGGATGAAAAATGATTATTTCACATCCAAACCCGACCATAGAACGCCGTATACCATTGTAATTCCACCACCCAATGTGACGGGAGTCTTACACATGGGACACATGCTCAACAATACGATTCAAGACGTTCTGATTCGTCGTGCACGTTTAAAAGGCTTCAATGCATGTTGGGTGCCAGGAACTGATCATGCTTCTATTGCGACAGAAGCAAAAGTTGTTGCCAAACTAAAAAGTGAAGGAATCAATAAAAATGATTTAACGCGTGAGGAATTCCTAAAGCACGCTTGGGATTGGACCAACAAATATGGCGGTACTATATTAGAACAACTCAAACAATTGGGCTGTTCTTGTGATTGGAGTAGGACCAAATTCACTATGGATGACGATATGTCAGCATCGGTAATACATTCGTTTGTAGATTTATTCAACAAAGGATATATTTATCGCGGTTACCGAATGGTAAATTGGGATCCGGAAGCGAAAACTACTTTGTCGGATGAAGAAGTGATTTTCGAAGAACGCCAGGGAAAACTCTATTTCCTCAAATATAAAATTGAAGGAACGGAAGATTTCCTAACGGTAGCCACCACAAGACCCGAAACTATTTTTGGAGACACTGCTGTTTGCATCAACCCAAATGACGAACGTTTTTCGCATCTTAAAGGAAAAAAAGCAATTGTACCTATATGTGGAAGAGTAATTCCGATAATCGAAGACGAGTATGTTGATATCGAATTCGGAACCGGATGTTTAAAAGTGACGCCAGCGCACGATATGAATGATAAGACTTTAGGAGAAAAACACAACTTAGAAATCATCGATATTTTTAATGATGATGCATCCTTAAATTCGTTCGGATTGCATTATCAAGGAAAGGACCGATTTGTAGTTCGAGACGAAATTGTTAAAGAACTGGAAGCTTCCGGAGCATTAGCTAAATCTGAAAATTATCTGAATAAAGTAGGAACTTCCGAAAGAACCAAAGCGGTTATCGAACCTCGCTTGTCAGACCAATGGTTTTTAAGCATGGAAGAACTGGTTAAACCAGCCATCAAAGCGGTTTTAGAAACAGAAGAAGTGAAATTATATCCATCGCGTTTTAATAATACTTACAAACATTGGTTGGAAAACATTCGCGATTGGAATATTTCACGTCAATTGTGGTGGGGACAGCAAATCCCAGCGTATTTCTACGGCGATGGAAAGGAAGATTTTGTTGTAGCGGAATCTATTGAAAAAGCACTTGAACTAGCAAAACAAAAAACTAATAACCAACAACTAACAACCAGCAATTTAACTCAAGATGCCGATGCACTTGACACATGGTTCTCTTCATGGCTATGGCCAATGGCAGTTTTTGGTGGTATTTTAGATCCCGAAAGTGAAGATTTCAACTACTATTATCCAACCAATGATTTGGTCACTGGTCCCGATATCTTATTCTTTTGGGTAGCCCGTATGATTATCGCAGGTTATGAATATACTGGCAAGAAACCATTTAACAATGTGTATTTAACCGGATTGGTTCGTGACAAACAACGTCGTAAGATGTCAAAATCACTCGGTAATTCGCCAGAACCATTAGAATTGATCGAAAAATTTGGAGCAGATGGTGTTCGGGTTGGATTGCTTTTAAGTGCTTCAGCAGGAAACGATATCATGTTTGATGAAGAATTGTGCAACCAAGGAAAAGCGTTTTCCAACAAAATATGGAATGCCTTTAAACTGATTAAAGGTTGGGAAGTTGCCGATATTGCGCAACCCGAATCTTCAAAAGTAGCTATCGAATGGTACGAAGCAAAGTTGCATCAAACGCTTTTAGAAATTGAAGATAATTTTGAAAAATACCGAATTTCTGATGCCTTGATGGCGATTTACAAATTGGTTTGGGATGATTTCTGTTCGTGGTTTTTAGAAATGATAAAACCAGCATACCAACAACCAATAGATAAAGCGACTTTTGATAAAGCGATTGAAATGTTAGAAAATAACTTGAAATTGTTGCATCCATTCATGCCGTTCTTAACGGAAGAAATCTGGCAATACATTGCAGATAGAACTCCAGAGCAAGCACTGATTGTATCGAATTGGCCAGCCTCTAAACCGTATAATAAAAAATTAATTGCTGATTTTGATTTTACCATGGAAGTTATTTCCGGAATAAGAACGATTCGAAAAGATAAAAACATTCCGTTTAAAGACACCATTGATTTTTGCGTTGTAAACAATGAAAATGGTTCTGCTTATTTTGATTCGATAATTTCTAAACTAGGAAATATAACTACGTTAAACTATGTGTCAGACAAAGTAGATGGTGCTTTATCCTATAGAGTTAAATCAAATGAATATTTCATTCCAGTAACAGGGAACATTGATGTAGCTTCTGAAATTTCTAAATTAACAGAAGAATTAAATTATACCAAAGGTTTCTTAAAATCGGTACAAAGTAAATTATCCAACGAAAAATTTGTCAATGGTGCTCCTGAAAAAGTTCTTGAAATGGAACGCAAAAAAGAAGCCGATGCTTTAGCGAAAATTGAAACAATTAAGCAAAGTTTAGCAGGTTTAAAATAATAAAAATCCCAAGTAATTGCTTGGAATTTTTTCGTTCAAGAGAGAATTTATTACTATTTCAAATTGTTTTTATCATACTACTTATTTAAATAATTATATAAGAAAAATTGCTTAAAATTTTGTACTTTTGAGATTAGTTTCAATCGTTTTAATTATTCAAAATGCGATATTCTGCCCTTTGTTTCTTTCCCTTTTTTTTAGTAATGTTCAGTTCCTGTTCCAAAAAAAATACAGAAGAACTTCAACCCAAAAAAAATACCGTTACCGAAAGTGTATATGCTTCAGGTGTTGTTAAAGCAGAAGATCAATATACAGTGTATGCTACCGTTACTGGTGTTTTACAGAAAATTAATGTCACTGCTGGACAAACCATTGTACAAGGACAACCCTTATTTCAAATAGAAAGTGATAAAGCGGCTTTGAATACCGAAAACGCACGACTGGCATACCAACTCAGTCAGGAAGGAAATCGCTACATACAAGACAAAATTGCGGATATGGAAACCAAAGTACAAATAGCAAAAGATAAATTGACATTGGATCAATCGGTGTACATCAGAAACAAAAACATCAAACAATACAACGTTATTTCTGAGGTCGAATTTGAACGTGTTGAATTGGCATATAAAAATTCAAAATCCAATTACGAATCGGCTTTAAAACAACTTTCACAACTAAAAGCGCAATTGCACAACGATCAAAGTCGAAACAATATCAATCTTAAAATCAGCGAAAAGTCAGAAAGTGATTTTACGATAAAAAGTGCTTTTTCGGGAAAATTATTCGACGTATTGGTTAAAGAAGGTACGCTAGTTTCACCGCAAATGCCTCTAGCTATTATTGGAAAAAAAAATACGTATCTACTTGAATTGGATGTTGATGAATACGATATGGTACGCGTGCAACTCGGTCAGAAATTAGTTATCACTTTAGATAGTTATAAAGGAAAAGCGTTTTATGCAACAGTTGATAAAATTTATCCTATAATGGATGAACGATCCCGGACTTTTAAAATCGAAGCGCATTTCGACTATCCGCCTCAAAAATTATATCCAAATCTCACTGCCGAAGCCAATATCATTATTCAAACCAAGAAAAATGTTTTGACCATTCCGAGGAGTTATTTAATTAGCGGCGACTATGTTCTGGTGAATGAAGATGAAAAACGCAAAGTAAAAATCGGTCTTATTGATTATCAAAATGTAGAGATTATCAGTGGCTTATCAGCTTCCGAAACCATTTACAAACCCAAATAATGAACTACAAACTTATTTTAAATATAGCAGTTCATTTACTTCGTGCACGACTCAAACAAACAGTTGTGGCGGCAGTTGGAGTAACATTCGGAATTGCTATGTTTATTTCTTTGGTAAGTTTTATGGGTGGCATGAACGATTTACTCGACGGCTTAATGCTTAACAGAACATCTCATGTGCGATTGTATAATGAGATAAAACCTTCCGAAAATCAACCAATAGTTGTCGCAGAAAAATATAAAAAGAATGTCAATTTTGTTCGCTCAATTAAACCAAAAGACAGAGGAAAATCCATCTACAACAGCAAAGCAATTATACATTATTTAAAAATGGATAAACGTATCATCGACGTTGCTCCAAAAATTTCAACTCCAGTTTTTTTTAATTCCGGAACTATTCAAATTTCAGGCGTTATAAATGGTATAGATGTAGTAGCTGAGGAAAAATTATTTGCTTTAAGCGATTATATAACCGAAGGTAAAATTTCGAATTTAAATCAAAACAACAGCATTATCATCGGGAAAGGTTTAGCAGATAAGATGTTGTTGACTATTGGTGATATAATTAAAATAACATCGGCAAAAGGAAATTTAGCGTCATTTAAAATTGTTGGTATTATCCAAATTGGAATTGCCGAAATTGACAATTCAGTGAGTTATACCTCGTTGACAACAGCTCAAAATCTGCTCGGCGAACCAACTAACTATATAACAGATATTCAGGTTAAATTGTTCGACATCACATCAGCTCCAGCATTAGCAACAGAATTCCACAATAAGTTCAACTTAGACACTATCGATTATCAAACGGCGAATTCGCAATTTGAAACCGGAAGTACCATTAGAAGTATTATTTCGTATGCAGTTGGAATTGTTTTGCTAATTGTGGCCGGATTCGGAATTTACAACATTCTTAACATGATGATTTTCGAGAAAATGGACAGCATTGCCATTCTAAAAGCTACTGGGTTTTCGGGTAACGATGTAAAGTGGATTTTTATTTCTTTATCGTTGATTATCGGATTAACAGGAGGTGTATTCGGATTGGTTTTTGGATATGCATTTTCTTCAATTATTGACAGTATTCCTTTCAATACGGCTTCTTTGCCAACAGTTAAAACGTATCCCATAAATTACAATCCGTTGTTTTATTTTATCGGTATTTCATTTGCGTTGATAACAACATTAGTTGCGGGATTATTTCCAGCCATTAAAGCCAGTAAAATAGATCCAGTAGAAATTATAAGAGGAAAATAAAAGAAGTATATCCCAAATGAATAAAGCCGTTCTAGAAACCAATAAGTTAAGCAAATACTTTTACGATCCTGTCAAGTTTCAAGTGTTGAAGGAAATTGACATGTGCGTAACTCATGGGGAATTTGTATCTATTGTTGGAAAATCGGGTTGCGGAAAATCGACTTTGCTGTATTTGCTTTCTACTATGGATACTGTTTACGATGGTAAGTTATTCATTAATAGCGAGCTGATCACTGGTAAATCGGACAAGGAATTGGCACAAATCAGAAATTCTAAGATTGGATTTGTATTTCAGTTTCATTATTTGTTATCGGAATATTCAGTTTTGAAAAACGTAATGCTACCTGGAATGAAACTCAATCAATTGTCTGAAGCTGAAATTGAGCACAACGCAATGGAGCATTTACGCACTTTAGACATGCAAGAACAAGCACTTAAAATGCCCAATCAGTTGAGTGGTGGACAGAAACAACGTGTTGCTATTGCTCGCGCACTAATCAATAATCCGCTAATTATAATGGGAGACGAACCAACAGGAAATCTGGATAAAAAAAATAGCGATATGGTTTTTGATATTTTTCAAAAATTGACACTTGAAATGAAACAAACGCTACTCGTTGTAACGCATGATAATGAGTTTGCTAAAAAAACAAATCGAATTATTACTATGGAAGATGGTAAGATTATTACTTAAGATTTGATAACGATATCGTATTTCATTAAAAGCCCTTTTAATCCCTCTACAGAAAATTGGGCTTTCTTTAATTTGTTTTTCTCCGGATCAATAATGAAATCATAACTAGTACTAAAATCGGCTTTGTTGGCAATAGTGTCAATAAAAACAGCATGTCGCAAATTGCAATTGTCAAAAACGACTTCGGTTAAATCGCTCGCCATAAAATCGACTGCTACCATACTGCAATTGATGAATTGCATTTTCTTGAGCTTCAAAGCATAGAATTTGGCGTAATCTAAAAGGCAATCTTTAAATCCGAAATCAAAAATCACCTGATCAGTCATCGCAAAATTGACGTTGGTAAAATTGCATTTTGTAAAAAATACATCCCGTAAGGAAACGTAATTTATTTTTGTATCCGCAAAATTACAATCGAAAAAATTACAATCGATAAAGGTTACGGTTTGAAATAGACAATCTCTAAAATCACAATTGGTAAACGTACAGTTTTCGTAATCTTTGAATTTGATAGCGGTTTCATCAAAAGTGATATTTTTATATTCTTGATCGTGTAAGTAATCTGGATGCATAAGGTTTTATATTCGGGTAAAAATAATCAAATATATTTCAATTGTTAAAAACTAAACTTTTCTTTTAATATATTAGCTCCTAAAATAGTTTTGTTTTTATGAAGCAATTAGTAGAGTGTCAACTTATTTTGGATAAACTAGTAAATGAATTGCCTAAGCACCTTTATTATCACACTATAGATCATACTCTTGACGTTTATGAGAGTGTTGCCACTATTGCGAAATTGGAAGGCGTAAATTCATCCAATACTAAATTACTTCAGATAGCCGCTATTTACCATGATGTTGGTTATTTAATTGAGAAAGAGAATCACGAGGAACATTCATGCGATACGGCACGAAAGTATTTACCTCAATTCAATTATACTTCAGAAGATATCAATGCTATTTGTTCCCTTATTATGGCTACCAAAATGCCACAAAATCCAAAAACACATTTGGAAGAAATTATTTGTGATGCTGATCTTGATTATTTGGGACGAAGTGATTTTTTTATTGTAAGCAAAAGACTTTATAAAGAAATGATGGAACTCGGTTCTATTACTAATTGGGAAGATTGGATTAAACTCCAAGAAATATTTTTAAATCAGCATCACTATTTTACCAAATCTGCTGTTCTTCTCCGACAAGAAGAAAAGGAACAGAATTTAAAAATCATACGATCTAAAAAGAATTAAAATTATGAAGACTTTGGATTTTCAAAAATATAGTATTGACATACTTTATACCGTTACTGGGATATTATTTTGTGGATTTGCCTTAAAAAGCTTTTTAGTACCCAACCATTTTTTTGATGGTGGTGTAACCGGAATCTCACTTTTATTACACGAATTGTACGGATGGAATATTGGATTTCTAATTATTGTAGCCAATATTCCTTTAATAATTTTGGGAGGATTTCTTGTCAATAAGACTTTTGCTTTTAAAACAATTGCAGCTGTTATTGGACTTGCTCTTTGTTTGCATTTTATTCCCTATCCACAAATTACGACTGATAAATTACTGGTTTCTATATTTGGTGGTGTTTTCATGGGAATAGGAGCAGGACTCGCCATGAGAGGTGGTTGTGCCCTTGACGGAATTGAAGTATTAGCACTTTATACCGGAAAACGAATAAGTTTTACTATTAGTGAAATTATACTTGGAATCAATATTATTATCTTTTTGATAGCTGCAATTAAGTTAGGACTTCCAGTTGCATTGTATTCCATACTTACTTATTTCGTGGCGACACGCGCTATTAATTTTGTAATTGAAGGACTTGAAGAGTATACTGGAGTTACTATTATTTCTGCTCAAAGTGAACAAATTAAAGAGAAACTAGTAATGGATTTAAGTCGCGGTATCACCGTTTATAAAGGGGAAAGAGGCTTCATGAAAGACAGTTTTGATGTGAGTCAACCAGTAGATATTGTATTCACTATTGTTACAAGAATGGAACTAAAACGGTTAAAGAACAAGGTGTATGCTATTGATCCAAAAGCCTTTATTTTTACGAGTATTATTAAAGATGCATCGGGTGGAATTTTAAAACGTAGAGCGCACCATTAAAACTATTCAATAACTTCAAAAGTAGTAATAGGAATGGATTTGTTTTTCAAAGTAAATTCTCCATTAGTTTTACATTTAAAAGATTCTTTAGCATTATGATACACTTCTTCAGAAATAATTATTTGTCCCGCTTTAGCAACACCTTGTAATCGTTGTGCCACATTTACAGCATCGCCAATTACAGTATAATCAAGTCTTTTTAATGTTTCTGAACCAATATTTCCCGAAACCATTTCACCCGAATTTACACCAATAGAAACTTCTGGTTTATAGATTTTGTCTCCAATTTTAATTCCGTCTAATTTGGCAATTTGTTCTTTTACAGCTAGAGCAACATCGATTGCTCTGTCCAAATGGTATTCGCCTCTAAAAACTGCCATCACGGCATCGCCCATAAACTTATCGACGTGTCCGTTTTGTGCAATAATTTCAGTTACTATTTTATCAAAAATTCCGTTTAGTAAAGTCACGACTGTATTAGGAGGAATTTGCTCTGTAATTGCCGTAAAACCACAAACATCAATAAACAATACTGTTGCTTCAACTAATTCATTTTTAAGAACGCTAGTTTCAAATTCTTTAGACGCCATGAAATTTAATACATTTTCATCAACATACATTTTAAGGATATTATTTTCCTTTATGGCTTTTAATGTTTCTTGTAATTGTTTGACATGAATAATGGTTTTTTCCATGGTAACTTCGAGGTCTTCAAAATCGACAGGTTTGCAAATAAAATCAAATGCGCCTCTGTTCATTGCCGTTCGAATATTTTGCATATCGCCATAAGCAGAAACGACTACGGCTTTTAGCATTGGATTGGCTTCGGGAAGATGACTTAACAAAGTCAATCCGTCCATAACAGGCATATTGATATCGCTAAGAATAACTTCTAAATCGGGATGTTCACTTACTTTTTTAAGTGCTTCTTCTCCGTTTTGCGCAAAAATAAATTCATAAATATTTTCCCGAATTTTTTTTCTAAATTTTTGTTTGACCAACATTTCCAAATCGGCTTCGTCGTCTACTACTAGTATTTTAGTCATTGTTGAGAATGTTTCTAAGTTTTTCTTTTAATAAATTAAAATCGAGTGGTTTGGTTAAAAAATCATTGGCCCCATTTTCCATGGCTTGTCGGTGGTTTTCATCGTCTCCATAGGCGGTAATCATCATCACTATTGGTGGAGGTGCAGCATAATCATGTCGAATTCTCGACAACAAATCGATACCACTCATGCCAGGCATATTGATGTCGGATAGTATTAAAACTACTTCCGAACTTTTACTCTTTAGATATTCTAACGCTTCTTCACCCGAAAGTGCAAAATCAAATTCGAAATCGTGATGCCGTAATTCTTTGCGAAAATGTTGCAAGAAAAGCGGTTGAACATCGGCTTCATCATCTACAATGAGTATTTTCATAAGTCTTAATTTATGTTGCTAAAATTATTATCTGTTTGCTCGCTTTTCAATTTATAAATATATAGTATTTTAATTATAAAAATGCTAATATGCTATTCTATTGGAATTTGTATCGTAAAAATAGTATATTCTTTTTCCTTACTGTCAATTACAATTTTTCCGTTATGACCTTTTACAATGATATCATAACTTAACGATAATCCCAAACCAGTTCCTTCTCCCGTAGGTTTTGTGGTAAAGAAAGGTTGCAGAATTTTATCTTTAATACTTTCTGGAATTCCGATTCCATTATCTTTTACACTAATTTCTATATACTTATCTTTTTTACTTGTTGTAACACTTACAATGGGTTTATATCCTTCACCCAATTGTTTTTGCATTTGATGTGTGGCATAAAAAGCATTGGTAAACAAATTCAACAACACACGTCCAATATCTTGCGACAAGACCTTTGCTTTTGGCAGCGAAGTATTAAAATCAGTTACCAAATCGGCATTAAAACTCTTGTCTTTAGCTCGAAGACCATGATAGGCGAGGCGCAAATATTCATCGGCAAGTTTGTTAATATCGGTTGGTTCTTTGACGGAACTTCCTGAACGACTGTGTTGCAACATTCCTTTTACAATTCCGTCGGCGCGTTTGCCGTGATAGTTTATTTTTTCTAGGTTTTGTTTGATGTCGGCTGCAATGGCATTGGCTTCTTCTGTTTCGCCTTTTGCCATTTCTTCTTGCATTTCATCAATGAGTTCGAGACTGACTTCCGAGAAATTATTCACAAAGTTCAACGGATTTTGAATTTCATGCGCAATACCGGCGGTTAGTTCACCGAGCGATGCCATTTTCTCGGATTGGATTAATTGGGATTGGGTTAATTTTAAATTTGATAATGTTGCTTCTAGAACTTTATTTGCTTTCTTTTTAGAATGAAACCTATTGTATATTCCGGCTACAATTAATAACAACAAAATAGCTATTCCAATCGAAAAATTTCGAGAAAGCGATGAAATTTTATTGTCATTTTCTAATTTTGAAATCGATAACTCCTTCTCATTCATTTCTTGCTCCGTTTCAAAACTTATGGTTTGGAATTTTTTTTGATCGGCCAATATACTTTCTTGTAAATTGAGGAACGATTTATAAGCTTCTTTTGCATATTCATTATCGGCTGTTTTCTCATATAGTTCAGCAAGTAATTTATAGTCTCGTAATACTGATGAGCGAACTACTTTTACTCTTTCGATATTTTTTAATAGTAAAGCAATTGCTTCATTATATCGGTTTTGTTTAATTCTTAGTAAAGCCAAATAATAATCGGGTTCAATAATACCAGGAGCTTCATTAACATTAATATTATTATCATTAACGAGTTGCCAGCATTTTTGCAAAAGTGAATCGGCCACTCTTGTGTTACCTAGTTTGGTATTATATAAAGTACGATATTGAAGTAGGAATGCTTTAGAAGCAAAGTCCTCTTTAGCAACTGAACGCTCTGCGGTTTTCAAATAATAATCAACGCTATCCAATTGATTGGAAAGTATTTTTGACAATACAATGTGCCTTGCAGCAAACATTAGATTCTGTTTGGTAGGATCTTTTTCTCCTATTATCTTATAATAATCACCAGCTTCTTTAAGCACAATTTTGCCGTGTTTAATAGCTTTATCATGATCTCCCATCAATCGATAGTAATCACTTAAAATAGCAAAGTTGTTTAACCAGCCATCTTTTCCAATTATTACAGTTACGTCAAAATAATTGTATGTTTTTAAATCTTTAGTATCTAAATAGCTGAGCGATTTCTTCATATTGTACATAGCCGATTCATACAATCCAATGGTGCGGTAAAATCCACCTAGTACATAATAGCAATTGGCTAATGAAAGGGAATCTTTGTTCTTTTTATATTCTTTTACTTTTTCAGTAAAGAACTTAAAACCTTCTACGAGTTGGTTTGAATTGCGATATGGAAATCGCAATTCACAAAAAATAGCGTTTCTTAAAAATTGTATTTTTGGTGTTGTACTCTTCTCTAGTTTTTTTAATGTCGATCTTCCATATTCAATCGCTTTGATTTTATCAGAAATCGTTAAACTTCCTATTATAGTAATTTTTATTACGTAGCATAAATCCTCATCACTTCCTTTTTTAAAAAGCTCAGCTGTCTTTTCTATTTGAGAAATTTGGGCGTTTGTCAATACTGTTTTATACAAAAGTTGTCGTGCCTTATTGAACGTAATCGTATCGAGACCTTTCGAAGTATTACTTTTTTTAAGGAGTGCAATAGCATTATCAACATTGGTTTGTTGCGCTTTAATTTCGTTTGTATAAAGGAATAAAAGTAGTGGAACTAGTATTCTCAAAAGCATATTTTTTTGTATCATAGTGTTTTTTTTAAACGGACAATTTAATAATAAACGCAGTGCCTTCTCCTTCTTTTGTTGTTACTTTCAATTCGCCACCATGCGCTTTCACAATATCATAACTCAAAGATAATCCTAAACCAGTTCCTTGACCTGTTGGTTTGGTCGTAAAAAACGGTTGAAATATTTTATCGATTGCGCTTTGTGGGATACCGTTGCCGTTGTCTGCCACCTTAATCTCAACCTTATCCTCAACCTTTTTTGTACTTACGGTTACGGTTGGTTCATAACCTTCAATATTTTGACGTGATTTTTCATTCGTAGCATAAAAAGCATTGGTAATCAAATTCAATATCACTCTTCCTATATCTTGAGGGATTATTTCAATTTTGCCTATGCTTTCCTCAAACTTGGTTTTCATGGTGGCATTAAAACTTTTGTCTTTAGCGCGTAAACCGTGATAGGCGATACGCAAATATTCATCGGCGAGTTTGTTAATGTCGGTTGGTTCTTTAACAGCGGAACTGCTTCGAGAATGCTGCAACATTCCTTTTACAATCGCATCGGCACGTTTGCCATGGTGATTTATTTTTTCTAGGTTTTGTTTGATGTCGCCTAAAATTTCATTAACCAATTCTTCATCTTGTTCGTCTTTCTTCTTGCTTCTTTCTTCTTCAATTTCTTGAATGAGTTCGTTACTGACTTCACTAAAATTATTCACAAAGTTTAACGGATTTTGAATTTCGTGTGCAATTCCGGCTGTCAGTTCACCGAGTGATGCCATTTTCTCTGATTGGATTAATTGGGATTGGGTGGATTTTAAATTTGCTAAAGTTTGGCGTATCTCACCGGTTTGGATGGCTACTTCTGCTTCCAGAACTTTTTGCTGGTTTAAAGCTTGTTCTTTTTTTTCTTCGGATAATTGAAGTACACGGTTTCCATTTTGCTGAACCTCTTTTATTATTTCTTTAAAACGCATAGAAACATAAACTAGTAATGATAGAGGAAAGGATAACGAAGTAATCATTGGCAATAAATTACGATTAAAATAATGGCCCGAAAAACCGCCTAGTAAGGTTCGAATAATATATACCACCAATATTAATAGCAGAAAAAAAACTAGCCCTACAACAACTGCCCATTGTGCACCTTTTAAATTTTTCCAAGAAGAAACTACATAATAGACGCAAATTATAAAAAATAAAGCTGTGAAGATTAATGATAAAATATTATTTAAATCAAGTGGAATAAAATTAGTAGCTAATAGAATAATAAAAGAAATTGCTATAAAAATTTTAAGTGCATTTGTAACTTTTCTTTTAAAGATATTTACTATTATTAAGAGTAGTAAAGTAATAGATATACTGCTAAAAACTGCGTTAACTACAGTCCAAATTTCATAAGTATTATAATTGGCTGAAGGATATTGCAATTGAAAAATGCTAAAATAGGTTATTGTAAAAAATGTTGTAAAATAAGCAATGAGCCGAAGGTTTTTTTCAGTTTGATTTTGAATAAATAATATCCAGAATAATAGACTTAAAATGACACAAACAGCAATAGTTATGCTACTAAAAATAGCATTTTGTTTTACATATTCTAAAACATAACTGTCGTATTTTGGGCCTGTTATACTTATTATATTTTGTAAAGAAGATAATGATCTTAATTGAGAAGGTGGGAGTGCAGATTTATAATCTATAAAATGAACTGCAATCGTATAAACTTTCCCAGCTTTTAAATTGGCGTGATAGGAGAGTTTCCCATAGGGATTTCCGTCTCTAAAATTATTTCCATTGGTATCTATATTGCCATTAGAAGTAACTAATTCGCCGTTTATATACAAATCACTTGCTGCCCAAGTACCTAAATTGACACCAGAAAGATTATTCCCTAAACTATTATCGAACTTTATTTTTACTCTAAACCAAGCTTCAACTTTTCCTGTACTGTCCGCATATTTGAGAGAAAGTTCTGTAGGTTTTAATGTTTTCCAGTTAGAGAAATCGATATCTTTTTTTGCCCAGCTGCTATCATTTCCCTCATGAAAAATCCAATCCCTGGCATCTCCAAGAGCATAACTATCGTATTCTTTATTAAAATTTTCAGGGGTTATGTTTACTACCGTATTTTGAGTCCATCCAATTAATGGCAGAAACAAAAGGATAGCTATTTTTAAAAAATATTTCATAGTTTTTTTCTGTTAACTTGATAATTGAATTATAAACTCCGTTCCGTTATTTTCTATAGTATTTACGTTTATTTCCCCACCATGCGCTTTCACAATATCATAACTCAAACTCAATCCCAAACCAGTTCCTTGACCTGTTGGTTTTGTAGTAAAAAACGGTTGGAAAATCTTATCGAGTACTTTTTGCGGAATACCGTTACCGTTGTCTGCAACCTTAATCTCAACCTTATCCTCAACCTTTTTTGTACTTACTGTTACGGTTGGTTCGTAACCTTCAATATTTTGATGTGACTTTTCATTCGTAGCATAAAATGCATTGGTAATCAAGTTTAAAATTACTCTTCCAATATCTTGTGGAAAGATACTAATGTTGCCAATGGTTTCATCAAACTCCGTTTTCATTGTGGCATTAAAACTTTTGTCTTTGGCGCGTAAACCGTGGTAGGCCAGGCGCAAATATTCATCGGCGAGTTTATTGATGTCGGTTGGTTCTTTTACTGCTGAACCGCTTCGGGAATGTTGCAACATCCCTTTTACAATAGCATCAGCGCGTTTGCCATGGTGGTTAATTTTTTCGAGATTTTGTTTGATGTCAACTGAAATAGCTTTGGCTTCTTCAATAGCGCCTTTGTCTAATTCGTCGTTCATTTCATCTAAAAGTTCATTACTGACTTCAGAAAAGTTCGTAACGAAGTTTAATGGATTTTGAATTTCATGTGCAATACCTGCGGTTAGTTCCCCCAATGATGCCATTTTCTCGGATTGAATTAATTGGGATTGGGTTGCTTTTAAGGTTTCAAGTGATGTGCGCAGCTCTTCGGTTTGCCGAGCTACTTCTTCTTCCAGTAATTTCTGCTGTTCAATGGCATGCTGTTTTTTCTCTTCAGAAAGCTGTACTACCTGCTCAGCATTATATTGTACTTCATGAACGAATTCTTTAAATCGAAAGGCAATGTAAAATAATAAGCATACTGGAAGAGAAAGGAAAAAGGCCGTATTGAAAAGTCCAGCCACGGTATTGTTAATCACTTCAGGATTAATCATTTCGATACCTATGAAAGTTAATAATAGTATGTAAGTAAGAACTACACCAGCCACTATAAACCACTGCGCTCCTTTTAACGATTTTCTGGAAGAAATGATGTAGTAGCAATTAATTAAAAATGTCAGCACCATAGCTATGCCGATAGTGATTTGGTTCGGATATAAAATATCAATTATAGGGCTGAGTAAGATTAAACCTAATATAACCTTTAGAATTAACGTTACCTTTCTTTTGAATAAATTGACAACCAGTAAAATGCTAAAAACAAATAGGAACTTATGAGTGATAAATGAAAAATAATCTATAGTGAGAAGTAGTAACAGTTTTGGAGCAAATACATTATGCGGCATTAACATGCAAATAGAATGAAAAAGTAAACTGGTTGAAGTAAGTGCAATCAACCACATGTATTTTTCTTTCCGATTTTGAAATGCCAAAGACCAGAATAATATGCACAATAATGTTCCCACCGACAACCAGATGGTGTTAAAAAAAGGTTCTTCTTCAACATGTTTGGCATACTCATCGGTGCCTTTTTGATCCCAAATACCAAACGACCAACCCTTATTATGTTCTTTCTTGACAAAAGGTACTATGTAGTCAACTACATGAATTGCCAAAACATGCACCTTACCGGCTTCTAGTGTAAACTGAATGGGTAAATGATGCGTCGCAGAGTATTCCTTATACGTTTTTTTGTCTTTACCGGTAATGCCGTATGATTTGATTAATTTGCCATCAATGTATACTTCACCCGCACCATATAATCCAAATTTGAAGTTGATTGGCACATCTATCATAGATGAATCTATTTTGAGATTGGTTCGGAACCATGCTTCACGACGCCCATTTTTGTCTGCTTGTTTTTCATCAATAGCTGCTGGCCGGAACTTGATCCAATCTTTCGTATCCAAATCCTTTCTTGCCCAATTACTATTATGCCCTTTTTTATAATACCAAATATTGGGTTCACTCAATTGAATACCGTCATTTTTTTCAATGATCTCTTTCGTGAATTGAAATACAGGAATAAAAGGCAATTGGTCTTTCCAGTTTTCAATTGCAATAGTAATTATGGTATCTTTTTTTACGGTAAATTTTCTGTTTTTTATTGGAAGTTCAATAGCGCTAACTTCTACTTTATCAAAATTACCTCGATGAAATACAAACTCGTAGTCGCCCGATTTCAAATCG
>JANNCY010000240.1:0-5168 GCA_031387085.1 Flavobacteriales bacterium | reverse complement strand
GGATTTGGATTGGGAACTAAACTGGATTTGGTTAAAAATCAAAAACCTTTTGATGCGGCGTATTGTATTGATGAAAATGAATATAATGGAAAAGTTACGGTACAATTGCGATTGAAGGATTTGAGGTAGACTATATTTACTACTACACCTGACAGGTTTTTAAAACCTGTCAGGTGTTTTTATTTATACTCCTTCAACTCAAAAGTTTCTCCATCAAAAACGCCATACGTAAAGTACGAAATCCAATCGCCAAGGTTGATGTATTCGGAGTTATCACCAACCGAAATTTTCATCGGTAAATGACGATGTCCGAAAATAAGGTAATTGTAATGTTTCGTTTCTAGTTTTCTTTTGGAATATTGGACCAACCATTCGTTTTCTTCACCAAGAAATTTTACATCAGCATCGCCCGAAATGAGTTTATTTTTGACCGATAAATATTGCGCTAATCGTACTCCGATGTCAGGATGCAACCAACGAAAAATCCACTTAGAGAAGGAGTTGGTAAAGACTTTCTTCATTCGTTTGTAGCCATTATCTCCAGGACCTTTTCCGTCGCCATGTCCAATTAAAAACGATTTGTTTCCAAAGGTATATTCCTGATTATCGCGGTAAACCGGAATGTTCAGTTCTTTTTCAAAATAGTCACTCATCCACAAATCGTGGTTTCCAACAAAGAAATAAATCGGAATACCACTATCACGAATTTCAGCTAATTTCCCTAAAACTCGAACGAATCCTTTTGGAACTACCATTTTGTATTCGAACCAAAAGTCGAATAAATCACCAAGTAGAAAAATAGCTTCTGCATCGCCTTTTACCTCATCGAGCCAAGCAACAAATTTTTGCTCACGCGGAAAACTGGCTTCGGGTGTTGGAGCACCCAAATGTTGATCGGAAGCAAAATATATTTTTTTGTTATTGGCTAACTGCATTTGGTAAATGTAGTAAATTACAAATTATCGGAAGCATACCACTCGGCAAAGGAACTTTCTGTTTCTTGAAGTTTCAGTGAATGAAGTACAATTTCCTTAGGTAATCGCGCTTTTATTTTATGGGAAAAATCGATAACCATGTTTTCACTCGTTGGCTGGTAATCGACTAAAATCACGTGGTGTTCACGATTTTTTAGCTCTTTCGCTAATTCGATATGAGGCGTATTTTGATTAAAAACTGTAGCGTGATCAAACACGTCAACAATTTCTTCGCGAACAATTTTCTTCAAATCCGAAAAATCGATTACCATTCCGAATTTCACATTGTTGGTATCCGAAATTGGTGTTCCAATAACGGTAACCGAAAGTTTATAACTGTGGCCGTGAACGTTTTTACATTTTCCGTCATAACCATAAAGTGCGTGACCGGTTTCAAAACTGAATTGTTTGGTAATCCTGATTTTACTCATTGTAGAAATTTATTTGGCAAATTTAGTAAATTTAAAACTAAACTGTATATTTGCGAACCATTTTGGGGGATTAGCTCATTTGGCTAGAGCGCTTGCCTGGCAGGCAAGAGGTGACCGGTTCGAATCCGGTATTCTCCACAAAAACCGTTTAGATTTTCTAAGCGGTTTTTTATTTTCCGCTCTTTAAATCCTCAGCAACCTTTTCCAACTCCATATACCAATCTTCTCCAAATCTTCTGATTAGCGCCTCTTTTACAAACTTATACACCGGAACTTCCAACTCGGCTCCTAAAGAACATGCCGGATCACAAATGTCCCAACGATCGTAATTGACAGCGGCAAACTCGGTGAAATCTTTCACTCGAATCGGATATAAGTGACAGGAAACCGGTTTTTTCCAACTTATTATTCCTTGATTGTATGCTTGTTCGATTCCGCAGAGTGCTGTTTTTCCATCAAAAATAACATACGCACAATCTTTCTCATCAATTAATGGCGTTTCTAAATCCTGATCGGTTCCCACTCTCCAGGTACCCAATCGTTCAATAGCTTCGATGCCTTCCTTTCGGAGAAAGGGTTTTACTTTTGGATAAATTGCTTCGAGAATTTTTGTTTCTTCTTGACTTAACGGAGCGCCAGCATCGCCATCGACACAACAAGCACCGTGACAGGCAGAAAGATTACAGACAAAATCTTTTTGAAGTATGTCTTCTGAAACTATAGTTTTTCCGAGTTGAAACATGATGAGTTAGGATTCTATTGAACTGCAAAAATACAAATGAAATAGTAGCTTTTAGATAGTATTACGTGGAAAGCAGTATTTTTGTGAAAAATTTAGGTTATGGAAATCAATTTTAGAGAAATAGCAACAGCCACTATGGTACTATTTGCGGTAATTGATATTATCGGAAGTATTCCGATTATTATTGATTTACGGGCGAAGTTTGGTCATATTCAATCGGGGAAAGCCGCTTTGGTGTCGGCAGGAATCATGATTGCTTTTCTTTTTGTAGGAGAAGAAATCTTAAAACTCATTGGTATCGATGTGAACTCTTTTGCCGTTGCCGGATCTTTTGTTTTGTTTTTTTTAGCACTCGAAATGATTTTAGGAATTCGATTGTATCGCGATGAAGAAGCGACTTCGGCATCGATAGTTCCTATTGCATTTCCTTTGGTCGCTGGAGCTGGAACTATGACGACTTTACTTTCACTGCGTGCCGAATTTCAATCGATAAACATCATAATCGCCATTTTATTGAATATTGTTTTAGTGTATGGTGTTTTAAAATCCTCTGCAAAAATTGAAAAAATGTTGAGTAAAAACGGCATAAACATTATCCGAAAAGTTTTTGGTGTCATTCTTTTAGCGATTGCCGTTAAATTATTTACAACTAATGTTAAAGATTTATTCGTATAAATTGAAATTTGTTACTTTTGTCCCTTAATTATATCTAATGAAAATTTTTACCAATTTATTAATCCTTATTGCTATTGCATTAATCATTTTCAATGTTACTTTATTGGATTTTGACAAACCCTTTGAAGGCAATAGTATTGTGGCATTAATTGGAATTGCAGCCGCATTTTGTGCAGTTTTTATTCTTCTTATCTTCAAGATGTCTAAAAAAATTGAAGAAAAACTAAAAAATTAAAAATTGATGTTTGATGTTTTAGTACTTGGTGGAGGCGTTTCCGGAGTTTCTTGTGCTTTGGTATTGGGTTCTGCCAAAAATAAATCTTTTGTTTTAGATAAAAAAATCGGAATCATCACCCATCAAAAAACATCGTCACTGCAAGAAGCTTTGTTTAATAACGCTTACGGCATCCCGAAAGGGAAATTAGGCTCCGATTTATTAGCGGAAAGTTTAGAGCAATTGCAAAATTTGTATCCGCATGTTGTTCAAATTGGAGAAGAAAAAGTGCTTAAACTTGAAGGGGGATTTCCAAACTTTACCGTAATCACTAATAAAAACTCATACCAAACCAAAAACATTGTTGTTGCTATTGGCTATTCGAATACGTTTGCTATTGAGGGTTTGATGCAATTTGTTGCACCTCATAAAAAAGCGATTGCCGAAAAACAGCGCATCCAACTTAAAAATGAAGATCATAAAGTGGCTGACGGTATTTATGTTGTTGGAACTCTAGCTGGCTGGAGAAGTCAATTAGCCATTGCCGCAGGAAGTGGTGCTGCTGTTGCCACTGATATTTTAACTTTGTGGAATAATGGGATTTCGAGTCAGAGTCACGATTCGATAAAAGGGTCTAGCGTAAAAAAATAGTCTGGTAGACTATTTAGCTTCGCTCAGTTCGGCTATGCCTCGGGTTAGCGAAGGAGCCAGGCGGCGCGAGGGCCGTTTACTTCAAAATCGCTTTTAACATCTTATCTTCTTTCAATACAATTTGATAATATTGGCTTTCGCCGAAAAGCTGTCGTGCGAATTCAGCAGCAATATACCGATTAACAATCGCTTTGTTTTTATCCAAATTGATTTCTAAACCAGCCGCAGCCAAATAAGTCTTGAATTTTTTAACATACGAATCGTTAGCATCTATTTTCGTTATTAAGCTTTCTAAGGTTAATCCTATGAATTCACTTCTTTCTCTGTCTAATTGTTCAAAAACAAAATGTCCAACGATTCCGGATTTTAAAATATAATCCAAACTTTCTTGACCATGATTGACTTCAAGTGGAATAAACACATCGGGAACAATACCACCACCGCCATAAACGATTCGTCCATTTTTAGTTTTGAATTTTAAAGAATCGGCGATTTTTATTTTGTCTTTTTCGTAGAGTTCGCCACTTTCAAATCGGGTTTCAAATTCATTGAAATATTTAGAGCTTTCTCCTTTTTTATACGGTTTTTGAATCGAACGACCACTTGGAGTGTAATAACGGGCAATGGTTAAACGAACTGCTGAGCCATCATCGAAATCCATTTCACGTTGCACTAGTCCTTTACCAAAAGAACGTCTGCCAACCACCATTCCTCTGTCGTTGTCTTGAACAGCTCCGGCTAAAATTTCACTTGCCGATGCTGAATTTTCATCAAGTAAAATATACACCTTCCCATTTTCAAATAAACCTCCAGTTGTCGCATAGGTTTTATCAATAGTCCCTTTTTTATTTTTAGTAAAAACGATAAGCTCTTTTTCTTTTAACAATTCGTCAGCAATTTCGACTGCTTTTTCGAGAAATCCACCACCATTTTCGCGTAAATCGATAACCAATTCCTGGACTCCTTTTCGTTTTAAATCTAATAATGCCGAATGAAATTCGTTACCAGTAGTTTCGGCAAAACGATTGATTTTAATGTAGCCCACACTTTTATTCAGCATTACATACGTATCAACACTTTTTATGGGAACCACTTCGCGTAGCAAATCAATTTTTATTTTTTTGTTGATGGATTTTCTATAGATGGTAAGTGTGACTTTAGTTCCTTCTTCACCTCTAAGTTTCGTAAATAAAGTGTCGTTGGAAATTTTCTTTCCGAAAAGTTTGAAATTATTGGCGTATAAAATACGATCGCCGGGAAGGATTCCAGCTTTTGCTGCGGGACCGTTTTCAATCGGTTTAATAACGGCAACGGAGTCGTTGTACATGTAAAAATTGACGCCAATTCCGACAAAATCACCACGCATAATTTCAGCTTCATTTTTTTGTTCATTACGAGCTAAATACACCGAATGTGGATCGAGTTTGGATAAAATAGAAGTCACGGTCAAATCGACAATCGAATCGGTTTTTACATCATCT
>JANNCY010000186.1:0-16089 GCA_031387085.1 Flavobacteriales bacterium | reverse complement strand
GAGAAGGAGTGGTTTCCTTCGAATTTTATATAAGTTTTTCATAATTTATATTTTTTGGTTGGTTAATAGCATAAAAACTCAGTCATTTTATTGATTGGGTTTTTTTGTTTTGGTACATTTGGAACAAATATTGCAATGTGGGCTTTTCAAATCAATAAAATAACAAAATGAAAAAGGGAATTGTTTTAGCATTGCTTTTAATATTGTCTAGTTTTGATACTCAAAAAGATCCAGCATTTGATGTCGGAGAATGGTTTAAATTTAGAATTCATTACGGATTTGTTACTGCGGGTTATGCAACACTCGAAGTAAAAGAAGCAACGCGAAATAATAAAAAAATTTTTCACGCCATAGGAAAAGGATATACTACCGGATTGTCAAAAGTCTTTTTTAAGGTGGAAGATAATTATGAAAGTTATTTTGACAAAGTGTCAGGCAAACCGTATCAGTTTGTTAGAAAAATAGATGAGGGAGGTTATACTAAAAATCAAGAAGGGTTTTTTAATCAAGATAAAAATACTATCTTAGTAAAAGATTACAAACACAAAACCGAGAATACATTTTCTACTCCAGAAAACGTTCAAGATATTATTTCTACCTTTTACTATTTAAGAAATCATCCCAATATTGATAAACTAAAAGTTGGAGAATCAATTGCAATTGACATGTTTTTTGACGATGAAACCACTAAATTTAAGTTAAAGTTTATTGGTAGAGAAGATATAGATTCGAAATTTGGAACTATTTCAACAATGATGTTTCGCCCGTTAGTGCAATCAGGAAGGGTTTTTAAAGAACAAGAAAGTCTAACAGTTTGGATATCAGATGATGAAAACAAACTGCCGATAAGAATTAAAGCCGAATTGGCAGTCGGTTCTATAAAAGCCGATTTAGAATCGTTTAAGGGATTAAATAATTCTTTTAAAATTAAAGTAAAATAATGAATTCAGAAACGACACACTTAATTTCAGAATTAGAAAAGAAATTTGAAAAAATAAATCAAAAAACAGAAACGCATTTAGAAGGATTACTTTGGTCAAAACCAATTACCTATTGGGATTATATACAAACAGATGCGCTTTTAAATCTTCAAACTCAAAGAACCATTTTGCCCGACGAAATGGTTTTTATTATGTACCATCAGGTCAACGAACTCTTGTTCAAAATGATTTTATGGGAAATGCAACAACTGTGTCATACCGATAAACCAGAAACGCAATTTTTCACAACTAAACTGGACAGGATAAGTCGTTACTTCGACATGCTTACCACCTCTTTCGATATTATGGGAGACGGAATGGATGTAGATCAATACATGAAATTTCGAAATACATTAACACCAGCAAGTGGATTCCAAAGTGCGCAATACCGCTTAATCGAATTTTCATCTACCGATTTAATAAACCTTATCGATTATCGCTTTAGAGCAACAATAAACAGAGAAACTCCCTACGAACACGCCTTAGAACATTTGTATTGGCAGGCTGCGGGCAAAGACCATAAAACGGGAGAAAAATCGTTTTTAATCTTAGAATTTGAAAGAAAATACAAAGCTAAATTTCTTCGCCACATGGAAGAATACAACACCATTAATGTTTGGCAAAAATTCAAACAACTACCCGAGAGCGATCAAAAAAACTCAACATTAATTCAGGCTATGCGTCATTACGATCATACGGTTAACATTACTTGGGTTATGGGACATTTAAATGCTGCTAAAAAATACATTGAAGGAAGTGGCGTTGGCGATGGTGAAGCAACCGGCGGAAGCGATTGGAAAAAATACATGCACCCAAAATACCAACGAAGAATCTTTTTCCCAGAGTTATGGAGTGAAGAAGAATTAAAAAACTGGGGTGAAAATTGTTAATTTGAAATAATCTAAGTTAATCATTTGAAAAAATTAGCTACAATTATACTGCTCTTACTCACACTTTATTCCTGTAAAAAAAAGGAAGAAGAAATATGGATTGAAGATACAGAACCTTCTAGGCCTATTGTCGATTTTGGTTTTAAATACGATGAATTCAATGTTCATTTAGATACGATTGGTAGACAAGACACTTTCGAAAAAATCCTTTCAAAACAAAACGTTAATGGTAAAAAAGTCCACGATATCATTCAAAAAGTTAGAGATTCCTTTCCAACCAGTGTTCGTTATAAACGGCCATACGTATGTCTTAGATCAAAAGACAAATACAACAAACTGCAATATTTAATTTACCAACCCGATCGATTAAATTATTACTTAATCGATTTAACTGATTCAATCGTTGGATTTAAAAAGGCGCGTCCTCTAACATTTAAAAATAGAACCGTAGCTGGTGAACTCACAGGCTCTCTAACACAAACCTTAAGAAGTTTAAAAATAGAACCTACATTATCGGGCCGACTTACTAAAATTTATGCCTGGTCTATCGATTTTTTCAAATCAAAAAAAGGAGACAAATTCGCCATAAGTTTCGTTGAAAGATATATCAACGACACCATTTACGACGGCGTAGACAGTATAAAAGCAGCCTATTTTGAATACAAAGGAAAGAAAATCTACGCCTTTCCATTCAAGCAAAACACCACTAGCGATAAAATAGATTACTACGACTACGACGGAAAAGCCCTTAAAAACTTTTTCCTAAAAGCACCTTTAAAATTCGTTAATATCACCTCCAAATTCTCAAGAAGTCGCTTTCATCCCGTGCAATTGCGTTGGAAAGCCCACAACGGAACCGATTATGCCGCACCCACCGGAACACCAATTATGACAACGGCTGCCGGCGTTATCGAGCAAGCGGGTTACACCGCTGGAAACGGGAATTTCGTTAAAGTAAAACACGATAAAACGTATTCGACGCAATACCTTCACATGTCAAAAATTCTCGTCAAACGTGGACAAAGAGTTACGCAAGGTCAGGTCATCGGTAAAGTAGGAAGCACAGGTTTAGCAACGGGTCCGCACGTTTGTTATCGTTTTTGGAAAAACAACTTGCAAGTCGATGCACTTAAACTAAAACTGCCAAATTCACAACCAATGGATCCTAAAAACAAACCAAGATTTATCGAATACATGTCGCCTCTTAAAAAAGAATTAGACAGTATAACCAACTTGAAATTCAAAAATAATTAGAAGCTATTCCAGCTGTACATTCCAAGTTTGCTCGTAAAAAAGTTTTTTCTACACTATAAAAAGAGCTCCTGCTGTCGCTTTTTTACAGTAAGAAAAAATTCTTTTTTATTTCTCAAAGCTTTTCATTTCCATCTGGGCTAAAACAACAACTATTTTACTAAATTTACATTTCAAAAAATAAAAAATGGCGCTTCAAAATACAAACCCAACCACAACTCTGGCTTGGCAAAAATTACAACAACATTACGAGCTAATGAAAAACAATTCCATGAAACAACTATTTGTGGATGATAGCAAAAGAGCCAATAATTTTCACCTCCAATGGAATGATTTTTTACTCGATTATTCCAAAAACAATATCACTTCGGAAACCATCAACTTGCTGCTAGATCTTGCCAACGAAACGAATTTAAAAGACGCGATTTCACAGTATTTCGGCGGAGCCATAATCAATCAAACCGAAAACAGAGCCGTACTTCATACTGCTTTGCGATTATCAGAAAACGCCTCCGTTTTAGTTGACGGAAAAAATGTAATTCCAGAAGTTTACGATGTCAAAAACAAGATAAAAGAATTCTCCAATCAAATCATTTCTGGAGAAAGAAAAGGTTACACAGGCAAATCGTTCATCGATGTCGTTAATATCGGAATTGGCGGCTCCGATCTTGGTCCAGCCATGGTAGTCGAAGCCCTACAGTTTTATAAAAACCATCTGAACCTACATTTTGTTTCCAATATTGATGGCGATCATGTTAATGAAATTATCAAAAAACTAAATCCACAAACCACCTTGTTTGTCATTGTTTCTAAAACATTTACAACACAAGAAACACTTTCCAATTCGGAAACTGTAAAAAATTGGTTCTTAGAAACAGCAACACAAAACGATGTTGCCAAACATTTCGTGGCGGTTTCTACGAACATTCAAAAAGTAACCGAATTCGGAATCAATCCCAACAATATTTTCCCAATGTGGGATTGGGTTGGCGGGCGTTTTTCACTTTGGAGCGCCGTAGGTTTATCCATAAGTTTAGCTGTTGGATATAATAATTTCGACAAACTGTTACTCGGCGCTAACAAAATGGATACGCATTTCAAAACAGCTTCTTTCGATAAAAACATCCCCGTTATTCTTGCGTTACTCAGCATTTGGTACAACAATTTTTTCGGAGCAGAAAGCGAAGCGTTAATTCCATATTCACAATACCTTCAAAAATTGGCGCCTTACCTCCAACAAGGAATAATGGAAAGCAACGGAAAAAGTATCGGTCGCAACGGTAAACCAGTTAACTATCAAACCGGAACTATCATTTGGGGTGAACCCGGAACCAATTCGCAACACGCTTTTTTTCAACTCATCCATCAAGGAACGAAATTAATTCCGACTGATTTTATTGGTTTTGTAAAACCGTTATACGGCAATGAAGACCATCACAATAAATTGATGTCGAACTTTTTTGCTCAAACAGAGGCGTTATTAAATGGGAAAACAGAAGCTCAAGTTAAAGCCGAATTCAATAATCAAGGAATCGCTACCGAGAAAGCCCATTTTCTTTTGCCTTTTAAAGTTTTTACAGGAAATAAACCAACTAACACCATCTTAATCGACAAATTAACGCCCGAATCATTGGGCTCTCTAATTGCTATGTACGAGCATAAAATTTTTGTTCAAGGAGTTATTTGGAATATTTTCAGCTACGACCAATGGGGAGTTGAACTCGGAAAACAATTGGCCAATTCTATTTTAGACGAAATAGAAAATAGAAAAGTAAACGTGCATGATAATTCTACCGAGTTTTTATTAAAGTACTTTCTTCAAAACAAATAATTTAAAAACGCATCGTTTTGAGATGCGTTTTTTTATTCTTTTTCGTTATATTTGTTTAATCGAGGCTTAGAGTCGAACGGTAGAAAGTAAAAATCAAACAACAGTTTTATGTATAATTTTATTCAAAAATTTCATTCGGGTTGGGCTTATTTGACCTTGCTATTACTTGTTTTAGTTGTAATCAATTCACTTATAGGTTTTTTTGCAAAAAAAGAATTTATCCCCAAAGACCGAGCCATTGCGTTATTTGGGTTAATTGCAGCACACGTTCAACTTTTAATCGGGTTGCTACTGTATTTTGTTTCCCCTTTAGGTAAAGCAAGTTTTGGCGAAATGAAAGACGCGTCTTTACGATTAACGTCATTAGAGCATCCACTTATCAACATCATTGCAATTGCTTTAATTACAGTGGGATGGTCTAAACATAAAAAAGCCACAACAAGTGAGGCAAAATTCAAAGCTATTTCTGTTTTTTATGGATTAGGATTGCTTCTTATTTTGGTTCGTATTCCATGGAGCTTATGGCTAAAGAAGTAAGACAAAATCATTAGACATTTTTGGTAATTCTATTGCTATTATCAGGATGAGTTCTATCCTATTAAATTTACATTTATGCAAAAATCAACTATAAAATTTATTTTACTTATAAGTACTGCTATTTTGATTAGCAGTTTTACGGTAATAAAGAATGTTGAATTGCAGCAAGATCAAGAACCCAAAAAATCAAAAGCGTTTCAAAAGAAACAAATTAAAGTAAAAAAGGAACTCGAGATAAAGACACTTTTAGATTCTGTAAAAAAAGACAATATCATTTCGCGGAAAGAGATTATTATTGACACACTTACTATCGAAAAAGGGAATTTTAAACTCTACAAAGATAAAGTCCACGCGTCCTATTATGCCGATCGTTTTCATGGAAAAAGAACTGCAAGCGGGAAACGCTTCGACATGAACAAAATGACAGCGGCCCATAAAAAACTTCCTTTCGGAACCATAGTCAGGGTTTCCAATGAATTGAATGGAAAATCGGTCATCGTAGAAATTACCGATAGAGGGCCTTTTGTAAAAGGAAGAGAAATAGATTTATCAAAAAAAGCATTCAACGCCATTTCATCTGGCAGAGGAGGCTATGTAATCGCTAAACTAGAAGTGCTACAGCAGTAATTACCATAGGCAAAATGGCTTCCGACTCAAAAAAGCATTGTAATAGTTTTCCTTATTCGTCACTTCTTCACCGAGCCATTTTGGTTTTTCAAAGATTTCCTGTTCGTTATGGAGTTCGATTTCAGCAATAATTAATCCGCTGTTTTCACCATGAAAAACATCCACTTCAAAAGTATGAATTCCTTTTTTTATGTTGTAACGGGTTTTATGAATCACTCCTTTTTCACACAAAAGCAATAGCCTTTTTGCTTCATCAACCAGAATTTCTTTTTCCCATTCAAAACGAGAAATGCCACTTTCGTTTCCTTTTCCTTTGATGGTTAAATACCCTTTATCGCCTTTAATTCGAACTCTTACTGTTCGTTTCGGGTGCGAAGAAAGATAACCTTGTGCAATTTCAAAATGGATTTCAGATTCGCTTATAAAATCTGTTGAAGTAACCAAAAACTTTCGTTCAATTTCAATCATATGGGATGCTTTTTTCAAATGTACAAATTCTCAGTGTATCTCTGTGCATTCTCCGTGCAACTCTGTGTAATAAAAAAACTAAATTTGTAATGTGTCAGACGAAATCAAATACCGAAAAATTATTCATGTCGATATGGATGCTTTCTACGCTTCTGTAGAGCAAATGGACAATCCCGAACTTAAAGGGAAACCATTGGCTGTAGGCGGAAGCGAGATTCGCGGCGTCGTTTCAGCAGCGAGTTATGAAGCGAGAAAATTTGGTGTGCGAAGTGCGATGAGTGGCGTTCAGGCGAAAAAAAATTGTCCGGAACTTATTTTTGTCCCACCACGATTTGATCGCTACAAAGAGATTTCCAAAAAAGTAAAAGCTATTTTTTATGAGTATACCGATTTGGTCGAACCGCTATCGCTAGATGAAGCCTATTTGGATGTTACACAAAATAAAAAAGGTAATCCGAGCGCGACTTTAATCGCGCAAGAAATTAGAAAACGTATTTATGATGAAGTAGGATTGACCGCTTCTGCCGGAATTTCAGTCAATAAATTTGTCGCAAAAATAGCGAGTGATTTCAACAAACCCAACGGACAAAAAACAGTAAATCCAGATGAAGTTCAAGATTTTCTGGAAAAGTTGGATATCAAAAAATTCTACGGAATCGGAAAAGTGACTGCCGAAAAAATGTACCAACATGGCATTTTTACCGGACTCGATTTAAAATCGAAATCGGTCGACTATTTAGAAACTCATTTTGGTAAAAGTGGTGCATCGTATTATAAGATTGTGAGAGGCATCCACAACAGTGAAGTCAAGCCGAATCGAATTACAAAATCGGTCGCCGCCGAACACACTTTTAATGAAAATCTGACTTCCGAAATTTTTATGCAAGAGCGTTTAGAACGCATCGCTGGTGAATTGGAAAAGCGCTTAAAGAAATACAACATCTCAGGGAAAACAGTCACTTTAAAGATAAAATACAGCGATTTTACCACACAAACCCGTAGTAAAACATTGCCTTATTTTATTTCCGACAAAGGCATTCTCTTTGAAACGGTAAAAGAATTATTGTACCAAGAACGACTTAAAGAATCGGTTCGATTACTCGGAATTTCATTAAATAATTTAAATACAGAAGTAAAAAAAACGGTTGTGGTGCAATTGAAGTTTGAGTTTTAAATAAAAAAAGCCATTCCTAAGAACAGCTTTATATTTTGACTTTTTTTTACTTATTCGATTTCCGATATACGCATGGTATTTACCATTCCTTTATCAACAACAGGCATCGCAGCAAGGTTAATAAGCATATCACCTTTTTTAACAAATCCGTTTTCTTTGGCAATGCGGTTGATGTCTTCAACCGTATCATCTGTACTTACGAATTTGTCGTAAAAAAACGCATTTACGCCCCAAAGTAAGTTTAGTTGTGTTAGAATTCGGATATTAGAAGTGTAGACTAATATGTGTGCTTTTGGTCGCCATGCCGATATTTGAAAGGCAGTATAACCGCTATTGGTTAATGTAGAAATGGCTTTCGCCTGAATTTCATTCGCCATAGTCGCAGCATGATAACAAATCGATTTGGTAATAAAACGTTTGGTTCTTACATGTGGTGGATTTTGCGGTACTTGAATAAGCGGAGAATCTTCTACAGCTAATATAATCTGTGTCATTTTTTCGATGACTTGAACAGGATAATTTCCTACCGAAGTTTCTCCAGACAACATTACTGCATCGGCACCATCCATAACCGAATTGGCTACATCATTTACTTCGGCACGCGTCGGTGTTAAACTGGTAATCATCGTTTCCATCATTTGTGTGGCGACAATTACCGGAATTCGGGCTGTTTTTGCTCTGAGAATTAATTTTTTCTGAATTAAAGGCACTTCATGAGCCGGAATTTCAACTCCTAAATCACCACGAGCTACCATTAATCCGTCACAAAACGCCACAATTTTATCAATGTTTTCAACGGCTTCTGGTTTTTCGATTTTGGCAATAATCGGAATCTTATGATTGGAATGTTTGCCAATTAAATCTTGTAATTCTTCTAAGTCGGCCGGAGTTCTAACAAACGAAAGTGCTATCCAATCTACTTTTTGTTCAATAGCAAAAATAGCATCCTTTATGTCTTTTTTGGTCAATGCAGGTAATGAAACTTTGGTATTAGGAAGATTTACTCCCTTTTTAGATTTCAGAGGACCGCCTTGAATTACTTTACAAACTACTTCTGTTGTTCCGTTGGTTTCAATAGCTTCAAACATCAATTTACCGTCGTCTAGTAAGATTTTTTCACCCGGCTTAACATCTCTTGGGAATTCTTTGTAGTTCATATAAACCCGAGCGGCAGTACCTGGTACATCTTCGGCAGTTTGAAAGGTAATAATATCACCAGGACTCACCACCACGTCTTCTTTCATTACTCCAACACGAAGTTTAGGGCCTTGTAAATCGCCTAAAATAGCAGTACTATAACCAAATTCTTTATTTAAACTTCTAATAATATCGATACGTTCCTTTACATCGTCATAATCAGCATGAGAAAAATTGATTCTAAATACATTTACTCCTGCATCAATCATGTCTTTTATCACTTCTTTTGAACTACAGGCAGGACCTAATGTCGCTACAATTTTAGTTTTTTTTCTTGTTAACATTTGAATTAAAAAATTAAATTGTTTTTTGATTTTATATTGTCTAAATCAATATAATAAACAGTTGAAATTTTATCTATTGATTTTATTATTGTTGCAATTTCTGATGGAATAACACTTTCTTTGGGAGCTTCGATTTTTAAAAAAAAATCTACTTTTTTATATTCAGGTAAAAGAAAATCTTTTGTGGTAAAAGAATTTTTACTTTCAGTGAACAATCCCTGATTGATGTTATTTTGTTTTAATGTAATTTCATTTTCATTTTCGATTAAATTCCAAAAGACATCTTTTTTAGTATCTTCAAAAGTAAACCTCGAAAAATAAGTGCTCCCTTCTTTGTTTTTTACTTTAATTTCCTCTTTGTTTTTACTTAAATTTAATTGGAGTTTTTGATTTAAAAAATAGGCTAATCTATAGTCCTCCATAGATGTATGGATAGCTAACAGATTAAAATCCAACTCTTCCAATTCGTCAATATATAATTTAAGTGTCGCCATTTTAACTTAAAACAAGGTGTAAATATAAGTCTTATAGCATTATGAAGAGCATAAAAAACAATAGATTAACGTAATTTTTAATACGAAAACGTTGTAGTTTTTAATTAGGGTTATGTTTTTTTATTAATTCTTTCTTGAAATAAAAAGAAGGCTCTTTTTGAAGCAATTTCTTCGGCTTTCTTTTTG
This sequence comes from Flavobacteriales bacterium, assembly GCA_031387085.1. Lineage (GTDB taxonomy): Bacteria > Bacteroidota > Bacteroidia > Flavobacteriales > Flavobacteriaceae > Flavobacterium. Next base: position 6,170 of record JANNCY010000186.1, on the reverse strand, counting down.
GATGTTGCTCTAGCTTTAGCAACCACTTTTTCATCAATGGCAAGCTTAACACCAAAATATTTTTGACCATCAATGCCATTGTCATCAAAAATATCATAATGAAAGTTCTTTTTTTCTTTCTGACACCATTCAATAAGTAAGCTTTTGTAGCTAATTACTTTCCCTTCGAGACGTTCAATGTTAACATACGGAATAATTACCCTTCTCTTGATGAAATCTTCGCAACCTTGGTATCCTTTATCTAAAAAAATCGCGCCAACCAAAGCTTCAAATATATTTCCGTGAATGTTTTCCCCGAAATGAGCTGCAGGCACTTTGCTTTCTACTAAATCAATCAGATTTAAATCTTTACCCAATTCATTTAAATGTTCGCGACTTACAATTTTGGAACGCATTTTTGTTAGATAACCTTCGTCACCCAAAGGCGCTTCTTTGTATAAATGTGCAGCAATTACGGAACTTAGCATAGAATCACCAAGAAATTCTAATCGTTCATAATTTAGAGGATTTCCATGTACATCGGTTTTATTGGAAGAGCGATGTGTAAATGCTTTTTCGTAATATCGAATTTGAACGGGTTTAAAACCAACAATTTTTTCGACACTGGCAAAAAAATTCCCGTCCTCTTTTGAACGGGAATTTCCAGAAAATATTTTTTTAAGTATTCGCATTAAAACTTAAGATTCTAATTTTTTAAATAAAACGCAAGCATTGTGACCACCAAAGCCAAACGTATTGCTCATCGCTACATTAATCTCTCTTTTTTGTGCTTTGTTTAAAGTCAAATTTAAAGAAGGATCAATGTTTTCATCTACAACAGTATGGTTAATTGTTGGAGGAACAATTCCGTATTTCATCGCCAATATCGAAGCAATCGCTTCAATTGCGCCAGCAGCTCCAAGTAAATGGCCAGTCATTGATTTGGTCGAATTGATATTGATGTTTTTAGCATGAGCGCCAAAAACGTGGCTAATTGCTTTTAATTCGGCAACATCGCCAAGTGGAGTTGAAGTTCCGTGCGTATTAATATGATCGACTTGTTCTGGTTTCATTCCTGCATCGCGCAACGTATTTTCCATAACGGCAATTACACCAATTCCTTCCGGATGTGGAGCAGTTAAATGGTAGGCATCCGATGACATTCCGCCACCACCCACTTCACAATATATTTTAGCACCTCGTGCTTTAGCATGTTCGTATTCTTCTAAAACCAATGCGCCAGCACCTTCTCCAAGAACAAATCCGTCACGAGTAGCATCAAAAGGTCTTGAAGCTGTTTCCGGACTATCATTTCTTGTTGACAATGCCTGCATCGAATTAAATCCACCCATACCTGCAATTGTTACAGCTGCTTCCGAACCACCTGATATGATTACATCACACATTCCCAATCGAATGTAATTAAAGGCATCTATCAAAGCATTGGCAGAAGAAGCACAGGCAGAAACGGTAGTATAATTCGGTCCCATAAATCCATTTCGCATCGAAATATGAGCAGGAGCAATATCGGCAATCATTTTCGGAATAAAGAATGGGTTGAATCTCGGAGTACCATCGCCTTGAGCATAACTGATTACTTCCTCTTGAAACGTTTCTAATCCACCAATTCCTGCACCCCAAATAACACCAACTCTTTGTTTGTTGACATTATCAGCAGTGATACCAGCGTCTTGAATCGCTTCTTCACTTGCAGCAACAGCATATTGTGCAAATTTGTCCATTCTTCTAGACTCTTTGCGATCCATATAGTTTTCTATATTGAAATCTTTAACCTCACAAGCAAATTTAGTTTTGTGCTTTTCGGTATCGTAATACGTAATTGGTGCAGCACCACTTTTCCCATTAACTAAAGCTTCCCAATATTCTGGAATTGAATTTCCTATGGGAGTTATAGCTCCAAGCCCAGTAACAACAACACGCTTTAATTGCATATATTCTAATTTTTAAACATTCTTTAAACAAATAATACCCATGTTTTCTTTATGTTGTAAAGCGTAAAGAGACAAGGGTATTTCAATATGGTGTGATTGAAATTCAATCAAAAATAGTTTAATTTTTTTAAATAATAAAAACCCGAACATAATTATTATGAACGGGTTTTGTAATTATTATTTTTTTGCTTCTTCGATGTAGGAAATAGCTTGACCTACTGTAGCAATATTTTCTGCTTGATCATCTGGAATTTGAATATCAAATTCTTTTTCGAACTCCATAATAAGTTCAACAGTGTCTAATGAATCAGCTCCTAAATCATTTGTGAAGCTTGCTTCTGTTACTACTTCATTCTCGTCAACGCCTAATTTGTCTACGATAATCGCTTTAACTCTTGATGCAATGTCTGACATAATCTTTAATTTTAAAATTTAATTTGTTGGCAAAAATAAAAAACTTTATTTTAAAACCACCTTTTAGTTAATAAATGTGACCACGAAATTAAAAAATTTATTTCACAAAGTCCCCATTAATATTATTTATTATCATTTATTATTCTTTTTTTTGTGTAATAATAATTAATGGCTTGATGAAAAAAATAGTGCTGTTCGCATCTGGTTCGGGTTCAAATGCCGAGAAAATTATATTACATTTTAATAAAAACAAAGAGGGGAACGTGGTCGGCGTCCTGACTAACAATCCGAATGCCAAAGTATTAGAAAAGGCCCAAAAGCATGCTGTACCAACAATGGTTTTTTCAAAACAAGAGTTAGAGGATGGTAGCGTACTAGAAAAAATCAACCAATTGCAACCCGATTTAATAGTATTAGCTGGGTTTCTATTAAAATTTCCAGAAGCCATTATTGCAGCATATCCAAATAAGATAATCAATATTCATCCTGCATTACTTCCAAAATACGGCGGAAAAGGAATGTACGGCAAGCATGTGCATCAAGCGGTTTTAGATAATAAAGAAAAAGAAACCGGAATTTCCATACATTATGTCAATGAACATTATGACGAAGGCGGCATCATTTTTCAAAAAAAAATCAACGTAGAAAATTGTAAAACACAGGAAGAAATCGCGTATAAAATACAAGAATTGGAACACCAACATTTTCCGGAAGTCATTCATCGATTATTGGAAGGTTCGATTGTCCGATAGTTCGAAAAATCCAAAAATCCAAAAATCTAATAATCTAACAATCGAAAATGTCTCATCAAGTCCACATCTACACCGACGGCGCAGCGAAAGGAAATCCCGGAAATGGTGGTTATGGCGTAGTAATGGAATTAGTTGGCACTCCACACAAAAAAGAATTCTATGAAGGTTTCCGCTTAACCACTAACAATAGAATGGAATTACTGGCTGTGATTGTAGGTTTGGAAAAACTCAAAAATCCAAACATGACGGTTTTGGTGGTTTCCGATTCGAAATACGTAGTCGATGCTGTTGGAAAAAAATGGCTTTTTGGTTGGGAGAAAACGGCTTTTAAAGGCAAAAAAAATCCAGACTTATGGATGCGATTTCTCAAGATTTACCGCAAGCACCAAGTTGATTTTAAATGGATCAAAGGACATAACAACCATCCGCAAAACGAGCGTTGTGATGAATTGGCGGTGATGGCATCGTTACAGGAAAAGTTATCTGTGGATGCTTTTTATGAGAGAGAAGAAGGGAAGTTACTTTAGATTTACTTTATGACTTTTGACTTTGCTACTTTACGACTTATGCTTATCTTTGCACCTTTAATTTGAATTCACACTAATGAACAAACTTTTAATAGTAGGAACGGTTGCTTTTGATGCTATCGAAACACCTTTCGGGAAAACGGATAAAATATTAGGTGGCGCCGCTACATTTATCGGATTGTCTGCTTCTTATTTTAATGTACAATCGGCAATTGTTTCGGTGGTTGGAGAAGATTTTCCGCAAGAATATTTAGACTTACTCACCGCAAGAAACATCGATATATCGGGAATCGAAATTGTAAAAGGTGGAAAAACTTTCTTTTGGAGTGGGAAATACCACAACGATTTGAATTCTCGCGACACTTTGGTTACCGAATTAAATGTGTTGGCCGATTTCAATCCGGTTGTCCCTCAAGATTATAAAGATGCCGATGTAGTGATGTTGGGGAATTTACATCCAATAGTGCAAACAGGTGTTTTAAATCAAATGACAAAAAAACCAAAACTGGTAGTTTTAGATACGATGAACTTTTGGATGGATTGTGCTTTACCGGAATTAATGGATGTCATCAAACGCGTTGATGTAATTACTATTAATGATGAAGAAGCACGCCAACTTTCTGGAGAATATTCGTTGGTAAAAGCTGCAGCAAAAATCCACACGATGGGGCCAAAATATGTAGTAATTAAAAAAGGAGAACACGGCGCTTTATTATTTGAAGGGAAAAATATTTTCTTCGCACCGGCTTTACCTTTAGAAGAAGTGTTTGATCCGACAGGAGCAGGTGATACATTCGCAGGAGGTTTCTCGGGATATATTGCTCACAGCGAAAACATCTCGTTCGACAATATGAAAAATGCCATTATTCACGGTTCTAACTTAGCGTCATTCTGTGTTGAAAAATTCGGAACCGAAAGAATGTTGGGATTGAAACAAATCGAAGTACAGGAAAGATTAAAACAATTCAAAGCGTTAACACAATTTGATATAGAATTATCATAAATTTATGCCTCGAAATTTCGGGGCATTTTTATTAAAAAAATAACCGCAAATTCGCAAATTATATTTGTGAATTTACTCGAAAAATAAGCAAGATTAATTTGTGAATTCGCGGTAAAAAACAACACAACTAAATATCAACTACAATGAGCGACGCAATAAAACACGAATGTGGAATTGCACTTTTACGATTAAAAAAACCGTTAGAATTCTACAAGGAAAAATACGGCACCGCTTTCTACGGAATACAAAAAATGTATCTCCTTATGGAAAAGCAACACAACCGCGGGCAAGACGGAGCTGGTTTTGCTTCTATTAAATTGGATGTAGAACCAGGAGAAAGATACATAAGTAGAATTCGTTCTACTGATGCACAGCCTATCCAGGATATCTTTGCCCAAATTAATGGAAGAATCAATGAAGAATTGACCCTACATCCCGAATACCAAGACAATGTGCAATTGCAAAAAAACAATATTCCCTATGTTGGCGAATTATTTTTAGGACACGTTCGTTACGGAACTTTCGGAAAAAACAACATCGAAAGTGTTCATCCTTTTTTACGACAGAACAATTGGATGCATCGAAATTTAATCATCGCAGGGAATTTCAACATGACCAATGTGAAAGAGTTGTTTAATAGTTTGGTTGAACTCGGACAACATCCTAAAGAATTAGCGGATACAGTTACCGTTATGGAAAAAATCGGTCATTTTCTTGATGAAGATGTAACCGAATTGTACCAAGAATGCAAAAACAATGGCTTGTCAAAAAGAGAAGCTTCACCCGTTATTGCCGAAAAATTAGATTTGGCTAAGATTTTAAAACGTGCTTCCCGTGGTTGGGATGGCGGTTATGCTATGGCCGGATTATTAGGACATGGCGATTCATTTGTTTTTAGAGATCCTGCCGGAATTCGTCCGGTGTATTTTTATGAAGACGATGAAATTGTAGTCGTAGCTTCAGAAAGACCTGTTATCCAAACCGTTTTTAATGTTCCTTTTGAAAAAGTACAAGAATTAAATCCAGGTCATGCTTTAATCATTAAGAAAAGCGGCGCCGTTTCATTAGAAGAAATTATCACACCAACAGAAAAGAAAGCCTGTTCTTTTGAGCGCATTTATTTTTCCCGCGGAAGCGATGCCGAAATTTACCAAGAACGAAAAGAATTAGGGAAATTAATTCTTCCGGCTGTTTTAGAAGCGATTGATGATGATACTGATAATACTGTGTTTTCATTTATCCCAAATACTGCAGAAACTTCGTTTTACGGAATGGTAGAAGCAGCCAATGATTTTTTGAACCAAAGGAAAAACCAGTTTATTTTAAACAACAGAAAGACATTAACAAAAGAAAAGCTAGAGCAAATACTTTCCGTAAAAATCAGAACTGAAAAAATTGCAATTAAAGATGTTAAGCTTCGGACATTTATTACTGAAGACAGCAGCCGTGATGATTTAGTAGCTCACGTTTATGATGTAACGTATGGGGTTATCAAACCCACCGACAATTTGGTTATTATCGATGATAGTATTGTAAGAGGAAC
>JANNCY010000153.1:0-1915 GCA_031387085.1 Flavobacteriales bacterium | reverse complement strand
TGATTGTGAGGCAAAGGCTTCGTTTAATTCAATTAAATTGATATCGTTTAATTTTAATCCGGCTTGTTGTAAGGCTTTCGGAATGGCTTTTACAGGACCAATTCCCATAATTCTAGGTTCTACTCCAGCTGATGCAAAATTGACCAATCGCGCAATTGGTGTAACACCTAATTCTTTTACCAATTCTTCGCTCATGATTAAAACAAAAGCAGCGCCGTCACTCATTTGTGAAGAGTTACCGGCAGTAACAGAACCATCGGCGGCAAAAACTGGTTTTAATTTGGCTAATGCTGCTGTGTTGGTGTCGGCTCTTGGACCTTCATCATTTGTTACAGTATACGATTTGGTTTCTTTCTTTCCGTTTTCATTTATGAACGTTTGCTCGACGGTAATCGGAACAATCTGCTTGTCGAATTTACCCTCGGCTTGTGCCTTTAATGCTTTTTGATGGGAGTTGAACGCAAATTCATCTTGGTCTACACGAGAAACGTTGAATTGTTTTGCCACAGCTTCGGCAGTTAATCCCATTCCCCAGTAGTAATCTTCGTTTCCTGCTGCCGCGACAGCGTAATCAGGTGTAGGTTTGTAACCACCCATCGGAATGAACGACATGCTTTCGGCACCACCAGCAATAATACAGTCGGCCATTCCGGATTGAATTTTCGCTGTTGCCATTCCGATAGTTTCCAAACCAGAGGCACAATAGCGGTTAACGGTGACACCAGGTACATCGGTGACTTTTAATCCCATTAGGGAAATCAAACGACCGACGTTTAACCCTTGTTCGGCTTCGGGCATGGCGTTTCCAACCATAACATCGTCAATTCTTTTCTTGTCGAAATCAGGCAATTCATTCATCATAAACTGAATTGTTTCTGCCGCCAACTCATCGGGACGTTTGAAACGAAAGACTCCTTTTGGAGCTTTTCCAACGGCTGTTCTGTATGCTTTAACTATATAGGCTGTTTTCATATTTTAATTTTTAAGAGTAAAGAGAATAGAATATAGAGATTAGACTTTCTACTTTGTCTATATTCTTTTATCTATGTTCTAATTTCTTAACGGTTTCCCTTTGGTTAACATAAATTGGATTCGCTCCAATGTTTTTCTTTCGGTACAAAGCGATAAAAATGCTTCTCGTTCAATATCCAATAAATATTGTTCGGATACTAAAGTTGGTTCTGATAAATCGCCACCAGCCATCACATAAGCGAGTTTGTTGGCAATTTTTAAATCGTGTTCGGAAATGTATTTTCCTGCCACCATTTGATTGGTTCCGACTAAGAACATTCCCAATGCTTGCTTTCCTAATACTTTCACATCTTTACGTTGGATAGGTTGTGTGTATCCTTGTTCGGCCATTTGCAATGCGATTTGTTTGGCAACGGCAATTTGACGGTCTTTGTTTACGACCACAATGTCTTTTCCTTTTTGTAGAACGCCCGTATCAAAGGCTTCATATGCAGAAGTTGCGACTTTAGCCATGGCTACTGTTAAAAAGTATTCTTGCAGTACATTCAATTCGACATCATTTTTATGGAATAAATCGGAAGCACGCAACGCCATTTCTTTTGAGCCACCTCCACCCGGAATCACACCAACGCCAAATTCTACCAAACCGATATACGTTTCCGCCGCAGCGACAACACGGTCGGCATGCATGCTCATTTCGCAACCACCGCCCAATGTCATTCCGTGGGGAGCGACAATAACTGGAGTAGAAGAGTAACGCACGCGCATCATGGTATCCTGGAAATATTTAATAGCCATGTTCAGCTCTTCGTATTCTTGTTCAACTGCCATCATGAAAATCATTCCGATGTTGGCACCTACTGAGAAATTAGTGCCTTGATTTCCAATCACCAATCCGTTGTATTCTTTTTCGGCCAAGTCGATTCCTTTATTGATAGCCGCT
>JANNCY010000125.1:0-8210 GCA_031387085.1 Flavobacteriales bacterium | reverse complement strand
GGATTTTTGATAATCCTAGTTGCTTTGTTCTTGTATTTGTATACCAAAAATAAACTGGATCAAACAAAAACCATTGTTATAGTTGGTTTGTTAATGGTATTCGATTTGGTTTTGGTCGATAAAAGTTACGTGAGCAAAAAGGATTTTGTCAGCGCAAGAGAAGTTGATGTTCCGTTTGAAGCGACAGCAATTGACAACAAAATATTGGAAGATACTTCCAATTACCGTGTGTTTGACATTAATGGTTTTTTAAGTGCGAAAGCATCGTATTTCCACAAATCAATTGGCGGCTATAGTGCGGTTAGACCAATAAAAATGCAGGAGTTATTTGATTATCAAATTGCCAATAACAATATTGAAGTATTGAATATGTTGAATGTGAAGTACCTGATTCAAACCAATGATAAAGGAGAAGAATTTCCTGTTGCGAATCCCGATGTGAATGGCAATGCATGGTTTGTAAATGAATTGAAAATGGTCAATTCTGCGGATGCCGAAATGAAAGCATTGAATAAATTGGACACAAAAAATGTGGCTGTTTATCAAAAAGAAGCTTTAGTGAAATCAAGTATTCTGGCAACTTATTCAAAAGATAGTACTGCAACAATTAAACTAGAGGTATCCAAACCCAATTATTTAAAATACACTTCTTCCAATACTAATAATGGTTTTGCGGTTTTCTCTGAAATGTATTATAAAAATGGTTGGAAAGCGACTGTTGATGGTAAAGAAACTCCTATCTATAAAGTGGATTATGCTTTAAGAGGAATACAAATTCCAGCAGGAAAGCACCACACCATTGAATTCAAATTTGAACCACAAGTTGTAAAAACAGGTAGTATCATTGCGTTGATAAGTTCGATAGGAATGATTTTACTTGTCGCTGTCGGCATTTATTTTGAGCGAAAAAGAACACCCGAGGCGAAGCCAAACGGAACAAAGTTAAACCCAATTAATGGCAAATAGCGATACGAAAAAGATTTTAATCATTACTTACTATTGGCCACCAGCTGGCGGACCAGGAGTACAGCGTTGGTTAAAGTTTGTGAAGTATCTGCCCGATTTTGGAATTCAACCGATAGTGTATGTCCCTGAAAATCCAACGTATCCAATTGTCGATGAAGGTTTGATCGATGAGGTTTCGGAGAAAGCAATAGTTCTCAAAAACAGAATCTTCGAACCATACCAATTAGCGGGATTCTTCTCTAAAAACCAAACCAAAAAAATCAGTTCCGGAATTATCCCAGCCGCTAAAAAGCAATCTTTTTTAGAGCGCGTTTTACTTTGGATAAGAGGGAATTTGTTTATACCTGATGCACGTTTTTTATGGGTAAAACCATCCGTCAAGTTTTTAAAAAAATACATTCAGGAAAACGATATTGATACTATTGTTACTTCGGGGCCGCCACACAGTTTGCATTTAATCGGATTGCAATTAAAAAAGGAACTAAATGTCAAATGGTTTGCCGATTTTCGAGATCCATGGACTACCATTGGGTATCACAAAGCGCTAAAATTGTCATCGTATGCTGAAAAGAAACACAAGGGTTTGGAGCGTTTGGTTTTGAATACAGCCGATACGATTTTGGTAACGAGTAAAACTACGAAAGCCGAATTTCAAGCGATAACTTCCCAACCTATAGAAGTTATTACTAACGGTTATGATGTAGAAAAAGTAGTACGAGAACCTTTGGATGAGAAGTTCACTTTAGCGCATATTGGATCCTTTTTGTCTGATAGAAACCCGAAGTTACTTTGGCAAGTTTTACATGAATTGATTACAGAAAATGACTTGTTTTCACAACATTTTCAATTGAAGTTAATTGGAAAAGTGAGCCAGGAAATTTTAGATTCGATTGCCGAATATACATTAGAAAAACACATCAACAATTTAGGTTACGTTTCGCATATCGAAGCCATTCAGCAGCAACGTAAATCTCAGGTTTTGTTGTTAATTGAAATCGACTCTCCCGAAACGAAAAGTATCATTCCTGGAAAAATTTTTGAATATTTGGTTTCTGAAAGACCTATTATTGCTATTGGTCCGAAGGATTCTGATTTCGCCGAAATCATTACTTCAACGAATACTGGAGTTTTCTTTACCTATGACGAAAATGAACGTTTAAAGAAAACCATTCTCGGTTATTTCGAATTATATTTACAAAAGAACTTACACGTTTTTCCCGAAGGTTTGCAACAATATTCGCGAAAGAGTCTTACAGAGCAGTTGGCTAAACTCATAACTCATAACTCATAACTCCGAAATGGGAATTATCAAAACACAATCAATTAAAAACACAATTATCACCTTCATGGGATTTGGTATTGGTGCTATTAATGCGTTGTTTTTGTATACTCATTTTTTAGGAAAACTGCATTACGGAATCGTAGCAACGGTGCTTTCTGGAGCGAATATTTTGATGCCCATCATGGCTGTTGGAGTTCATAATACTTTAATACGGTTCTTTTCGCATTACAAAACAGAAAAGGAAAAAGCCGAATTCTTAACGTTTATGTTGGTATTACCCTTGGTGTTTATTATTCCGATTGGACTTTTCTTCTACGGATTTTACGATTCGATTTCCCATTCCTGGATATCGGAGAATCCAACTCTGAAACCGTTCTTTTGGTTGATTCCAGTTGTTGGATTTTTTATGGCGTATTTTGAAATTTATTATGCCTGGGTGAAAGTCCACATGCAATCGGTTATTGGAAATTTAATTAGCGAAGTATTGGTTCGTGTAATTGTAATGCTATTACTTTTTGCGGTTCATTTGGAATGGATTGACAAAGCCACATTTGTATACAGCGTTGCCTTGGCTTATTTGGCACAAATGCTCATTATGAAAATGTATGCGATGTCGGTAAAGATGCCTGTATTACGATTGGTAATTCCAAGTAATATAAAAGACATTATTCAGTATTCGTTGTTTATTATTGTTTCTGGAGGTGTTGCTGTAATGTTGGTTGATTTCGACAAAGTGATGATTCCGCAATACAAAAACATTGGACAGAATGCCTTGTATGCGGTTGCGATTTTTATTTCGACAGTGATTGCGGTACCAAGCAGAGCAATGACGCAGATTGTAGCTCCGATTACCGCCAAATTAATGACAGAAAACAAGCACGATGAATTGAACGATTTGTATAAAAAAAGTGCAATTAATCTTCAGGTTATTGGTGGGTTGTTGATGATGCTTATCTTTTTAAATATTAAGGAAATGTACCATTTAATTCCGAAAGATTACAGCGGTGGCATTTGGGTAGTTTTTATGATTGGAATTGCGAAGTTTTACGATGTAATTTTGGGAAACAACAATTCGATTATTGTCAATACGAAATACTATAGAACGGTACTTTTATTCGGAATTTTCACAGTAGTATTGATGATTGTTCTAAATATGATTTTCATTCCGATGTATGGCATAGAAGGATCGGCATTGGCAACACTGATTACTATTTTCATTTACAATACGATTAAGTTGTTGTATGTAGTACAGAAAATGAATTTGTATCCGTTTACGGTAAAAACACTGTATTCATTCGGAATTTTACTGGGTGTTTATGTATTGTTTTATTTCTGGGATTTTCCTTTTCATGCGATAGTAAATATCGGGTTAAAATCGGTTTTAATTATTGCGGTTTATGTTTTTGTGAATTACAAATTACACATTTCGGAAGAGTTCGATAAAGTAGTGATTTCGATACTAAAGAAAATACGTCTAAACTAGCCCTGATAAGGGCCGAGCGTTAAAAAAATGTCCAGTGGACATTTTTAGCGATGGAGCCAGGCGGCGCGTTGGCATATTTGAAAAAAAGCGCAATTGTAAAGTGATGCCCTAGCCCTGATAGAAGAGGAAATCCTTGGTATTGCGAGATTGCCTCGCAAGCTCGCAATGACAAGATTGGAACGGATAGCAGGAGATTGCTTTAAAAAATTCGCAATGACACAAAAAAAAATCCTACTCCGCTTCCCAGCTTCATAGGATTTTCCAATCAACTTAACCAACCAACAAAAAACTAACTAAGATATTTTTTTATTATTTTCTTTCTTCTTCTTTATCGTTTCCGTCACCTTTATAATAGTAGTTGCTATTAGTAGAATTTGCGTTAGACGGACCATATTGAGGATAAACAAAACCGGTATTTCTTCGACCTTTTACGGTACCAAACATGTCAACTATTTCGCCAAATCGATTGTATTGTATGCATAATCCACCAATTTGTGTCAGAGCGAAACGATTGTATCTCATGTAAACAGTCCCAATTCGGCTTACTCTATCTCGGGTGTCGTAGTTGATGAAGGTATTTCCAACTCTACGTACTCTACCAAAACTGTCTTGTTCTATAAGGGTTCCGAAATTTACGGGTCCACCTCTTTGTATTGTTTTTTCTGATTTTTTTCCAGCTCCCTTATAAAAGTAATCACCTTGACTATCGTCTGGTCGGGTATTGAAATCGAATTCGCCATTTGGAAATACAAAGAATTCAATTCCTCTTTCTTCGAACGCGATTGGCTCATCAAAGCTAAATCGTGTTCGGGTTTCGTCATCAGTAAAATTTAATTCTGATGCTTTCGCTACATTTCCTAACAGTAAAATGCTAGCTACTAAAAGTGTAATTTTTTTCATAATAAATTAGAATTAATTTTTTTACTTACTCTTTCGATTTTCAGTTTCTTCGATCAGAAAATTTCTGATGTCTGCAGCTTTTCAATAGCTGTGCCAAAGCGGAGCCAATGATTTGTCAACGATTTGTTAATGAAATTTAACAAACTGAAAAACAAACTTTTAGAAATTCTTTTTTTTAGGAAATGATTTGTTTTATTATTTTGAGATGTTGGTTTTTTTATTATTTTTGTTGCCGATGTACAATAAATTACAATTCAGAATTATGAATAACTCAAAGAAAGGCACACTATTTTTCATTTTTACTTTTTTTATTTTTAGCCAAAGTTTCAGTCAGGTTTTTGTTCAGGCTTATGCTAACGTAGTAAATCAGTGCTCTCAAACCAATATCACAACTAACTTAACAGAATATGAAGCGCTTGGTGTAAAGAGGAGAGGTACAGTTGCACTGCAAAATACATTAGATTGGTTGAAGAATAAATATTTGAGTTATGGCTATACAGTGAGTCAATTTCAAGAGGATTCGTACACTTATACAGGTTCTACAGCTGTTTGTAAAAATCTTATCGTGACTAAAGTTGGAACGGTATATCCGAATACCTATTTAATTGTTTGCGGACATTATGATTCTATAACCGGAACCGGAACGAATGACAATGGAAGTGGAACTGTTGCTATTTTAGAAATCGCACGTTTACTGCAAAATATTCCAACTGAGTATTCAATAAAATTTATCAATTTTAGTGGTGAAGAAGATGGCTTGAGAGGAAGTCAGCATTATGTTACTGCTGTTGTAAACGGGACTACTCCAAAAATGGATATTCGTTTGGTATTTAATTTAGATGAAGTTGGTGGTGTTGCTGGTTTGATTAACGATACAGTTACATGCGAAAGAGACACTGGAAATCCAAGTGCTAACAATGCAGCTTCTAACACTAAAACACAGGAATTAATTACTTGCACTCAATTGTATTCTCCTTTAAATACTTTTTTAGCGAGCGCCTATGCTTCTGATTACATGACTTTTGAAGATAACAGTGAAATCATAACAGGTTTCTTCGAAAAAAACGAAACCACACACCGTCATACTGCTACCGACTTCTTGGTAAACATGGATCCAATATATAATTATAACATTGCCAAAGCAGCGACTGGTGCTACGATGCATTTTGCTGTAGCCAGTACATCTGTATTGAGTAATCTGATTTTTAATGATGAGAATCAAGTTAGTTTTTATCCAAATCCGACAAACGATTATTTGAATATCAACAGAGGAACTACTACAGATAATAATTATACGTTTTCAATAATTGATATTAATGGGAAAACCGTTTTGAGTCAACAATTTGAAAATGCCTCCTTATTGGAAAGAGTTAATGTAGGTAATTTGAATAGCGGAATTTACTTAGGCGTATTAGAAACAAATACGAATCGGATTACTAAAAAGATAGTTATAGAATAAAGAAAAGGCCTTTCTAAACGAAAGGCTTTTTTTATAGTTTTTCTTTTAAATACGTTCCTGTAATTGATTTTTTATTTTTAATTATTTCTTCCGGAGTTCCAACAGCCAATAATTTTCCGCCGTTTTCACCGCCTTCTGGTCCTAAATCAATAATCCAATCGGCACATTTTATTAAATCCAAATTGTGTTCGATTACAATGATGGAATGCCCTTTTTCTAACAAAGCATCAAACGAAGCCAGTAGTTTTTTAATATCGTGAAAATGCAAACCTGTAGTGGGTTCGTCAAAAACAAATAACGCTTTGTCTTTGGTGGATCCTTTAACTAAAAACGATGCTAATTTAATACGTTGCGCTTCCCCACCTGAAAGTGTCGACGATGATTGTCCCAATTGCACATAACCCAACCCAACATCTTCAAGGGGTTGCAGTTTTTGCATTATTTTATTTTGTTTGTGTAAAGTAAAAAATGCGATGGCATCATCGATGGTCATAGTGAGTATATTATCGATGTTTTTGCCTTCAAAATTAACTTCGAGTATTTCCTTTTTAAAACGCTTTCCGTTACAAGTTTCACATAGCAATTCGACGTCGGCCATAAAGACCATTTCGACATTTATTGTACCATCACCTTTACAAGTTTCGCATCGTCCACCATCGACATTAAAAGAGAAATGTTTGGGTAAATAACCGCGAATTTTGGATAATTTTTCTTTAGCAAACAAATCTCTGATGTCGTCATAGGCTTTGATATAGGTCACCGGATTTGATCGTGAACTTCTTCCAATCGGATTTTGATCTACATATTCAATATGTTTAATGTGGGAATAACTTCCTTCTAAATCAGAAAATTGTCCTGCTTTTTCGCCGATTCCTTCTAATTTTTTTTGTAATGCAGGAAATAATATCTTTTTAACCAGCGTACTTTTTCCGCTTCCGGAAACGCCTGTAATAACAGTCAAACACTCTAGCGGAAATGAAACATCTATATTTTGCAAGTTGTTTTCTCGTGCTCCTTTAACCTCGATGTAATTTTTAGAAGTACGTCGTTTTTTTGGAACAGCAATTTCTAATTTTCCATTCAAATACAAAGAAGTTAGCGAATCGCTTTTTAGAATTTCATCAAATGTACCTTGAGCAACTAATTCGCCACCATGCGTTCCGGCTTCAGGACCAATATCGATAATCATATCGGCAGCTTTCATAATGTCTTCGTCGTGTTCTACAACGATGACAGTGTTTCCTATATTGCGTAAATCTTTCAGGACTTTTATTAATCGTTCGGTATCTTTTGGATGTAATCCGATACTGGGTTCATCTAAAATGTACATCGAACCCACCAAACTGCTTCCAAGAGAAGTTGCCAAGTTGATGCGTTGTGATTCGCCGCCAGAAAGTGTTGCCGAAGTTCGGTTTAAAGTTAAATAATCCAATCCAACATCACTCAAAAAGGCCAATCGGCTATTGATTTCAATGAGCAATCGTTTAGCAACTTTGATATCGTATTCGGATAATTGTAAGGTTTTAAAAAAAGTAATTAAATTTTTGATTGGTAAATCAACCAATTCAGAAATGGTTTTACCTCCGACTTTAATATTATTGGTTTCTTGACGCAGTCGTTTTCCTTTGCAGGTAGAGCATTTTGTTTTCCCACGATAACGAGAAAGCATGACTCGATTTTGGATTTTATAATTTTTTTCTTCCAATTCTTTGAAGAAATCATTTAGACCTGTGAAAAAATAATTTCCTTTCCAAACCAAGTCTTTTTGTTCGTCACTTAATTCGTAAAAAGGTTTATGAATCGGAAAATCAAACTTGTAGGCATTATTAACCAATTGATCGTTATACCAACCCATACTTTCTCCCCGCCAAGGAAAAATTGCATTTTCAAATACTGAAAGTGTTGTATTTGGAATCACCAATTCTTCGTCTATACCAATAATATTTCCGTAACCATCACAAGTAGGACAAGCTCCGTAAGGATTATTGAAACTAAATAAATGAATGTTAGGTTCTAGAAAAGTTATTCCGTCAAGAGTGAAATTGGAATTGTAATTGAATTTTTTATTCGTGTCCAATTCTTGAAGAAAACATTCGCCTTTGCCTTCAAAAAAAGCAGTT
>JANNCY010000122.1:0-4555 GCA_031387085.1 Flavobacteriales bacterium | reverse complement strand
ACAAAGGTTACGGAGACGTATTTGTATTTGTGTTTTTTGGATTAGTAAGTACATTCGGGATCCAACAATTTTGGATTTTTATTTCTGTAAACTGTCATTAGATGGCTGGTTAAAGGAAAATACGCGACTACAAACAAGTATTGATCGAAATTAAAATGATTCAAAAAAGCGAACAGCAAAACTAAAATCATGGCTGAAATCACTAAAAACAAATGGTATTTTTTGGCCCAAGCTCCACCTTTTTTAACCACAATTGTGTTTTTATTGGATTTGGCATCCGATTCTTCATCTCTCATATTGTTCAAATTCAGAACGCCAACACTCAAGAACCCAATAGCTATTGAAGGCAATAGCAACAACCAATTGAATTCTTTAGCAAACATAAAATAGGAACCGAACGTACTTACTAATCCAAAAAACACAAATACAAATACGTCTCCGTAACCTTTGTATCCATAAGCTCCTTTTCCGACAGTATATCGTATGGCTGAAGCAATTGCTACAATTCCTAGTACCAGAAAGCATATAGAATAATAAAAATATCGGAAGTGAAACGCTTTATAAATCAGTAATGTTGCCGAAGCAAAAGTCAAAAATGCGGTAATAATTATGGCGCGCTTCATCGCTTGCGGAGAAATGATACCACTTTGAATGGCGCGTTTTGGTCCGATTCTGTTTTCATTATCGGTGCCTTTTACACCATCACCGTAATCATTAGCGAAATTAGAGAGTACTTGTAGAAGTATGGTAGTAAGTAATAATAATCCGAAAATTGACCAGTTAAAAACCTGAGTGGGTGTTAGAATTTCATCGGTTGGTCTTGATAATGCGTAAAAACTTCCTACTAAAATTCCGGAAACGGATAATGGTAATGTTCTAACTCGCGCTGCTTGAATCCAGTGTTTCATTTGTATTATTTATTGCTTTTACATCCAATTGCTATCGGAGGTTTCTATTTCGTACAACCAAAGGTTGACGTACTCTTTAATTGCATTATAATTCCCAAGGTGAAATGCTATATTTCCACCAGCTGTATGTAACGTTAACGAACCCACATTTATCGGTTTATGCCAAAATAACTGTGATGTGGTTACTCCCTGAATTTTTTTAATTTCTATAATTTGATTTTCGATATCCCATGCACCACTTTGTTTTATGATAAAATCGTCATTCACGAAAAGACGGTAATTTCGAAATCCGAAAAACAGAATTAACCCAATAAAAATAGTATAAAGAATTGTGAAATTGGCATATTCTAAAATGGAATTGTCAACATAATTTCCAAGAACGAAAAAGCCAATCACTGGAAGAACAATAATTAAGAATATCGAGAAACCCAATTTACGCCAATTGGGCTTTAGCATAACTCCTTTTTGCGGAATTTGACTGAACAACAATTTTAATACCTCATTGCTTTCGTTGTTGTTGCAGCCTGGAATTTCAATTACCGCTTTTTTGCTTTTTTTGTCTTCACCAGAAGCTTGTCGGATTTTCATTTCTAAAATATCCAATTTCTTCTGAAAGTAATTTCTGGAGATGGAAACGATTTGTACTTTTTCGGGTTTAAGAATCGTGCTTTTAGTATCGATTAAACCAAAAGAAAGCAGCAAAGAACCTGATTGTTTGGTGACTTTAAAACCGAAATAACGAATAATAATTCGCAAGACATTAATAACAAAAACAACTAATAATAAAGCGATGATTAAAAGGGAAACTGAGTTTATCAGTACTTTTTCATCAATGAATTTTTCAATTTTATTATCAAGGTCCGGATTATTAGCCACATCCTTTAAGTTGTGGTAAATAGTGAAAAAGAAGGTAAAAAGCAATCCCAAACTTCGTAAGTAATTAGAAGTGATTCCGACTTTTAATAAGCTTAAAAAACTAATTTCGAGAAATGGATGTTCGACAGATTGCGTCGCTTCGGCAACGGTTTCTTCTGTATTATTGGACACTACTTTCTTTTCGTTATCCATTAATTTTGCTTTCAATGCCAAAGCAAGGTTATGTGAAATGGCGCGTATTTTTCCCTCTTTATTTGTACTTCCAGCAGTATCTACATCGAGTGCATAAACACCAATGAGTCTTTGAATTAATGTCTGATTGATATTTACCTGTTGTATTTTATTGAGTTGGATGGTGGTTTTTGTTTTATTGAAAATCCCATCATTGATGATAAATTCATCGTTATCTTCATCGATGTAAAAGGTGAAATTGAGGTATTTCAAATAAGCAATGACTCCAACAATAACGATTATCGCTACTATTCCAAGAACTATATAGTTCTTATTGATTTGATCCGATTTGAAAATCCAAATTAACAGCAGCGGCCAAAATGCTTTTATATAATGCTGTAAGGTATTGGCAAACATGACCAAAATTCCGATTGGAGATTGCCTTTGTGGCACATTGAAATTTCCCTCCATTACAATTGTTTTTGAATTTTACCTATCAACAATTGTTTGATGTTTTCAGCTTCTTCTTTTGGAATTCCCGGAATTTCTAAATCACTCGAACTTCCTCCTGCGGTAAAGATTTGCACTTTAGCCAATCCGAAAATTCTGGAAATTAATCCTTCATGTAAAGCGACGTGTTGTACTCTGTTATATGGAATTACCATTGAATTAGTAGCGATAACGCCACTGCGATATAATACATCGTGGTTTCTAAAAGCATACCCTTTCTTTTTAAATCCGATGCGTAAAAAGAAAAGCGTAACTAATAAAAGCACTCCATAAATAATGATAATTGTGACTTGATTGGGTTTCATTTCGTTATTGTAAAGCAATCCGGCAACCAATCCGATTCCCAAAATGGTAAAGAAAATTCCAAAATTTAATAAGGTAACTTTCCAATAATTTTTATGTAAAGAAGAGTATTCGACTTCCTCAAATCGAGGTAATTGTTTAGTATCTATAGTTTCGTTGGTAAAGTTTTCCATTTATTTTTTGTTGCTATTTGTAAATACTGATAACTGTGACTGCGACTGTTAACTAAACTAAGGCAGCCATTTCTTTTCAAAATTGGGTTTGCGTTTTTCTAAAAAAGCATCTCTTCCCTCCTTGGCTTCATCGGTCATGTAGGCCAAACGCGTGGCTTCTCCGGCAAAAACCTGTTGACCCACCATTCCGTCGTCGGTTAAATTCATAGCGAACTTTAGCATTTTTATTGAAGTTGGCGATTTAGCTAAAATCTCCTGTGCCCATTCGTACGCAGTCGTTTCTAATTCGTTGTGCGGAATTACCGCATTAACCATTCCCATATCAAAAGCATCCTGAGCAGAATAATCGCGTCCCAAGAAGAAAATCTCTCTGGCTTTCTTTTGTCCTACCATTTTGGCTAAATATGCCGATCCGTAACCACCGTCAAAACTCGTCACATCGGCATCAGTTTGTTTAAAAATAGCGTGTTCTTTACTCGCTAATGTCAAATCACATACCACATGTAAACTGTGGCCGCCTCCAACAGCCCAACCCGGAACCACCGCAATTACTGCTTTTGGCATAAAGCGAATCAAGCGCTGCACATCTAAAATATTCAATCTATGGTAACCATCATCACCTACATAACCTTGTTTACCACGCGCTGCCTGATCGCCGCCACTGCAAAACGAATAGATACCATCTTTCGATGACGGACCTTCAGCAGAAAGCAAAACAACACCAATACTAGTATCTTCCTGCGCATCGTGAAAAGCTTGTAATAATTCGGCAGTGGTTTTTGGTCGAAAAGCATTGCGAACTTCAGGTCGGTTGAAAGCGATTCGCGCCACACCGTTGCATTTCTTATAAGTTATATCTTCAAATACTTTTGCGATTTCCCAATTTATTTTTGACATATTCTTTATTTTTAGGGTAAAAATACTATTTTTATCGCTTATTCTAAAACAAAGTTTTTTATGAAAAATCTATTGACACTGGTGCTGATTTTAATTGTTTCATTCTCAGCTAAATCACAAATAAAAATCGAAGCATATCCCGAATCGGGATTCAATGCAGCCTTCCCATTAAAACCTGTAATTCAAAAAAATATTTTAGATAGCGAAATTGGCAAACTCCCGGCTGTTTTTTACCAATGCCAGGGAGAGGATTACTTACTTATGGTGGCCGAAAATATCTATCCAAAAGATCTGGTTGAAAAACTTGGCTCTTCCGGGATGAAGGGTGTATTTGACGGTGCTAAGAACGGCATGATAAAAAACCTAGAAAAGCAATTGGGCGCAACGTTTGAAAAAACCAGCGACGAGGAATTTTTATTTAACGGAAAACATTCTGCCAATAAAGTATCCGGTAGCATTAGCGGTATTGATATTAGTGCGATTTGCATCATGAACAATAATCATTTTTATATTGTAATGGCAATAGGCAATACTAAATCAGAAGCCGTTGCAGCGTTTATAAAATCATTCACCTTTATTGAAGCTTAACATGAAAAAATATTTATTTATTGCCATACTGGGTTTGTCTGGTCAATTAAGCGTTTCCCAGTCGTATGAATTCCAAACCATTAAAGATATTGAAGCCACTCCAGTGATATCACAAGACAATACAGGAAC
>JANNCY010000113.1:0-18524 GCA_031387085.1 Flavobacteriales bacterium | reverse complement strand
AAAAACAAGCATATTTGATATACGACAGCAACGTTAAGATGTTTGACATTAGCTCCTGATTTTTGTAATTTTTTAGAATGAAATCTTCATATAATTGGACTATTGGTATCGCATTTTTAAAATTCAATACTTTTATAAAACTTTCATAAATAGGGTCTTCTTCATCGGTGAAATCAAGTGTTTTCATATTCATTTCTAGTAGCTTTTTATCAAGATAGGGTTTGATATTGAATTCGAAAGTGGTCGCTGCAATTTGCTTTTGTTCAGCAACAAATACCATTAAAGTATCCAAGCTCTGACACGCATTTAATCCAATAAAATCATAGGAATTGGCACTTTTTAATCCGTCTATTGTGTAAACAATAACTTCCGACTTTGCTGTAATTGCGGATTCTTCTAAGCTCATTAATTGATTTTTTATCGTGCTCTGACAATAGGAATTTGCAACACATAAAAGAGTTATGACGATTACGCCAAATGAAAAGAGTTTCATAATTTTTAATTATTTATCATCCTACTTTGTGTCGTCGAAAACAAATAGGTAAGACTGTTTTTAATTTTGTTATGGAAGTAAAATTAAACAAGTGTGAAAAATAAAATTTACAGTTTTTCTGTATATTTTTAGAGACGTAGCTTAGATGAGTTCTTGCTTTCTTGCTTCACGAATAATGTCTTCATCGGTTCCTTTTTCGATGCCAAAAAACAATTTTATTGCCGCCTTTCTTTTATCTATAGCGCTTATAGAGAGGTGCAAATGTTCATGAAGATTTTTTGTTTTTATGCCTTGAGATAACAAAGTGATGATTTGAATGTTGTAATAATCAAGTACTTTTCGGTTTTCAAGAACCTCTTTGTTGTGTTTTAGCACAGTTTTGCTGAAGTACTTTTCACCACTCAAAATAATCTCAAATACTTCTAAAAATTCTTCGGAAGTGAAATCGCTTTTTACCAATAACCCATCTGGATTGCATTTATCTAGTATACGAAATAACACAAATGATTCGGTATGCGAAGTGAGAATGACAATCTTTGCATTGGGCATAAATTCTCGTATAATCGGAATCAAATCTTCACCAGAATGGATGTTTTTTTCTAAATAGGGAGGCAGTGTTACATCTATAAAAGCAATGTCAAAAATATTGTTATTATTTGTATTTGACAGTATTTTATAAGCCGATTCACAATCGTTCGCTTGTGTAAAATCTATTGGAATTCCTGATGTATTATACGATAATATAACTTTATATCCTTCAATTATAGGAGCATGATCGTCAACTATCAACAGGTTTAAAGGTTTTGTCTGCATGGCGTAAATGTTAAAATTTATAGTGTGAATTTATAAAATTAACTTGAAATAAAAACCATTTTATATCTCCAGATAATTTCCAGATGCAATTGTATTGATAATGGCATCAATATTTTCTTTGTAGGATTTAGAAAAAGGAAGTTTGGTTGTCGTATCTTTTATATGGCAAACCGCATTACCTGTGTGAATCCGCGATACAAAATCGATGTTCACAATATAACTGTTGTGAATCCGCACAAAAGGATATTTCATAACACCTTCAAAATGCTTTAAGGTTTTAAAAGCGGTAATCATTTCACCGGAACTTAGGTGAATATCCGTTGAATTATTGTCGGCTTGAAGATAACTAATGTCGGTAGCATTAATATAACGGTAATCACCATATGATTTTACGCAAATAATAAGCGGTTTGCTTGGAGAATTTCCATTAGAAAATGTAACTTCTTGATGGGATTCATTAGCTAATAAAGTAGATTTTGAAGTCTTATTTTCATCTGAAATTTCTTCATCTATAATTTCTTCACTTGCCGATATGCTGGTTTCTTCAATCTCATTTGGAGTTTCCATTTCCTCTTCAAGAGTATAATCTTCTTCTGGAGCATCGATTATTTGCTTAATCACCTTTTCTTCGAAAAGAATATTGGAAGTTAAAGACGTATCACTATTTAAATCTCTGTTCAAACGCGCAATCGTTTTGCGAATGTCTTTTTGCTGAATGGGCTGAATTAAATAGTCATAAACGCCGTATTTAATGGCTTCATAAGCTAGATTCTCATTGAGAGCAGTAATAATTATTTTTGGGATTTGAGGTAAAAAGCGATACAATTCATTAATTAACCGCAATGATATATCGGAATTTTTAGAATCTGGATTAATGCCTAAAAAAACAATATCCGGTTTGTATTCTAAAATACAATCCAATCCTTCATCATAACTGGCAGCATCGGCAACAAATTCAAGACCTTGAAAACTTTCAGCAACAGCTTTTGTCTTCAAAACATTGTTTTGATTGTCATCAATGATAATAAAAGTGATCTTATTCAATACTTCCCTGTTTGATTGAGGCAAGCATCAGATAATTAAGCTTATTGTTTGATAGTCTTGGGGACTTTCCGAATAATTCATATTAAAATCATTATTCCGAGTCTAAAATACTGTAATTAGTTTTATGATAACTCATTAAGAATTACAAGTTTTCAACTATTAGATGTATGGAAAATAAAACCGATGTATGGCACTACAAAATCAAAATTCGTCTTTGTTTATGGGTGTTTCACTGATTTATTGAATAAAAACGAAAGAAGTAATTAACAATTGAATTCAAAAATCTATTAGATAATGCCTTTCCAAGTTTAAAATAAAATAGCTGTATTGCAACAATTACAAATAAACAGCAAATACTATTGCTATTCACATATTGCGATATTGCAACTATTTAAATTGATTTTATACAACTAATTATCAGTAACATAGCATAATAAAAAATATAAAATAAATTATTGTAATGCCTTTTTTTTTACTATTGCAAACTTTTATTAGATTTGCTTCGATTTAATTCTTTTTATTCAGTTTTTTCAAAATTGATTATCCAATTTAAAACTATTTCTCTGAAATACAGCACTACTACTAAATCCAATAGACTTACACAAACAATTTAATGATAATATAGCGATATGGGAATCACAAAAACTTTCGGTTTTGCCTTTAAAATCAATGAAACAGCCGATATTTTAAAAGCATTAGGAAACCCTGCACGATTAAAAATTATACAACTTTTATTGCAATCGAAATCGTGTGTTTGTGGTGATTTTTTAGAAGTTCTACCATTAGCACAATCTACTGTTTCCAAACACTTATCCGAATTAAAACGAGTGAAATTAATCAAAGGAAAAGATATAGGAAACAACATTTCCTACTCTATAAACGAAAAAACGTGGGAGAAAGTAAAAGGTTTTTTACTAACGGAAATTCAGTTTAAGGCAGAAGATTAATTGGAATGAAAAAATAAACCGCAAATTCACAAAATTTTACTTTGCGAATTTGCGGTGATAATTTATGTTTCCCTTTTTATTTGGTTCGCAACAACCAATTTCTCATTGAAACCTCATCATTAATAATTCCTTTTAAATCAGCAATTTTAACGCGGTCCTGTTTCATAGAATCACGATGGCGAATCGTTACGGTTTGATCTTCTAACGTTTGATGATCAACCGTGATGCAAAATGGAGTTCCTAAAGCATCCTGACGTCTGTAACGACGTCCAACTGCATCTTTTTCATCATAAGCCACTGTAAAGTCCCATTTCAAATCTTCGATGATTTTTTGTGCTACGTCTGGCAAACCATCTTTTTTTACTAGTGGTAAAACAGCTGCTTTTGTTGGTGCTAACACCGATGGCAAACGCAGAACTGTTCGTGTAGAACCATCTTCCAAGGTTTCTTCTTGCAAAGACGTTGAAAATACCGCCAAAAACATTCTGTCTAAACCAACCGACGTTTCAACTACGTATGGCGTATAATTTTTATTCTCATCGGTATCAAAATACTGCATTTTTTTACCAGAATATTGTTCGTGAGCTTTTAAATCAAAATCCGTTCGTGAATGAATTCCTTCTAATTCTTTAAATCCGAATGGGAAATTGAATTCGATATCGGCAGCAGCATTCGCGTAATGTGCTAATTTTTCATGATCGTGAAAACGGTAATTTTCTCTTCCTAAACCAAGAGACAAATGCCATTTCAAACGCGTTTCTTTCCAGTATTCGTACCATTTCATCTCTTCGCCTGGTTTGACAAAGAATTGCATTTCCATTTGTTCGAATTCGCGCATACGAAATATGAATTGGCGGGCAACAATCTCGTTTCTAAATGCTTTTCCGGTTTGTGCAATTCCGAATGGAATTTTCATTCTACCTGATTTCTGCACGTTTACGAAATTTACGAAAATTCCCTGTGCCGTTTCCGGACGAAGGTACAAATCCATTGCCGTATCGGCAGAAGCCCCTAATTTGGTTCCGAACATCAGATTAAACTGACGCACTTCGGTCCAGTTTCTAGAACCGGTTTCTGGATCTGCGATTTCTAATTCTTCAATTAACGCTTTTACGTCTTCTAAATCGCCAGCACCTAACGAACGTCCCATTCTTTCGAGTATTTCTCTTTCTTTCGAAAGGTATTCCATCACACGTGGATTGGTGGATTTGTATTGTTCTTCGTCAAATGAAGCTCCGAAACGCTCGCGAGCTTTTTCGATTTCTTTTTTGGCTTTCAAGTTTAATTTTTCGGCATAATCCTCAATTAAAACGTCGGCACGGTATCTTTTTTTCGAATCTTTGTTGTCTATTAATGGATCATTAAAGGCGTCAACGTGACCCGATGCTTTCCAAGTTGTTGGGTGCATTAAAATCGCCGCGTCGAGTCCGACGATGTTTTCGTGCATTTGCACCATCGCTTTCCACCAGTATTCACGGATGTTTTTCTTTAATTCTACTCCGTTTTGTGCATAATCGTAAACTGCACTTAATCCGTCGTAAATTTCGCTTGACGGAAAAATGAATCCGTATTCTTTTGCATGCGAAACTACGTTCTTAAATAAATCTTCTTGTTTTGCCATAATGGTGCAAAAATATAAAAAGTGAAACTAAATATTGAAATGAATTGTTTTTTTATTTAATTTTATCGGTATCTAAGCCATTTATCATGTTTCAAAGCCTAATTAATTTGTTTTTCCCTAGAGTTTGCTGTGGTTGTAATTCGATTTTACTTACGGATGAAAACGTACTTTGTACGATTTGTCGCCACGAGATTCCACTTACTAATTTTCATAACAATCCCAAAAACGAAGCGATTTCTAAATTTTACGGAAGAATTCCCATTGAATTTGCCGCAGCTTTGTTTCATTTTCAGAAAAAAGGAATCGTTCAAGAGATGATTCACAAATTGAAATACAAAGGACATGAAGAAATTGGCGAAATGATTGGATTTTGGTATGCGGAAGAACTAAAAACCGTAACACAAATCAGGCAAATTGATTATATTATTCCGGTTCCGCTACATCCTAGAAAGTTAAACCAACGCGGTTACAATCAGGTGACTACTTTTGGAAAAGCGCTTTCGGAAAGTTTGTCGATTCCTTTTGTGGATAGTGTTTTAGTACGAAAAGTGTATTCTAAAACGCAAACTAAAAAATCATTATTGAAACGATCGGAATTGAATACTGCTGTTTTTGATGTGGTTTTTGATGAAGCGATGAACGGCAAACATTTTTTATTGGTAGACGATATTATTACCACAGGTTCAACGCTGGAAGTTTGTTCGAGAGCGTTGTTAAAAATTCCGGATGCAAAGGTGAGTATTGTGTGTATGGCGATGACGCAGTGATGTTAAAATGAGAACATTTTCAAAATTCAAAGTTCGTTAATCGTTGTTCAAACTTCAAAAAATGTTGACACGAGCGCAGCGAACTGGCGCAGCAATGTTGAATAACGAATGTTGAATGTTGAAATGAAACCTAGCCCTGATAGAGCTGACATCCTTTTTTAGGATTGGCCTGAGCCCTTTCGCGAAGGCATATTCTAAAAAAGATAAAGGCGAAAGCAGGAAATAGCTCCTAATAAAACATTAAAAGATTTCGTTTCCACTAAATATAATTGTTATTTTGTGAATCGAAATTTGTTGTACATGTCACACTCTTTTTTTAAATGTTTGCTCTTGATTTTGGTGCTATCGGTAATTGGTTGTGCCAAAAGAGGTTCCATTACTGGTGGTTCGAAAGATACTTTAGCGCCTGTTTTGCGAAATAGTTCGCCAAAAAACGGGACGGTTAATTTTACTGGGAAAGAGATTAAATTAAATTTTAACGAGTACGTAAAATTGAAGAATATCGCCAAGCAGTTAATTGTTTCGCCTCCAATGAAAAGACCTCCCGAGATTTTACCCAGCAATGCCAGCAAAGTGATTACTATTAAGATAAAGGACACGCTTCAACCCAATACAACGTACAGTTTGAATTTCGGACAAAGTATTGAAGACAATAACGAAGGCAATGCAATACCACAATTTAAATATGTTTTTTCGACGGGAAGTCAGATTGATTCTTTGATTTTAAAAACCACTTTCAAAGACGCATTGGAGAAAAAAGTACCCAATTTTGTTTCGATTATGTTGTATGAGGTGAATGATAAATACAACGATTCTACTATTTACAAGGAGTCGCCACGCTACATTACCAATTCGCTAGACAGTTTGAAAATACTCTCTTTGGAAAACTTAAAGGCCGGAAAATACCGATTGATTGCTTTGAAAGACGAAAACAAAAACAATAAATTCGACCCTAAAAAAGACAAGATTGGTTTTATAAAGGATTTTATAACGCTTCCAAATGACACTTTGTATCAACTAGAATTATTTAAAGAAAAATTACCCTTTAAAGTTTTTAAACCAACACAATCCTCAGGAAACAGAGCTACTCTTGGTTATGAAGGCAATTTAAAAGAGGTGAAATACAACGTTAGCAAAGCGGGAGAAAACATTCCGTTTAAGGTGACAAAATTACCCAAAAAAGATTCGGTTCAAGTTTGGTTCAAACCCATAAAAAACGATTCGATTACGATAACTATTTCTCGAAATAACTTGAATTCCAATTTTGTTTTAAAGTTAAAAGATCAAAAAAAGGATACGTTAAGTATTCTATCAGAACGTGGTGCAAGTTTACCATTGAGGGAAAAATTTATTCTGAATACTTCTGTTCCTTTAGTGAAAATCGATGATTCAAAAATAAAATTGATTAACAAAGAATTGAAAAGTGTTCCTTTCAAAACCACCTATGTCGAATGGAAACAACAATTGTTTTTTGATTTTGACAGGCAGCCATTGGAAAAATATAACATTACTGTTTTACCTGGCGCATTAACTGATTTCTACGAACATGTAAACGATTCTTTGAAGTATTCTTTTACCACTCAAAACACAACAGATTATGGGAATTTACGCGTTGTTTTGGAAAAGGTAAAACGTTTTCCTGTGATTGTGGAATTGACCGATATAGATGGGAAAATACTAGCAACTCAATATTCTGAAAAGGAAACAACCATCGATTTTAACTTGGTGGAACCGGCAAAATTTACACTTCGTCTGATTTATGACGATGATAAAGACGGCCTTTGGACTCCGGGAAGTTATATCGAAAAACGCTTGAGTGAGGAAGTGATTTACTTTCCGAAGGAAATTGACGTGCGGGCAAATTGGGATGTAGAGCAGCCTTTTGATGTGGGCATAAAGTAAATTTTTGAACCATGTAAGGCATATAAGATCATATAAGGAAATATAAGGTTTCTTTTTCTTGACTTATATTTCCTTATATGCCTTACATGATAAAAAGAAAATTACAAAATGGTAAAATTATCTTTATCATTTAAGAATGCCAGTTTTTTTCTAGTTTCTAACATGGCACCCTTGTCTAATTCTACTATAAAAATACCTTCGTTTTCTTGAGGCTCCTGAATGCAATTCCCAAGGAAATCAATAGCTTGCGAATGTCCAACGTATTCAAGTTGGTTTTCATCAGAACCGACTCGATTCACTCCAATCACATAACTCATGTTTTCTACGGCACGGGCTTTTAGTAAAATATCCCAAGCATTTACTCGTGGTTTGGGCCAATTGGCAATGTATAGCAACACATCATAATCTTCCACGTTTCGAGCAAAAACAGGAAAACGCAAGTCGTAACAGATAAGTGGGCAAATTTTGAAACCTTTGTAGTTTACAATTAGTTTTTCGGTGCCAGAAGTGTAGATTTTGTCTTCTCCAGCTAAAGTGAACAAATGTCTTTTGTCGTAATGCTGAATTTCTCCTGATGGAAAAACGAAAACCAATCGGTTGTAATACTTTCTGTTTTCTTGAATGACCAAACTTCCAGTTATGGCGCAGTTTTTAGTTTGTGCTAATTCTTTTAACCAAGAAATCGTTTCGCCTTGCATGGTTTCCGCCACTTTTTCAGGGTTCATTGTAAATCCCGACGTGAACATTTCGGGCAGCACAATTAAATCGATATATTGCGAAATAGAGCTAATCAAATCTTGCAGTGATGCTCTGTTTTCACTGGGATTTTCCCAAGATATTGACGTTTGAATTAGTGCTATTTTCATACTTGCTTTCTTTGTTGCACAGAGCTCACAGAGGAGTCACAGAGACTATTATTTAATTGTTATTTCATCGATAAAAATATAGGCATCGCCTCCCGCACCTTGATGCCACACAGGTAATTTTCCGAAGTTGTAGGCTTTTACCTTTACGTATTTTGCTTTGATTTTATTGTTGGATTTGAAACTAAAATTGGTGATTTTGTTTTCACTCTCCTTAGGATCTAAAGTGTTGTTGACAGTTCCAACTAGTGTAAAATTGACATTATCCGAAGAAGTATAATATTCGACTTTGGTTGGCATTAGAATCCAAGAACGGGAATCCTGCAAGAATGTGGCGCCAAAATTTGAAATACTTTTTTCGCTTTGTAAATCAACAACTGCTTCAAAATCCTGACTTTGATAACCCTGCCAATCTCCTTTGCGCCAATTTTCAGTACCGTTGATTCCGTCAAGTAGCCCGTCTGGTCCGCCAGCGTGGTATTGTTTATCGTATGTTGAGTTATTAGTGATCGTATAGTTGTTTGGCTTTTTGAAGAAGGTAGCTGAAACACGACTGCTTCCACCTAGTTTTGCATCTACATTGATAACAGAATAGGCTGTAATTGTTGATGATGTGTTTATTTCAAAAGGTTCACTATAGATTTTAAAATCATTCGTTTTTTGTGTTTCATCTTCAATCTTATACTTTATTTTAGCTACATATGGATTGTATCTGTTATTAAAATCGTTATTCGCCATTGAAATCTTCAGCTTGTCCTTAAACGATTTACTTTCTGCCAGAATAACCGGAACTGGAATAATAAATTCGTAACCGAAATTATTAGATTGTTCTGGACGGTTTAATCCAAAATAGCTTCGCTCATCAAGAGTCTTTTCGGCATTAATTTCTTCGGAATTTCCATTTTCGAAATTGACTTTGATGTTTTTAAAATAAGGTGTTGCTATACTCCACATCGGTATTCCAGGTGTCACTGCATAAATCCCCATCGAACTCAACACATACCAAGCGCTCATTTGTCCGCAGTCTTCGTTGCCTATCAATCCGTCTGGTGCATTTTTGTAGAAATTATCTAAAATAAAATGTACTTTTTCGGTTGTCTTTTCTGGTTTTCCGATGAAGTTGTACAAATAGGTCATGTGATGACTCGGTTCGTTTCCGTGAGCGTATTGTCCGATTAATCCCGTAACATCGGCTTGTTCGCGACCCGTAGTTTTACTTTCGCTATTGAACATTTCGTCGAGTTTGGCTTCAAATTTTTGGTTTCCACCATAAGCAGCAACCATTCCGATAATATCCTGCGGAACGAAAAACGAATACTGCCACGAATTGCCTTCGGTAAAATTGTTGTTGATTTCGCGGGGATCGAACGGTTTGTCCCAACCCCCATTTTTCTTTGGTCGCATGAACCCTGCGTTCCAATCGAAGATATTTTTCCAACTTTGGGAACGTTTCATAAAATAATCAAAGTCTTCATTTTTTCTTAAAAGTTGTGCCATTTGGGCAATACACCAATCGTCGTAGGCATATTCAAGTGTTTTAGAAACACTTTCATGTTCGTCGTCCATCGAAATAAAACCTTGTCTTTTGTAGGCTTCCAACCCCAAATGGTCGAGCATAGCACTGTGTTTTGCTGCTTCAAAGGCTTTTTCATAATCAAATCCCTTTATGCCTTTAACCATCGCGTCGGCCATTACCGAAACAGAATGGTACCCAATCATACAATCGGTTTCATTAGACGCCAATTCCCAAACTGGTAATCGTCCACCTTGTTCATACTGTGCTAGAAAAGTATTTATGAAATCGGCGGTACGTTTTTTTTCAATCAGTGAATACAATGGATGTGCTGCGCGAAACGTATCCCAAAGTGAGAACACCGAATAATAATCAAATCCGACTGCCTTATGAATTTGATTGTCTCTCCCACGGTATTTCCCATCGGTATCTTGGGCAATATTCGGTTGTGACATTGTGTGGTATAAAGCGGTATAGAAAATGTTTAATTTAGTTGCATCGGATTCGGTTACTTCAATTTTCGAAAGCTGTTGGTTCCAGAGTAATTCGGCGTCTGTTTTCACTTTATTAAAATCCCAACCTTTTATTTCAGACATATTTAGTTTGGCTCCATCATATGCAGTTGGAGAGAGTGCAACCTTGACTAAAATGTCTTCGCCTGCTTTCACTTGTCTTGAAAAACTCAATTTGACCACGGTACCCGAATAGAAGTTTTTTCGATTTTCTTGATTGGCTTCGGCTTTGTTAATTTTCATCGGAACGCTGAATTCAATTCGGGCGTAAACGTATTGATCTTTTGCCCAGGCTTCACTTCGTCGTAAGATTTCAATTGTTTTATTGTCGATAATTTTTACATCGCCATATAGCAATTTGTCGCGATGGTTCAAATCGAGTATAATGTTCGCTTGTCCTGCATTATTAAAGGTATACTGATGAAAACCAACTCGTGTTGATGTGGTTAGATTTACATCGATATTGTGTTTGTCTAGCCTTACCGAATAGCAACCTGCTGTAGCTTTTTCGTTCGAATGCGAAAATGCCGAACTGTATTCTTTTGGATTGAAAGTTGGTTCTCCCAATGTTGGCATGAGCATGATATCACCAAAATCGGTACAACCTGTTCCGTTGAGATGCGTGTGCGAAAACCCATAAATCATTTTGTCATCATAATGATAACCAGAGCAGCCGTCCCAGCTTCCGTCTATTCGGGTATCGGGAGAAAGTTGTACCATTCCGAAAGGCACTGTAGCTCCAGGATAAGTGTGTCCGTGTCCACCCGTTCCAATCATAGGATTGACGTATTGATGCAGGTTTTGACTGAAACTTACAACTGAAAAAACGAGTAGTAGAGAAGCAAAAAAGGATTTCATTGGTATTGATTTGATTTTCAAATATACCAATTTTTATCGAAACGTTGTTATGTATTGGAGGGTGCGTTAGGGATTGGAAGCGGTATCCTGTCATTGCGAGGCACCATGGTTGAATCATAAGATTGCTTCGTTCCTCGCAATGACAGATAAAGCGGAAAGCCCGTTAAAACGCCATAAAAAAACGCATCCAAAAAATGAATGCGTTAGATTCTTCCTATCGTCAGAATGACATCATACTATTATTTCAAACTCGCAGCCAAATATTCTCTGTTCATGCGAGCGATGTTTTCTAATGAAATGCCTTTTGGACATTCGATTTCACAAGCACCGGTATTGGTACAATTTCCGAATCCTTCTTCGTCCATTTGACGCACCATGTTCAACACACGGGCAGTGGCTTCAACTTTTCCTTGTGGCAATAAAGCGTATTGAGATACTTTGGCTCCAACGAACAACATCGCTGAACCGTTTTTGCAACTGGCTACACAAGCACCGCATCCGATACAAGCTGCCGCTTCAAATGATTTGTCGGCATCGTGTTTTGGAATTGGAATTGCATTCGCATCCATTGTTCTTCCGGAAGTATTTACCGAGACGAATCCGCCTGCTTGTTGGATTCTATCGAACGAACTTCTGTCGACCACTAAATCTTTAATTACAGGAAATGCTTTGCTTCTCCATGGTTCGATATAAATTGTATCGCCATCGTTGAATTTACGCATGTGCAATTGACAAGTGGTTGTTCCGGTATCGGGTCCGTGTGCGCGACCGTTAATGTATAGTGAACACATTCCACATATCCCTTCTCGGCAATCGTGGTCGAAAGCGACTGGTTCTTTTTGTTCGTTGATGAGTTGCTCGTTTAATTGATCGAGCATTTCTAAAAACGAACTCGCAGTAGAAACATTATCTAATTTATAGGTTTCCATGCTCCCTTTTGTTTTAGCGTTTTTTTGACGCCAAATTTTAAGGTTTATATTGATGTTTTTTGCTGCACTCATACTATCTTATTTGTAATTTCTAGCTGCTATTTTAATAAACTCGTATTTCAATTCTTCTTTGTTCAGAATTTCTTTGGTGATGTCGTAGCCCATGTATTCCCATGCTCCAACAAAAGAAAAGTTTTCATCATCACGAAGCGTTTCTCCTTCACTGTCTTGGTATTCTTCACGGAAGTGACCACCACAGGATTCGTTACGTTGTAAAGCATCCATTGCCATTAACTGACCTAAATCGATGAAGTCGGCAACGCGCAATGCTTTTTCTAATTCTGGATTTAATTCGTCGGAAGTCCCCGGAACGTATACGTCTTTGTAGAATTCTTCTTTTAAAGCGGCAATTTCGGTAATGGCTTCTTTTAGACCCGCTGCATTTCTGCCCATTCCTACTTTATTCCACATAATCAATCCCAAACGTTTATGGAAATGATCTACCGTTTTAGAACCTTTTTTGTTAAGGAATTTATCGATTGATTCTTTTACTCTGTTTTCGGCTTCAACGAATTCTGGCGAATCGGTGGCAATTTTTCCGGTTCGAATTTCATCTGCCAAATAATTGGAAACCGTGTATGGCAATACAAAATAACCATCTGCCAAACCTTGCATTAAAGCTGAAGCTCCAAGTCTATTCGCTCCGTGGTCAGAAAAATTGGCTTCTCCGGCAACGAAACAACCTGGAATAGTCGACTGTAAATTATAATCGACCCAAACGCCACCCATGGTGTAATGCACAGCAGGATAGATTTTCATCGGAGTTTCATACGGATTTTCGTCGGTAATTTTTTGGTACATGGTAAACAAGTTACCGTACTTTTCTTCCAACCATTGTTTTCCTAATGCAGTGATTTCTTCAGGAGTCGGATGGTGATTTCCTTTGGCATACGCCGCTTGCTTTCCTTTAGTTTGAATTTCCGATGAAAAATCCAAAAACACACCTTCATTCGTGTCATTGGATTCGATTCCGAAGCCAGCGTCGCAAACTTCTTTAGCCGCTCTTGAAGAAATATCTCGTGGAGCTAAATTTCCGTAAGAGGGATATTTTCGTTCTAAGTAGTAATCTCTATCTTGTTCTGCTATTTGTGCTGGTTTTAATTTACCTTCACGAATAGCCTGAGCATCATCTTTCTTTTTTGGTACCCAAATACGCCCCGAATTACGCAATGATTCTGACATTAAAGTCAACTTTGCTTGATTCGTTCCATGAACCGGAATACAGGTTGGGTGAATTTGTACATAGCACGGATTCGCGAATAATGCGCCTTGCTTGTGGATTTTCCAACCCGCTGTTACGTTACTTCCCATCGCATTGGTAGAAAGGAAATAGACGTTACCGTATCCTCCTGTTGCAATAATAACCGCGTGAGCCGAATGTCTTTCCAATTCACCTGTTACTAAATTACGAGCAATAATGCCACGTGCTTTACCATCAACTTTTACCAAATCGAGCATTTCATGACGGTTGAATTGTTGCACACGGCCTAGACCAATTTGCCTTGATAAAGCTGAGTAAGCTCCTAATAACAACTGTTGTCCTGTTTGCCCTGCAGCGTAAAAAGTTCTTTGAACTTGTGTTCCTCCAAACGAACGATTGTCTAATAATCCGCCGTAATCACGAGCAAAAGGTACTCCTTGTGCCACACATTGGTCGATAATGTTAGAAGACACTTCCGCCAAACGGTGTACGTTGGCTTCACGTGCTCGGTAATCGCCTCCTTTGATGGTATCGTAAAACAATCGAAATGTACTATCGCCATCATTTTGGTAATTTTTCGCAGCGTTGATTCCACCTTGAGCTGCAATAGAATGCGCACGACGAGGAGAATCTTGGAAACAAAATGCTTTTACATTGTAGCCCATTTCACCAAGTGAAGCGGCAGCAGAAGCGCCAGCCAAACCAGTTCCAACCACAATAACATCAATTTTTGGTCGGTTATTTGGAGCGACTAATTTTAAATGATCTTTATAATCGGTCCATTTTTTTGAAATATGGCCTTCCGGTATTTTAGAATCTAATTTCATAAATATTATTGATTAAAATGATGAACTAATGCAATTAAAATAAATCCAAAAGGAACTATTATCGCAAAAGCATATCCTAATTTATGTACTGTTTTTGAAAATTTGTTATTGAATCCCACCGATTGAAAAGAAGAAGAGAAGCCGTGCCACAAGTGCAAGGACAATAGTAGGAATGACACACAATAGATTCCGGTACGAACCGGGCTTTCAAATTTGTGTACCAATTCACCGAAGTAACGAGTTGGTTCAATTGGATTGACTTCAATGTATTTGTACACCATCTCCGGAATCCAAAAATCATAAAAATGCAAACCTAAGAAGGCAAGAACAACTAGTCCTGAAATAATCATGTTTCGGGATGCCCAGCTAGAATTAGCCGAACCGTTGTATTTCGCATAAGCTATTGGTCGGGCACTTCTGTTTTTTAATTCCAATACAAATCCCATTACAAAATGAAATACCACACCGAAAATCAAAATCGGTTGCATTACATATTGTATCAAGCCGTTGGTTCCCATAAAATGAGAAAATTCATTGAAAGTATCTTCGCTGATTATCGAAGTAATGTTAATAAAAAAGTGAAGTGATAAAAAGGAAATTAAGAAAAGTCCCGAAAGTGCCATAGCCACTTTTTTGGCTATAGAAGACTTTAACAACGTAGATTCTGCCATAATTGCTTAAATTTTGTTTAAAAAATCAAACAAAAATACAGCTATTTGCAATTAACTACAACCTTTTCGTTGTAATTTATAATGAATTTAAAGTGAGTTTAACTATTGTTGAATACAATTGTCAGTAGGCGATTTTTTTATTTCACATAGGTTGGAATCAATCCACGTAATCCCATATCCACCACGTTTTCACCATTTGCCGGTTCGTATTTTCCATCAGCAGTAACTTCATGCCATTCAAAACTTTGGTTTATCGAAAGCGAAAGCGTTACCACTACATTGTTGGTTTCTGTCCCGGTTATGGTTAAGGGAGTTGTAAATTGTCCTGTAACTACACATGATCCGGCTGGAATTGGAGAGGTTGCAGCTAAAGGATTCGGAACAGTGGTCGCATTGGCTGGCGCCTGGCCAGAAGTAGAATACGGAAAATCATTCAATGCAAATGCCCAATACCCTTGTGATCTGTTGGCATTTACAGGGAAAATGCTATTCCCAATGGAATGCGTTCCAATATACGTTCTAAAGCCAACAAAACTGGCTAAAGTTCCCGCATAATCTGCACCAGCACTTCGTACATTAATTTGATAATTTTGATACGATAATGAAACGCGTAACCATTCATAGTTACCAGCTGCTAATTGACTTAACGGAATTTGTAAAAAAGTTTCATCTTGTCCTACGATTTTTGATTGACTAAAATCGATGGCATTACTTCCACCAAGAGTAGTTTCTGGAGCATGATATACGACCGCTCCCTGACCTAATTGTGTAAATGCTGTGGGTGCAAACTCGATATAATGTGCAGAAATAGAATTAAAAATAGGTGTTTGAGCTGCGTTTCCAGGAAGCACTGTTGATGGTTGTCCTAAATTATTTAATCGCGCTTGCGTTGGATCAAATCTGAATTTTACAATCAACATTGGTTCTGAAGGTCCATCGTCATTATTATCGCAGGAAAAAAAGGATAAACCTAATGTAAAGATTGTTGCAATTAAAAGTGCCTTTTTCATAATGTTTTTTTGTTGATTAGGAATTCCAAAAATTATCAAACTCTCGGCATTAGACGAAACTAATATGTTTTTGTTACGTCTTCATCTATAACGAGGATATAGTCAGCTTTATTGTAATGCTCCTTTTCCAATTTGGAAATGTCATTTTGTTCTACCGTTGAAATCGTAATTATTTGAATGTTGGGATGGTAGTTTTTCAAATACCAATTGATGCCTTCAAAGTTATCCGAATGATAACTGCCATTGAAATGGATAAAAACCTTGTCTTTCTTAAGATTGCTATTAATGAAATATGCCATCGTTGCATCTTTAATGGCTTGAGCTTTTGGCATATTTGGTGAAGCATGGTCGCCCATCATTTTCATCATTTCGACATATCCTCGTAAAGTAGCGTCGTATAAAATGGGTTGCGGTGCTATCCATGATTTTTCTTTTTCGGAAAGCGTTTCGAGAACTTCAAACCCTTTTTTCGACACCATAGAAGCGTAACGTCTTGGAATATTTGTGGCTATAAATGGAATATTTTTATCCTTTGCAAAATCAACCAATGGTTTGTAATCGGTTTTGTAATTGGGCCATAATCGTGCTGTGGAATCTAATTTCTTTTGGTCTATTTCTCCATTTAAATACTGATTGAGCTGCTTTTGATTGTCGGCTTCTAGCATTTCGGCTCCGAGAACGATTGGCAATTTTTCGGCAATGTCTTTTGTCAATTCCAATTCCAACCAATGGGAAATGGCGTTGTTATGGAATTCGCCAAAAAGCACCACTTCCGTTTTTAACGATGCTTTTAAAAGTTTTTTATAGGATGTTTTGTTTCCGTTTTTGTCATAAAGTTGGTAGGCTTTTTTATCTTGAGCTTGAATTAGAAAAGAAAAAAGAAGTAGAACTGTTAGAAACTTTGCTTTCATAATTGAAAATTTTTATAAAAATATCGTTTTCAGCCGATTCTTAAAAACTATTCCGACAAAAAGAATATTTTTGCTTTGAAATAATTTCAACCATGACTGCTGCTTCAAAAAATAATTTTCTCGAATTTGCACTTTCGTTTCTAGATTCGGATAACGATTCGCTACAAAAATTAATGCAAGAAGCACTCGTCTCTTTTTCGCTTTTAGAATTGAAGAAGAACGACTACTTTGTCAAGGAAAACGAAATCTGCAAGTATATTTGCTACGTTGAAAGTGGCATTCTGCAACATTCCATTGAAGTTTTAGGAGAAGAGAAAACGTCGTATTTGGCGTTAAAAAATTCGGTTACTTCCTCTTTAAATAGTTTCTTATTTCAAAAACCTTCCCGAAAAAATATCAAAGCAATTGCCGATTGTCGGTTGTGGATTGTTCAATTGGATGCATTTAAAAATTTGATAACCAACAATGAAGCTTTTCATCAGTTTTATTACAATTTGATTGAAAAGCAAATTTGTTTGATTGATGATTACCGCATTGATTTACTAACACTAACACCTGAAGAACGCTATAAAAAACTGCTAACCACAGAGCCTAAATTATTGCAAGAAGTGCCACTTCATTATTTAGCCTCTTTCCTTGGAATTTCTTCCCGGCACATGAGCCGTATTCGAAAAAACATAAAGTAGAATCGATTATTCGATTATTCGACCTTAAAAGAACACTATCAAAAAAATAACGCCATTTGGCTACACAATCAGAAGTTAGATTGTTTAATTTTGACAATCGAACAATCGAACAATCGAACAATCGAACAATCGAACAATCCAAAAATTGAAAACATGAAATACCATCAAATAGACCGCAATTTGTACATTAAAAACAGAGCTAAATTTATTTCGCAAATGAAACCGAATAGCGTAGCTGTTTTCAATTCAAATGATATTTATCCTGTGAGTGCCGACAGTACATTGCCATTTGCTCAACATCGCGATATTCTTTATTTATCGGGTGTTGATCAAGAAGAAAGTATTTTATTGCTTTTTCCAGATGCACCGTATGATAATTTAAAAGAGATTCTCTTCCTAAAAGAAACCAACGAACACATTGCCATTTGGGAAGGAGAAAAACTAACAAAAGACCGCGCTTTTGAAGTGTCTGGTGTGAAAACGGTGATTTGGCTGCAGGATTTTCATAAAACCTTAAAAGAAGTCATGGCGTATGCCGATACAATGTACATAAACACCAATGAACATTACAGAGCGAGCATTGAAACTGAAACTCGTGAGGCACGTTTTATCAAATGGTGGAAGTCAACTTATCCTGCTCATAAAGTCGAAAAATCAAATCCTATTTTACAACGCATTCGTTCAATCAAAGAAAGTGAAGAACTCGATTTGATTCAAACGGCTTGTGATATTACCGAAAAAGGCTACCGCCGCGTTTTGAATTTCGTAAAACCCAATGTAATGGAATATGAAATAGAAGCCGAATTCGCACATGAATTTTTACGCAACCGTTCTAAAGGTTTTGCCTACACTCCGATCATCGCTTCTGGAAATAATGCCAATGTATTGCATTACAT
>JANNCY010000111.1:0-3822 GCA_031387085.1 Flavobacteriales bacterium | reverse complement strand
TGTAGGGAAGTACGTTGTAAACGCTTTTTTGTTTACTGTAATTTGTCCTGTTCCTTCCGAAACATATACACGTGCTACTGCACATTTTCTTCTACCGATTTTGTGAATTGTTGCCATTACTTAAGATCGTTTAGGTTAACTGTTTTAGGTTTTTGCGCACCGTATTTGTGCTCAGTTCCTACAACAACATTTAAATTTCTGAAAAGTTCTGCTCCCAATTTGTTTTTAGGCAACATTCCTTTCACTGCTTTTTCAACAAGTGAAGCAGGGTTTTTTGATTGCAAAACCTTTGCAGTCAAACTTCTTTGTCCTCCTGGATAACCTGTGTGACGAATGTATGTCTTGTCGTCAAGTTTGTTACCTGTAAGGTTAATTTTCTCTGCGTTGATAACAATTACGTTATCTCCACAGTCGACGTGAGGTGTATAACTTGGCTTGTATTTACCTCTAAGGATCATAGCGACCTTTGAAGCAAAACGACCTAAGTTATGACCGTCGGCATCTACAATGATCCACTCTTTTGTAACAGTGGCTTTGCTTGCAGATTGTGTCTTGTAGCTTAATGCGTCCATAATATTTTTTTAATTAAACATTCCATCCCTAATAAAGGGGTTGCAAAAGTACAACTATTTATTATAAAAGCAAATAGCATTTTAATTATTTTTTTAATGTTGCTTTTTTTATCTAAATCGTTGATGTATAATGAATAACTGAGGGTAAAACAGATTCCTTTTTAGTCCTGATAGTATCGGCATCTTCTACACCTGACCCGTTTTTAAAATCAATCAGTTGTAAAAGGTAGAAAAATTTAAATTCAAGCCCGGGGAACTGTCTCAATAAAAAGGAACACAAATACGTCACAAACTGTTGTTTCTAAACAAAATACAAGAATCTTATTTAGAACATTTTTTTCCCTATTTTTACACCTTATATACTTTAAAATGAAATCGAAAGCCACATTAAAACAAATTGCGAAGGAATTGGGAGTTTCTGTTTCTACAGTTTCCAAAGCGTTGAATGACAGTCCGGAAATCAGTGATCCAACCAAACAACGAGTGCAAGAATATGCGAAGTTGAAAAATTACAAACCCAATGTAATTGGTTTGAATTTAAAAAACCGATCCACAAAAACGATTGGTGTGATTATTCCAAACATTTTAAATTCCTTTTTTGCAAAAGTATTTAGTGGTATCGAAAAAGTAGCCGATGAAAATGGATATAAAGTGATTACTTGCATATCCAATGAATCGATACAAAAGGAAATCAACGCGCTGGAAATGTTGAGTAATGGTTCAATAGACGGTTTTATTTTATCCATTTCAGAAGAAGCGCAAAAGTTGCAGCAATTTGGACATTTTCAATCGATTATTAATGAAGGAACTCCGATTGTAATGTTTGACCGAATTGCTGATGAAGTGGGTTGCGATAAAGTGGTTGTAGATGATGAAGATGCAGCGATCAATGCTACCGAACATTTGATTAAAACCGGTTGTCGAAGAGTTGCGCTTTTTTCTTCCATTGATAATTTGAGCGTAGGTAAATTGAGAGCTAAGGGATTTTACCGCGCCTTTGCTGCAAAAAAAATAAAGGTAAATGAAGATTTGGTTTTGCTTACAGATAAGGTCGATTTTGAAAATAAACTACAGGATTTTTTTAAAGCAAATACTATTGACGGAATTTTCGCTCTAGATGAACAGGCTTCCGTTACGGCTATGAAATTAGCATTAAATAACGGCTATAAAATCCCGGAAGATTTATCAATGATTGGTTTTGCAGATGGCGTTTGGTCTAGACGATTAACACCTACTTTGTCAACCGTAAGTCAACACGGTCCCGAAGTTGGTGAAGTAGCTGCCAAATTACTTATTAAGCGATTAGAAAGCAAAGAAGAAATCACTAATTACGAAACGGCGGTTGTTAAAACCGAATTGCGAAAAAGAGAATCAACGAAAAAACTATAGTTATCGTAAGTTAAGGATGTTCACCATTTGTCAACCTTAATTTATTCGGTTTTTCGAAAAATTTGAAATATATTTGTTCCTTTAAATTAAATATGAGGCAGTTATTATTCCTTTTGGTTTTTATGTTAACAGCAAACATGACTTTTAGTCAAGGGACTTTAGACGTTTTTGATATTGCCAGAAAAGGAACAGTAGCGCAAGTAAAAGAAGTTTTAAAAACAAACCCAAAGGCTTTTAATGTTGTAAATGAGGAAGGGTTTTCACCTTTGGTTTTAGCCAGTTACAGAGGAAACAATGAAGTGGCAAAATTATTAATTGCAGCGGGGTGCGATATTAATAGGAATTCTAAAATGGGAACTGCTTTAATGGCTGCCATTGTTAAAGGGAACTCGGAAATTGCAAAGCTATTATTACAAAATAAAGCCAATGTTACTAGTGCTGACGGCAACGGTACAACAGCTTTACTTTATGC
Source organism: Flavobacteriales bacterium (assembly GCA_031387085.1). Taxonomy (GTDB): domain Bacteria; phylum Bacteroidota; class Bacteroidia; order Flavobacteriales; family Flavobacteriaceae; genus Flavobacterium. The sequence continues at coordinate 1,389 of JANNCY010000111.1, read as the reverse complement.
CGTACAATTTAAAAATTATGAAATTGCAAGTTTGCTTATTAAAGCAGGTGCCGATTATACTATAAAAGATAATAGAGGAAATTCAGCATTAGATTACGCCATTCTTGCAGACGATGATAAATTAATTGAAATACTTAAAAATAAAAAACTATGAAAAAAATTACTTTAAACCTTTTTGTTTTACTTTTTGTTTCGACCTGTTTTGGTCAAACGTATTCAACGGGAACTCTAGCTTTGAGTTCAACTGGAGGTACAAATCTAAATTATTCTGTAAAAATCGATGTGACAAGCACTTTAGTTACAATGACAATGATTGGACCATCTTCAGGTTGGTTAGGAATAGGATTTAATAATACTTCAATGGCAAATTCGGGAGATGTTGTGATTTTTGATGGAACTAATCTTAGCGATAGAACATTTGTTGGTTTTGGACAAGTGCCTGTTCTGGATCCTATTCAAAACTGGACGGTAACGACGAATACAGTTGCAACAGGAGTAAGAACTGTTGTTGGAACAAGAGCAAGAAGCACAGGCGATGCTAATGATTATGTTTTTAGTGCTTCTGCAAATGCATTAAATATTGTGTACGCAAGAAGACTAGCTGATTTTACAGTTGATTATCATGGATTTGATAGTTGTGGTTCAAGAACAGTCAACTTTACCCTAGGTAACGACGAATTTAAATTTGATGATTTCAAAATTTATCCAAATCCATCTAAAGGATTGACCAATGTTGAGTTGCCTACTAATATTGATTCTGGAGTTGTAAAAGTTTATGATAGTTTAGGAAGAGTGGTTAAAGTTCAAAATATAACGACTACACAAAATCAAATTAACACAACCGATTTAACAACAGGTTCCTATTTAGTTGTGCTTAGAACAGATTATGGAAATGCCAGTAAAACACTAGTAGTTGAATAAATTTGATTTACATATATACAAAAAAAGCTAGAAATTTACTTCTAGCTTTTTTTTGTATAAAATTTCAAAAAGGTTATTCTTTTATAATTCTTTTATTCAAAACCCCTTCAGAAGTCTGAAGATTTAAAATATAAACTCCGGTGTTGTAACTTGAAATGTCAAATGAATTATTGGCATCTAATGTAACGGCCATTTGTTTTCCTGATATATCCGTTAAGCTTACTTTTTCGATTAAAGTACTAGATTTTAAATCGATTGTAAAAACTCCATTTGAAGGGTTAGGGTAAACTGATGCGGTTTCTAATAAATATTCATCAGTAGCTAAAACACCCGTGACACTTAATACAAGATGAGCATCAGGAAAACCTGCACCAACATTAATTGTATCAGTTGGAACAAGAATATTGCAAGCTGTAGAAGATAAATAACTTGGTGCTGTTTGGCCTAAATTATTAGCTGAAAAAATCA
>JANNCY010000093.1:0-2278 GCA_031387085.1 Flavobacteriales bacterium | reverse complement strand
CAAACATTTGAAACCGCTACGTTTGTAGTGTGTTCGTTTTGTCCGCGATTGTACGATTACCATCCAAAAGCAATTCCTGCTCCTTACAACCATAGCAATATCGATTCCGATGAGGTGTTGTACTATGTAGATGGCGATTTTATGAGTCGAAATAATATTGAACAAGGACACATCACACTGCATCCAAAAGGTATTCCGCACGGGCCAGCACCAGGCGCAATGGAAAGAAGCATTGGCCACACCGAAACACAAGAATTGGCAGTCATGGTCGACACGTTTCGTCCATTAATGGTCACCGAAGAAGCCATGGCAATTGATGACGGGAAATATTATCAATCTTGGTTAGAATAAATCCAATTAGCAAATTTGTCAATTAGTAGATTAGCTAATGACAAAATTGTATATAAACTATAAGCCAAAATTTAATATATATGCCAGAAAATAATTATTCGGGAAGTATACTGTATTCAGAAAACCCAATTTTAAAACTAACATTCGAATTTTCGATTGCTATTGTAAATTACACTGAAATTTTAGAAAGGTGTAAAAAGTATGTTATCGCCAGACAAGTGCTCAGGTCTGGAACTTCGATTGGAGCAAATGTAAAAGAAGCACAAAACGCCGAAAGTAAAGCGGATTTTATCCATAAAATAAAAATTGCCTTAAAAGAAGCAGACGAAACTGAGTATTGGCTTAACCTATGTAATTGTATTGAAAGTTATCCGACTTGCAAAGATATCATAGATAAGTTGATACCAATAATAAAAATTTTGAATAAGATTGTCGGCACGTCTAAACGGAATGCAGGCATTCGCTAATTCGCTAATCATCAAATTCGCTAATTAAAATGAGCAAAGAAATAAAATCCGTCGAATACGGACTCGAAAAAATATTTGAAGGAGCACAAGACTTTCTTCCGCTTTTAGGAACCGATTACGTAGAATTCTATGTTGGAAACGCTAAACAATCGGCCCATTATTACAAAACTGCTTTTGGTTATCAATCGTTGGCGTATGCTGGATTAGAAACCGGAGTAAAAGACAAAGCGTCGTATGTTTTAAAACAAGACAAAATCCGTTTGGTATTAACCACTCCATTAAACGCCGATTCTCCAATTAACGAACATTTGAAGAAACATGGAGACGGAGTTAAAGTCGTAGCGCTTTGGGTAGAAGATGCACGTTCCGCTTATGAAGAAACCATGAAACGTGGTGCCAGATCCTTTATGGAACCGATTGTTGAAAAGGACGAATTTGGTGAAGTGGTGCGATCCGGAATCTACACCTACGGAGAAACCGTTCACGTTTTTGTAGAACGCAAAAATTACAATGGTGTATTTTTACCAGGATACCAAGAATGGAAATCGGATTACAACCCAGCATCTGTTGGTCTAAAATACATCGATCACATGGTAGGAAATGTGGGTTGGAACGAAATGAACACTTGGGTAAAATTTTACGAAGACGTTATGGGATTTGTCAACTTCCTTTCTTTTGACGACAAACAAATCCACACCGAATATTCGGCACTAATGAGTAAAGTAATGTCAAACGGAAATGGAAGAATTAAGTTTCCAATCAACGAACCAGCCGAAGGTAAAAAGCGTTCCCAAATTGAAGAATACCTTGATTTTTATGGAGGTCCAGGTGTGCAGCACATTGCTATCGCTACCGATGATATTATCACAACCGTATCCCAATTAAGAGCTCGAGGCGTCGAATTTTTATCGGCACCACCTCATGCTTATTACCAGGCAATACCAGAGCGATTAGGCGTACATATGGACATGATGAAAGAAGACATTACCGAAATAGAAAAGTTAGCCATCATGGTAGACGCCGATGAAGATGGTTATTTATTGCAAATATTTACAAAACCTGTCGAAGACCGACCAACTCTTTTCTTTGAAATCATTCAAAGAATGGGAGCAAAAGGATTTGGTGCGGGGAATTTTAAAGCGTTATTCGAATCCATCGAAAGAGAGCAAGCGTTGAGAGGAACATTATAAAAATGCAAATTGGTTAAATAATTAGCAGCATATATCGTTGTAGTTACATCAATTTTAATAAAAATGTGTTAAAATTGAAAATTCGTTAAGAATAATATAAAACTATCTGTATATTTGTACCATCAAAACGAGAAGGAGTGGTTTCCTTCGAATTTTATATAAGTTTTTCATAATTTATATTTTTTGGTTGGTTAATAGCATAAAAACTCAGTCATTTTATTGATTGGGTTTTTTTGTTTTGGTACATTTGGAACAAATATTGCAATGTGG
>JANNCY010000088.1:0-4015 GCA_031387085.1 Flavobacteriales bacterium | reverse complement strand
TACAAATTCTATTTGAAAGTAAGCAAAAATCCGATTGGGATTATTTTGATATTAGATAAAACGGAATAGTAGCAAAAATAATATTCAAGTACCAAAGAAATTTAAAAAGAAGCAATTAAACCAGTTATTTTATTTCATACGAATTGTTCGCGCTTTTCACATCAGCCATCAAACCACTTGGATCAATGGTAATTTTTCGGATGGCAGTTTTTGGTTTTGCAATGCTAAAAGTGTAGGTTGGAAATGCCCAAGCCCAATCGGTTATTGTGGTTCTTTTTATAGCTGGTGTAGGGTTTTCTTTCTCAAAGCTCATCATGCGCAACGGAATGTAGAAACTTTCTTTGGTGCCATCGGTATACTCAACTAAGACATCCATCGGCATTGGAATTCTGCCAATACGTTCTAAGGTTATTTTCGTTGATGGAGTGCCAAAATTTTCATCTAAATCGCTTACTTCTTTAATGCCATAATCAATGGTACTGGTGGTTTCGGTCCATTCGGTCAGATACCAATCTAAATTGGCGCCCGAAACACGCTCGGCGGTACGTTTAAGATCATTAGGTGTTGGATGTTTGAATTTGAAATCGGTATAATAGCGTTTCATGGTCTTCATCAAATTGTCTTTCCCAATTAAATATATCATTTGCGCTATGAAAATTTCGCCTTTATTATAGGAACACGAACTGTACACTGAATTGTAATCGAAATGATCGCCATGTGTAGTCAGTGGCTGTTCTTTTCCAGAGTTGGCTAATCCGACATAACTTTTGTAGGCAGCAAAAAATGGATTTTCTGTTTTTATTTCTGAAATTTCGTTTACACCTAAATCTTCCAAAAATGAAGCGCCGCCTTCATCCATCCATGGATGTTTACTTTCGTTAGATGCCAACACATGTTGAAACCATGAATGTGCCATTTCATGCGATATGACACTGTTCACCAATCCCTGAAGTGTGCCTTCTCCCAAAACCAAAGTACACATGGCATATTCCATACCGCCATCACCACCCTGAATTACCGAGTATTGGTCATACGGATATTTGCCAATGGTTTTGTTATAAAATTCCATCAATTGCACCGTTTTTGGCTGGGCTTTTTTCCAGGTGTCGATGATAGCCGGATTGTTTTTGTATAAAAAGTGGAGTGTTGTACCAAAATTAGTAGGCACCACATCGTGTAAGTAATTTTTATCGGCAGCCCAAGTAAAATCGTGAACATTCGGTGCAAAGAAATGCCAAGATAGCGTTTTTTGTTTTTTCGGAACAACAACTGTTACACCAGCATCCTCGTAGCCATAACCAATTTCGTTTTTGTTTTGCAAATATCCGGTTCCGCCCAAAACATATGCTTTGTCGATGTTTATTGTTACATCAAAATTACCCCAAACACCGTGAAATTCGCGAGCGATATACGGATCGGCATGCCAACCTTCAAAATCAAATTCAGCCATTTTTGGGTACCATTGCGCCATAGAGAGTTCAACACCTTCTTTATTGTTGCGTCCTGAGCGACGGATTTGTAATGGAACCTGTCCATCAAAATCTAAAGTGAATGTAGTCGATTTTCCCGGTAAAAGAGGGTTTGCCAAATCAACTTCGAGTATTGTTGACACTTCTTTTGCCTTGGCGGAAATGCCGTCTTGTTTAAAGTTGGATATTTTCAAGAAACCTATTTCATTCGGTTGTAACGTTTTTAGGCGACTTTCTTTGATTTCTTTACCATCGACGGTTTTGATTTTGTTTAACATTCGAGCATCCGGATCGGGGACATTTTGTATACGGGAATCCATTTCGCTTCCGGGTTGAAAGGCATTATTGTATAAATGATAAAAAACACGACGTAAAGTATCGGGAGAGTTATTCGTATAAATCAATTCTTGTTTTCCTTTGTACTGATAGGATTTTACATCCATCGAAACCGTCATTTTATAATCTACTTTTTGCTGCCAATAAGTATTACTTTGGGCAAAAATTGTTGAAATGCTACAATATAAAAGGGATAAGAAAACTAATTTTTTCATTACTTCTTGTAATTATTTTTTGGAAATTTTTTCTGCCAAAAGTAAAGCATTGTATGCATTTACAATTTTTCCAGAAACACAAGTACTTGAAAAAGGCATTTTAGTTTTCTCTTCTCCAACAACTACTGTTGTTGAAATAGGTGTTCCCGAATCCATTATTATTCGTTTTACTTGAGCCGCCGTTAAGCTTGGATAATACGAACGAACTAAAGCAGCAACACCGGCGGTATTCGGAGAAGCAAAGGAAGTCCCGTCTACTAATTTGTATTTATTATTTGGATTGGATGCATAAATTTTCACTCCAGGCGCAAAAATATCTACGTTTTTGGCGCCATAATTAGAAAAGTCAGCGACAACGCTCGTTCCGTATTCAAAATTTAAAGCACCAATACACATGTAATTAGAAACAATTTCGGAGTTTTTATCTGGAGAATCAGTAGGATACGATGGTTCAATATCGATATTTTTACCATCATTTCCGGAAGCCGTAACGATAAGAACATCTTTACTTTCAGCATATTTTATCGCTTCCCAAACCCATTCTTTGTGAGTAGAATAATCTTTACCGAAACTTCCGTTGATAATTTTTGCACCGTTGTCTACAGCATAGCGAATCGCTAATGCAATGTCTTTGTCGTATTCATCTCCGTTTGGAACAGCTCTAAGCGCCATTATTTCAACATTGTTGGCAACTCCATCACCGCCTATTCCGTTTCCTCTAATTTGTGCAATAATTCCCGATACATTGGTTCCGTGAAAAGCATTTTCGACATCCAAACCTTTTACATTGGCGTTACCGTATTTTTTATCGTTGATGTCATTTGGATTATCTCCTACTATCTTTCTGCCATCAAAATTGACGTTTAAATTATAGTTTATCATCCCATAAACCTGATCAATGTAGTCTTTTATATCCGATTGAAATCCAGGACCAGCTTGAGTCGCAATACTCATCATAATCATTTTGCTTTGATTTAATGCAGTGTCAGTAGTGGTTACTTTCTTTAAATCCTCAATAGTGTACACTTCTTTTTTCAAAAGTGTTTTCATGTCTTTATCCGCTTTTGAAATCATATCTACTTGCGGTTTTTGCTGATTCATTTCCGCTAATTTTTTCTCTAATTCGGCTTTGGCTTGTTTATAAATTTCCGAACCATCGTCTCCGTTTTTAACGATACGAGTAAGTTCTAAATTCTCATTATTCGCATCACCAAGGAAATTCCAGCCATTAATATCGTCTACATACCCATTATTGTCATCGTCTTTTTTGTTTCCCGCGATTTCTTTTTTGTTGATCCAGACTTTTCCTTTTAAATCTTCTTGATCAACGTCTAAGCCGCCATCGATAACAGCGACAATAATTTTTGCCCCTTTTTTATTTTTCAAAAATTCGTTATACGCTCTGTCAACACTCATTCCGGGAACAGTGTCTTTTGCTAAGTCTAAGTGACTCCAACGTTTTAATTCGTCTTCTTTTAGAGGCGTTGTTTTTAAAGGAGTTTTATCAATATTAGTTGGATTAGTACTAACGATAGGTGCTAGTTTTGGACTGCAACCCAATAAAGTAACAGCAAGTAATGTTGAAACGAAAAGCGGTTTTATAAATTTCATAAAAACTATATTTTGATTTAAAAAAATCAAAAGTAGGAAGTATCATTTACTTTACTATCTTTTTAACGATATTTTATCTTTTAAAATTATGAATTTAACTAGTCTTTATTTCCTTGTCTTCAAGACCGATTTTGTGTAGTCTGGCCTTGACCATTGTGCCTTTGTAAATCGATGGCCATAGAATAAATGACTAAATTGCAATCTTATTTTTCGGTAAAAAAGAAGACGTAAAATTATGATGTGGTAGTAAAAATTAAAGAGAAAAAAGATCTTTACACGAATATATTTCTTTTAAGCGAATCCCTTTTTCAGTGTTTTCAACAGTAACAATTTCATTGTGAGCATCATGCTCTAACCACAAATAATACTTATTTTCAACAGCGG
>JANNCY010000068.1:0-1950 GCA_031387085.1 Flavobacteriales bacterium | reverse complement strand
AACCGATTCGAAAGCGACATTCTGATCAATTAATAATGCCAAATCCCTGCGCACTTCGGGATATTTCGGAATGTCATGAAACTTAATTTTACTGGATAGTAATTTCAACACCAAATCCCAATTGAAATCGGCAAACAATACTTCTTGTTTGATGTCAAAGTGCTTTAGGATTGATTTTTTGACGGTTCCTAATTCTACTACTATATCATTTCCAACAGTAATGGCAATTCCTTCTGCAAAAACATCGGATTCGACGGGTTTTTCATTGATTTTATGGAAACCCAGTCGTGTTAAAATGGAACTGATATAGCCTTTAAACAAAAAGAAATCGGTTGGTTTTTGAACGTTGGTCCACGATTCTTCATTTCGATTTCCCGAAGCAAAAAGTGTTAAATGCTTTTTTTCTGTCGGACCCGAAAGCGATTTATGATAGGTTTTCCCGATTTCAAATAATTTTAAATCGCCATTTCGTCGGTTGATATTATACGAAATCGCTTCCAATCCCCCAAATAATAACGACTGACGCATTACCGACAAATCATTACTCAACGGATTGAGCATGGTAATGTTGTTTTCATCTTTCAACAAATTGGAAAGCTGAACATATTCGGGAGTAGTTAATGAATTCGCCATCATTTCATGAAATCCAAATGAATTCAGTTGATTGGCAATAATATTTTGGATTTTATAATCTTCTGTTCGCGGTGAATTGGCAACAGTGGCATTTAATTTCTTTGAAAAATTGATATTGTTGTAACCGTAAACCCGCAGTATTTCTTCAATGACATCGACTTCACGTTGCACATCGACTCTAAAAGCGGGAATCGTCAATCCCAATCCAGCATCAGAAATACTATTGATTTTTATATCTAAAGAGGCTAGGATTTTTTTAATTGTTTCTTTTGGTAATTCTTCCCCGATTAATTTGGCTGTTTTATCAAAGTTCAAGAAAACTGCAAAATCTTCAATTTTCTTTGGATAAAGATCAACAACATCCGAAGTAATTTCACCACCAGCAACTTCCTGTATCAACATAGCAGCTCGTTTTAAAGCATATTCGGTTAATGTTGGATCGATTCCTCTTTCGAAACGAAAAGATGCATCGGTACTTAAACTGTGACGTTTTGCTGTTTTTCTAACCGAAACCGGGTTAAAGTATGCGCTTTCAAGGAATATGTTTGTTGTTTTTTCGCTCACACCAGAATCCTTACCACCGAAAACGCCGGCAATACACATCGGACCTTTGTCGTCGCAAATCATCAAATCGTCTTCGTGTAGCGTTCTTTCAACATCATCAAGTGTAGTGAATTTAGTTCCGGCAGTTACTGTTTTTACCACCACTTTTCCGCTTATTTTGGAAGCGTCAAAAGCATGTAACGGTTGTCCGAAATCGTGAAGTATATAATTAGTAACGTCAACAATATTATTTTTCGGAGTCAGTCCAATAGCTTTTAAACGGTTTTGCAACCAAGTAGGAGAGGGTTTAACGGTTATTCCAGAAATGGTAACACCACAATAACGTGGAGCCAATTTAGCATCGACAACATCGACATCAATTTTTAAAGTCCGTTTGTCGACTCTAAATCCGGATACAGAAGGCGAAATCAATTCGACATTCAAACTTTTCAATAACATTCCCGCTCTTAAATCACGTGCAACACCAAAATGCGACATCGCATCGGCACGATTGGGAGTTAAACCAATTTCAAAAACTTCGTCGTTTTCTACTTTCAATACTTCGGCAAGTGTAGTTCCAGGTTTCAGTTTTTTGTCCAAAATCATAATCCCATCGTGATTGTCACCAAGACCTAATTCGTCTTCGGCGCATATCATTCCGTGGCTTTCAACTCCGCGAATCTTACCTTTTTTAATTTCAAATTCAACACCTTCTTTATCGAAGAGTTTTGTTCCAATTAAAGCAACAGGAACTTTTTGTCCGGCAGCCACATT
>JANNCY010000060.1:0-3853 GCA_031387085.1 Flavobacteriales bacterium | reverse complement strand
CTGTCGCTTCTATTTTTGGAGATTCAAAAAACCTTGAAGATTTTGAGAATCGATTGAATGATCCAGATAATCAAATATCCAATTTAGATTTGAATAATGATGACAAAGTCGATTATTTAAGAGTAATTGAAACTGTAGAAGGAAACTCCCATTTAATTGTAGTGCAATCGGTTTTAGGTAGAGATACCTATCAAGACATTGCAACGCTTGAAGTTGAAAAAGATGCTAATAATAGGATTCAGGTTCAAGTTGTTGGAGATGTTTATATGTACGGTAACAACTATATATACGAGCCAGTTTATGTTAGCACACCAATAATTTACAATTATTTTTGGGTTCCGAATTACAGACCTTATTGTTCAACTTGGTATTGGGGCTATTATCCTTCCTTTTATTATGCTTGGAATCCTTTTCCAATTTTTAGCTACAGAAGTCATATCAGTTTGTTTATCAATTTTAATCACCACTACAACTACGTAAATTATAGAAGATGTCAAGTTGCTTACAATAATTATTATGGAAGAAGAGGGAATGCTTATGAAAGACAATATCCAAATCGTTCGTTTGCAAGCAGAAATTCAAATTACTCTAACCGTTATGAATTAGATAGAACACGAAATATTAGAACCGTTGGTGGTGATTCAAGAAGAGCAATAGCAGATAATGGAACAAGAAATAATACCACTAGAAATGGAAGAGTTGAGAATTCAAGAAATAATTCAACATCAAGAGACAATACTAGAAATGACAATTCAACTAGAGGGAATGAAAATCGAAATGTAAGAACAGATAATACACGTTCCAATTCATCTCAAAGAGATAATACTTATACTACCCCATCTTCAAGAGATAATGAAAAAAGAAATTCGAGAAGTGAAAATCAACGTTCCAATTCAACTCCAAGAGAGCAAAGTTCTAACACTTCGTCTCCTAGAAATAATGAACAGAGAGCTAACAGAAGTGAGAATTCCCGTCAAAATGAGTCAGGAAATCGTTCCTTTGAAAGTCAAAGAAGTTCGACTCCAAGAGCAACGGAACAAAGAAATTCTCCTTCTAACAATTCGCAAAGAGGTGGCGGAGAATCCAGATCACAAGGAAGAAGATAAAATATACCTACAATCATTTAAAAGCATCGAAATATTTTTTCGGTGCTTTTTTATTTAGAATAGTAAAATTAAATACCTTTGTACTCTTTTTTAAAAATAAATATGGGTTCGCATAATCATCAAAATATACATAGTAAACTTTCTACTGCAGGCTTACTAATTACTTTAGGAATTATTTATGGTGATATCGGAACTTCACCACTATATGTAATGAAAGCCATAATTGGCGATAGTGTTATAAGCAAAGATTTAATTTTAGGAGGACTATCTTGTATTTTTTGGACCTTAACTTTACAAACTACTCTTAAATATGTGATCATTACACTTAGTGCTGATAATCATGGAGAAGGTGGAATTTTTGCTCTTTATGCATTAGTCAAACGAACTAAAATTCAGTGGTTAATTGTTCCTGCTATTATTGGCGGTAGTGCTTTACTTGCAGATGGAATTATCACTCCTCCAATTTCTGTATCTTCCGCTGTAGAAGGATTGCGTATTTTTAAACCAGACATCCCAACTATTCCTATTGTAATTTCAATACTCTTTGTACTCTTTACCATTCAACAATTCGGAACAAAATTAGTCGGTAAGTTTTTTGCTCCCATGATGTTGGTTTGGTTTTCCATGTTAGGGGTTTTAGGTGTAATTGAAATAACGCAAAACATTGAAATCTTTAAAGCCATAAACCCTTATTACGCCTATCATTTATTAACATCTGATATAAGTGATCAAGGCTTTTTTATTTTAGGCGCAGTTTTTTTATGTACTACTGGAGCTGAAGCATTGTATTCAGACATGGGCCATTGTGGTCGAAAAAACATTAGAATTAGTTGGACATTTGTTAAAACAACTTTGATATTAAATTATTTCGGACAAGGAGCTTATTTGCTTCTACACAATGGAAAAACATTAGGACAACTCAGTGTTTCTAATCCAAATCCTTTTTATTTAATGATGCCTAATTGGTTTCAACCAGCCGGAATTGTAATCGCCACTCTTGCTGCCGTTATTGCATCGCAAGCTTTAATAAGTGGTTCATTTACATTGATTAACGAAGCAATGCGATTGAACTTTTGGCCGAAAGTTAGAATCAATTTCCCAACAGATGTAAAAGGGCAATTGTATATTCCATCAATTAATTGGCTTTTATTTTTAGGATGTGTCGGAATCGTTTTGCATTTTGAAGAATCCAGTAATATGGAACATGCGTATGGTTTAGCCATTATCCTTTGTATGATCATGACAACTATCTTACTCAATTACTATTTAATAATGAAAAGAGTAAAATGGTACTTCATAGCTCCTTTAATTGTACTCTATTTAACAATAGAATTAAGTTTTTTAGCTGCAAATATTACCAAATTCATGGACGGTGGTTTCGTTACACTTATAATAGCAGTAATGCTTATAGGCGTAATGTCTACATGGTTTTTGGCAAAGAAAATTAGTAAAAATTATACTAAAATTGTTAAAATTAACGACTATAAAAAAGTGCTTGCCGAATTAAGTGTTGACTTGTCAATTCCTAAATACGCAACGCATTTAATATACATGACGAACTCTACGAGGGTGGATGAAATTGAAGAAAAAGTAATGTATTCCATTCTTCAGAAAAGACCAAAACGTGCTGATATCTACTGGTTTGTTCACGTAAATATTTTAAATGAACCTTACAATAAAGAATTTAAAGTTTCTGAAATTGTAAAAGACGATATCTACAGAGTTGATTTTTATCTTGGTTTTAGAGAACCAACCAAAATCAATTTAATGTTTAAACAGGTGATTAAAGATATGGTGAATAATGGAGAAGTCGATATCACCAGTCGTTATGAATCACTAAATAAAAACAACATTCTTGGTGACTTTAAATTTGTTCTTTCTGAAAAATTCTTATCGAACGATAGCGATTTAACCTTCTTCGAAAAAATAGTAATGAACACCTATTTCATTCTGAAAAAACTGAGTTTATCCGAAGAAAAAGGATTTGGATTAGACAGTAGCTCGGTTAAAGTAGAACAATTCCCAATGGTATTACATCCACCTGAAATTATTGATATGAAAAGATTAGACACAAAATGTCAAATATAAAATAGTATTAGTCATTAGTTCATTTACTGTTTTATAAATTTACCTTTTCTTAATTTGTTGTTACAGTCTTTTATAACATAAAAATAAAATCCTGCTGATAGTATTGTCGTATCAATTCGAATTGACTCATTAAAACTTTGATTAAAAACTAGTTTAGAATTACAGTCGAATATTTTAACCACATACTCTTTTTGTGTAAATCCCTTAATGGAAATATTATCTTTCGCAGGATTAGGAAATACTACTATTTCTTCTTCATTACTATCTATATCTACTTGTAAAGTGCTGCATTGAATGCAATTTTTTTGATAAGCTATAGCAGCATCGGAAACTATTTGCGTATCAAAAACATTACCTTGTACACAATTCCCCTTTAATTGATAATTTAACCAAGGTACTAAATAGCTAAAAATTTTGGTATGCTGAGCACTTCTGGTAATGGTTGGAGCTGGTGAGCAGGTACTTTCTCCAATTGAACAAAAACTGTTACTGTTAGCCATCTGACAATGACTACCACCTGTTATGCTTATAAAAGTTTTGCACAAACTAACCAAATTGGTATACATTACAATTTGATTAGTGGCTGGTGGAACTACACAATCATTTCCTCCTGAAAAAATTAATGCTGGTATTGTAATACTTGATGCTGTAGAAATAGC
>JANNCY010000028.1:0-39000 GCA_031387085.1 Flavobacteriales bacterium | reverse complement strand
TTTTAGATACTGGTTTAAATTCTGCATTGAATTTTGAAAAATACGGATCCGATATAAAAGACGGCAACACCAAATTGTTGCTGTTCATTTTGGAATTTTTTCCTCCCAATCGAAATACATAAAGTAAATCGTAATCAAAATCGAGCGTCATTCCCAAATCGTTAGCCGAATACACCCAAATGATTTTGTTCTTTTTTTTGGCTTCATTGATAAAATGGCGAACAAATTTCTGTTGTTTTTTGGTGTACAAATGACCAATATCGAGAGGTAAAACGGCTATATCTGAAGCGTTTAAACTTTCAACAATAGTATATTTTTTAATTAATTCATCATTTGAAAAATAAAAAATATCCAACATCAGCGGAAAAATAAACCTGCGATTGGCTTCGGTTAAAAAAGTTATATCGGTATATAAATTAATCATTTCTTGTTTTTACTAAAAAATCTGCCCATTGCATACTGGCTCTCCATTGCTTTTTAAAATTACTATAATATTTAATACCATTGTAATTTTTAGAAAATTGGTATGATTTGATTAACAAAAGTAATTTATATCCAAGAATTTGCTCTTTAGAATAATGCTTTAACGAATAAACTGCAACTGTCGGCGATGGTTTTGGCTGCATTTTTTCGGCACTCCATGGATGAACTATTTTTGTTCTGAAGCCGCCAGATGGAGCTTTTAAATGAATCATTAAAGGCTTGGAAAGAAAGACAATATCCAATCCTTTGTCTCTCAGTTGTTGCCCAAAATCTTTGTCTTCGCCGTATCCAAACTCATACAAATTGCTGAATTTTACTCCGTTCAACTCTTCTCTTTTTACAAAACTACAACCAGAACCAAACATTGAGGTTTGATGAATATTATGATTGTAAATGATTTGATCTTTTTGAATACAGGCATTTACAATAACCGTAACTCCGTATTTTTTATGAATCATAAAAGTCCCTTCAATTAAATCGCTTTCAAATCGGCAATCGTCTTCACAAAAAAACACCCATTCACTTTCGACTTCATTCAGAGCTACATTTCTGGCATTACAAACGCCTAACTGATGTGTAAAAATGTGTTTAATTGCAAAAGGCCATTTTTCATTTTCTAAATAATCCAATTCGGTAGTGCTATTTGGTAACGCATTTTGCTCTACAATTATAACTTTTTTTGGAAGAATCGTTTGGTTTTTTAAATCAATCAATACGTCATAAAGAGGTAATTTTCTGCCTATAGTTGGAATTATTACATCTATAGAAGTTTTGTCTACTACTTTTAAATCGGAGTTGACTTCTATAGAACTTAAATCGATATTGGTTTTATTTCTTCTGACAAAAAATGCAGCTTTTAAAAAGGAAAGCAAAGGTATTTCATTTTCGAAAACCAAAATATTCAAAAATAAAATGAAAATCCAAACGGCTTTTAAATGTTGCTTGACAAATTTAAATGAGCTGTAAATGCTTGTTCTATCTTCATTAAATACAGCATGCTTTTTCAAAAGTTGTGGTTCTGAATAACAGAAAAGTCCGAAAGGCATACAAGAATACGACACCGAATTTAAGTAAAATGCAAAATCAGAATCGGGTTTAAATTCCTCTTTAATTACATTAACAACCGAAGCGTGAATTGCGCCCACATAACTGCTCATTTGCCAAGTGGTGTATGTCACTTCTTTATTTATTTTTATAAATGGTGATTGTTCTAAATACCCAATTCGTTTTCCGAAATTAGTATTTGGGTTAAACGAAACCATGATTCTTTTATGGTGAAATACTGTTGGGATACATTCTAAATTAAGATCATTTAGATAAAACTCATGACACCAAACAATCACAGAATTTGGGAAATCACTAGCGATTTTGAGAAAACCATTCACGATGGAATTTGATGTATAGCCATTTAATTCGCTATCATTTTCTTTTGATATTACTTTTAGGATTTTACTATTATCGTGAATCAGTAGAATCATTATTGCAGCATTTTTTTATAAAAATCTAAATTTTTTTGAACCAATTTGTGGATATCAAAGTTAGCCTCTACTTTCAATCGGGCATTGTGGGCCATAGTTGAATATAATTTATCATCATTAAACAATTCCGAAATTCTACTCGCAAACAAATCGTGATTGGATGGATGGACTAAATATCCGTTAAGGGAATCATCAATAAGTTCGGTTGCCCAACCCAAATTACTATTCACCACTGCTTTGTTCATCGCCATCGATTCTATGGTAACCATTCCGAGTGTCTCTGCGTAGGTTGGAAAAATACAAACATTTGCTTTCTTGATATATTCTTGTACTTCTTGATAGGGGATTTTACCTAAATATTCTACATTTTTAAGGTCGTTTTTATCAAATTCGTTTTTAACCAATTCCCAAGTAGAAGCATCTCCCGATTGAATATCGTGAGCGTCATTTCCGATTATCAACAACTTGGCATTTGGATATTTCAATCGCACTTTTTTAAAAATTTCTGGCAATTCGAAAACACCTTTTTTTCTGATAATAGTTCCAATATATAAAATTACTCCTTTGGTAAAGCTTTCTGGTTCAGCATTGGAAAACTTCTCCAATTCCAATCCGTACGGAATGGTTTCGATTTTTTTGTTGCTGATGTTGAACAGTTTTTTCGACAAATCGCCGGCAAAAGTAGTTGGAGCTATAAACGCTTTTGCGCTGTTAATTGCTATTTTTTCGAACCAATAATTTTTTAGTTTTTGTTTTCGCTTTTCGAGATGACAAAAATAGGTATCGCTTCCGTGAAAACGGATAATTAATGGGATTTTGAATTTCATAAAAGCGGTAATTCCTGTCCAATCTGGCGCTTCAATTATATCAATATTTTCTTTACTAATTGTATTCTGTAGGTAATTTTGAAGTTGTTTCCGGTAAAAGTACCAAGTAGCAAATGCGTATTTTTTTTGTTTTATTAAATGAATTTTGAGGGCATTCTCTTCTATAATTTCATCCGAATCTTGTCCGTAAACAAATACCGAAACTTGCTCTCCATTTTTCACTAAAGCTGCTGCCAAGTTTTTGATGCTCGTTCCTAAACCTCCTGAATTAAGGGTTTTTGAATGAGGAAACTCTGGTGTTAAAAAAGCGATGTGCATTTTAAAATACTATTTTTTTATAAAATTGGTGTTTATACCAATGGTTGTTTCGCCAGCATTTGTTAATGTAAATCCGTATTCATTTAAAACTTTATAAATCGCATCCCTGCAATCAAATTCATCGTGAATTTCGATAGCTATACATTTTGTAATTTTTAAAAAAGAAGTGTCGCTATCTTTTTCAAAAACCGTTTTTTCAGAACCTTCAATATCCATTTTAAGAATATCGATGGTTTTCCAGTTGGCATCTTTTATAATTTCAGAAATAGAATAAGCCTTTAAATCGGTAACAACTTCACTTTCTTCCACTCGAATTGCCCAATCGGAGAAATCTCTAAAATCTCGAACTAGGTTTAAATACGCATTTTTACTCCAAACACCACCATGAATCAACTTTGCCTTGATTTTGTTTAGTGTGATGTTCTCTTTCAATATTTGGAAATTATTTTCACTCGGTTCTATGGCAATAATGGAAACATCTGAAAAATGATTGTTGAATAAAAGTGACGTATAACCAACATTGGCTCCAGCATCAATGATATTTAACTTGGAAAAAGTAAAATTAGCTTTAAAAAGTTCGATGACTTTTGCATATTCGTTGTCTCTAAAAACTTGATTAAAAACATTTAAATCACTCGAAGGATTTTTTCTAATGATAACGATTTGGTTGGTGTTTTTAAATTTAATTTTGAATAATTCCTTTGTTTCATCAATAATTTTCCCATCGACATGTATTAAACTATTGTAGATAGTATTTCTTTCTTTCTGAATGTTCGTCGGTTTACATCTTAATACTATAAATACATAATAGGATAAAATAATAATTCTGGATTGGATTGGAAGCCGATAAAGATTCGTTATTCTATTCATCGTTTTTTTTCTTAAGAATAGATTTTATTTTGAAATTTATACCGACTCTTTTAAAGTCATTAACTAGGTTTTTCAAGTACTTCACGTTGTTCAAAAAACCAATTTTATAGAGAAAAGACACTATTAATTTTCCGCTATTTGGATACCTTTTGTCACTATTAAGCATGTAAAAACTCAATGTTTCGTTTTTGTGTCGATTTAGCAATGCTCTTTGGGAACGATCGATATCGTAAAAAAAAGTTTCATTACAATCGGCTATTTTGAAACCGTTTTCAATGACTCGCTTGGACCATTCTTTATCTTCACTGAAAGCCAAATCTTCATCAAATTTATAGTCTTGCCAAACGTTTTTCGAAATCATACAACATCCAGCCATTAATCCGTTTGTTAGCGGATTTATAACTTCGAAATTATTTGCAATAGCTCTTTCGTAATTTGCAATTGAATTGATAAATCGGATGCCTGCAGCTTTTTTATTCGATTGAAAAACAGCAACTGCATTTTTAAAAAAGCTGGTTCCAACCGGAATTGCATGTGAACTTAACAATAAAATTAATTCGTTTTTAGCATTTGTAATTCCAAGATTTAATGCTTTTCCGTAAGTGAAATCTTTGATAAGGATTACTTTACAATTATACAAATTAGCAATAGCAAGACTATTATCTGTCGAATAATTATCGACCAAAATAATTTCATCAAAATCATTCTTGTACATTTTTGTCAAGATTGATAATGTTCTTTCGAGGTATTTTGCTTCGTTTTTATTTCGAATTACGATACTTATCATAGCTATTTTTTAAAAAAATCGGAAATGATTTTCCCAGTAAATATTTTAGCACCTTTGTCATTCATGTGTCCACAACTTGAGAAATACTGGTTATCTGTTACCACATTTTCATAATTATGAATTTCCGGATATAATTTACTAAGCTGTTTAAAATAATCAAAGTTATTACAACCTGAACACATTGGCGTCGTTACTGCGATTAAATGTATATTGTTTTTTTTACAAATGCTTTTTATCCTTTCATAACTTTTATTCTTTTTTGGATAATAATTTGCGATATCTAATTGCAAGGTATTCTTTTTTTTATACAAAGGATAATATCCGAAATGTTGAAAATCGCTCGATTTTTTATGTATTGTAGCATAAAATAATTCTCTAAATCCGATTTTACTATCATAACAAATGTATCTGTAAAAAGGAATGTAATAAATTTGATTAAAGTTGGAAATGGTTTTATAGTATTCTTTTATCGTCTCGGAATTGTGAATATAAGGCATAAATTCGGCTCTAATTCCTTCTGAATAATTATCGCTGTTGATATTTAAATCCACTTCCAGAAGTATATTTTTTATTTGATAGTTTCTTTCTACCATTAATTCTAAGAGCAAAGCGGTTTCTTGCAATCGTGAACTAGATGTTCCGAAATTAAAGGTTTTAATTCCTTTTTTATTAAACATTTCAGCATCAAAATGATTATTGGCTCTTGATGAACCAAGGATTACGACATCGTATTTTTTTGCATCAGAATTAAAAACATATTGAATCTTATTCCTATTGTTAGAATTTAGATAAATATAAGTATAAAAAACATCTGCTACTACTAACATTAAAAATAAAATCATTACAATTTTCAAGACTGAAATAAGAAACTTTTTCATTAAAATTGAAAATAAATAAATTCTTTATAATCAGAATAAACGCCTAAAGTCAATAATGCAATAATAGCCAAAGCCACTTTTATCCAACTTGCTTTGCCCGACAAAGGTTCTATTTTAGTTCTATTCTTCCATTCTACAAAAATAAAAACCAACACTAAAAGCATTAATTCAATAGCATAGCGGTCGTTGGACAAATACTGACTTTTGAAATGAAAATCGGTAAACATTCGCTGAATGTAACCAATTGCCTCTGAAATAGATTTGGCTCTAAAGAAAATCCAAGCCAAACAAGTGATCGAAAATGTTGTTAAAATACTTGCAATCGTTTTGATGCTGGAAATATTCCATTCCAAAACCACTTCACCCATGTTGGATCTGTTTTTACTTTGTAGCAACAATGGTAGAAAATAAATGGCATTTAATAAACCCCAAACAATAAACGTCCAATTGGCGCCATGCCAAAAACCACTGACTAAAAAGATGATGAACGTATTTCTAACTTTCATCGCCATGTTGCCTCTACTTCCACCTAACGGAATGTATAAATAATCTCGAAACCACGACGATAATGAAATGTGCCAACGACGCCAAAACTCGGCGATATCTCTTGAAAAATATGGGTAATTGAAGTTCCGTAGTAAATCGATTCCGAATAATTTGGAAGTTCCTAAAGCAATATCTGAATATCCTGAAAAATCGGCATATATCTGGAATGCAAAATAAACTGCGCCAAGTAGTAATGATAATGAGTTCATCGATTCGTAGTTGTCAAAAATAGCATTCGCATAGGTTGCACAACTATCGGCAATAACTACTTTTTTAACCAATCCCCAAATGATTTGATAAACTCCTTCTTTGGCTTTTTCGTAATCAAAATTGCGTTTGACTTTTAGCTGTGGTAATAAATGCGTTGCACGTTCTATTGGTCCGGCTACCAATAGTGGAAAATAGCTCACAAACAATGAATAGTCAATAAAATTGCGTTCGACTTTAATACGCTTGTAATAGATGTCAATCACATAGGACAATCCATGAAATGTATAGAAAGAAATTCCGACAGGAAGAATTAATTTCAGTAAAAGTGGATGCACTTCAAAACCAAAACCATGTAACAATAAAGCAAACGATTGTGCGAAAAAATCATAATATTTAAATACACCAAAAAAACCCAAATTGATTCCGATAGTCAGCCATAACCAAAATTTTCGTTTAGTGTTTGTTGTGCTGTTCTCCATCAAAATAGCGCTACAATAATCCAATAAAGTAGAAAATACCAATAAAAACAAAAAACGCCAATCCCAACACGAATAAAAATAATAACTGGCAATACTTAATATCGCATTTTGAGTGGTTTTGTTTTTATTAAAAACAAACCAATACAGTATAAAAACTAGAGGCAAGAAGATGGCAAAAGATAACGAGTTGAAGAACATAAGTGTTTATTGTTTTTCTTTAATTTTAGTAGCAAACAGTATCGAAAAATCGTTAGCACCACTTTCGTTTAGGTGGTATCCGTTTACAAATTTTTTATCCTCTTTGATTATTGTTGAAAAATCCCAAAATTCGGGATACTTTTTTTTTAATAAGGAAGCATAATAAATATTTTTAGTATCGTACCTGAAAGGAGCAATATAAAACATATACTTGTATTTTCTTTGATTTAAAAATGCAATAGTTTTTGAATTATACACATTTTCATTTCTGATATAATTGGGCAATTCTCTTTGCCATTTTTCTCCAAAACCTTTCTGGGAAAGGAATCCTTTATTTTTTTCAAATTCATTATTTCTCATTAACGAGGCCAATAATTCTCTTATTCCTAATTTAGAATCACTTCTACAATACCTGTAAAACGGAACATAATACAAAAAAATAAAATCATTTTCACCCAAATAATAGGCTTTAATAATATAATTTTCCCTAATGTAAGGAAGCATTTCTATGTATAAGAAACTTGATCTTTCTATATTATTATAATAGTAATCCGATTGAATAAAAACAGAATCGACTTTAATTTTATAATAATCTGTCAATTTTAGTATCGTAAAAATATCTTTTGGAGTTGCACCAATAGTGCCGAAATTTATACTATTTCTATGCAAACAGGAATCTATAACTATAGGATTTATATGATTTACAACTCTTGAAGATCCATAAAAAGCATAATCTATTTTCTTTCCTTTTTGATTTTTTATGTATTGAAATTTCGAAGTATTTATCAATTCTGCATAAGCGTAGGTATACATAAAATCAAATGCCGCGGCAATAAAAGCCACTAAAAACAAAATTTTTAGTACAAAAAAAGCAAATGATTTCAATACGAGTATTTTAGAATTCTATTTATTACGCAACATTTTTATTTTTGATTTTTGAAAATACAACCAATTAGTATTTATATATAGGAAACAAAATAGTAAAACGAGGGAATAAACAGCGTTAAACCTAAATCCAGTATAAACATATATAGACATAACTATTTGACCCAACAAAACGGAAAATACAACCATAAAAACCCTATCTCCTTCTTTCTCAAAATTTATTTTTTCTTTATTAAAAATTCTAAATAAAAGCTGTACAAATAAAATTAAATATACTATTCTGAAAAATATTTCTGCTGTTTCTAAAATACCTGACTTCGGTTTCTCGGGGAATGGATTGAAATTCGATTTTAATTTTTTTAGAGCAATTTGACAGGTTTCTTTTAAACTTAATGTCTTGATATAATTTAAAGTACCTTCTCTATAAAGATGACTTAATTCTAAAACAGAAATAGTTGCGGTTGTAGTTATTTTTTTATTTACATATTTTAAATTAATGGATTCATCTGCCAAATCACCATCAACATTTGTAAATTGGCTACATACTTTTTCATTCCAACCTTTAGAAAATGTTGCTCCTTGTGATGCTGTAAGATAAAATCCTTGATTAAAAGTTATGTGATTTCTATAGGTCCATGATGTAATTATTAAACAAAAAAGTAAACCATGCAAAACTGCTATTTTGAAATTATGTCTAACATTTATTAATAAATATATAGTGACCATTGAAAGAACAAAAAAAGCAGAAACTGGATGGCATAATAGTATCAAACCTGATACAATTGGAACAAATACAGTATGTCTTTTTGTTAAATTAAGATTTATAAATACTATGACTAATATAAAAATTAAAACTGAAGTGATACTTTCGGAAAGAAATGTTGTTGAATATTTTAAATAATATGGTTCAATTAAAATTAAAAAAAAAGGTAAAAAGTGTACCGTTTTTAATTCTGACTTTCGCTTGAATAAAAGTAAACATCCAAGCACGATTATAAATTCTAAGATTACTTTAATCAGTAATAAATAAAAAATATTGCTTGTGAAAATAAAAAATAATGATAGTAAAAAAGGCCAAAAAGGAGGACGCCATGTTGCATTTTCTGTTGGAATTATCGAATTATTATCCGAGTATACATGAAAATCATGTATGTTTTTTGCTATTTTAAGATAATGCCCAGCATCACCATTGTTATAGACAATTTCATCTGAAAAGTTATTATTGTGTATTTGAAATAATAAGTAGCATTTAATAAGAAATGCAAAACAAACAAATAAAAAAAACAACCAATTTTTTGAATTAAAAAGTTTCATTTATTTTACAATTTTATATTTAATAACGTAAAAAGTCTCAAAAAACATAGCTAATTTTTTAAAATAGTATCAATAGCATTCCAAATATTTTGAGAAGATTGCGTCGGTTGTGCTCCAACTACAACATCAAACCATTTTTTTCCTTCAGTAACATTGGATTGTTTTCCGTCAAGAATATTTCTCACTATTGCTGTCAACTCCTTTTTTGAATAAACAAATAATGCCGCATCTTTAGAAGGCATCGAACGAAAATGAATGTAGTTGTAATTCTGACCGATATCTCGAATTCCTTTTTTCAATTGAGGTTGTTCATAATCAAAAAACAAACACGATTTATTATGTGCCACAAAATCGAATACCATTGACGATGCAATGTTGCCGACAAATTCGGTATGTTCGCAAATATTTGACTGCAATGCGAAATCTTCTTTGGTTGGCATAATTTCATTCCAACTGGTTCCGACTGGCCTCCATAACGGATCGATAACAACAATTACGTCTTTATAATTTTCAATAATGGTAATGTATCTATCAGTAAAATCAACTGGACATTTTCGGTAAATAATTCCAAGATTATAATTTTGATTGTTTAATTCCCTTACGGATAATGCTAAATCCTCTAAATAGTATTGATCTAAAGGCGAAGTTACAATGTCATCACCCGAAAAGCATATGTATTTTTTTTCGTTGTCTAAATGATGCGTTTTGAAAAAATCTTCTTTAGATTGCAAAAGTGAATTATCAAAATGACTTTCAAATTGTGGTGTTCCGGTAACTAAAACCTTATCTGGATTTACATACGGACAGTACATCAACAACTCTCTTTTCATGTGGTCACTCCACACAAAATAATAATCGGTTTCGACCAAAGTAGTAGCTTTTGGTAGATTATCCCACGAAAAAATAAAGGTTGATGTTGGTATTCCTAGATCTTGTGCTGCTAAAATTGGAGCAATTGCGTGAGAAGGTCTTTGATTGGTACAAAAAATAAAATCATGTTGGTTTTGTTCTAATTGCTGTTTGCAATATCGGTACTTTGGTGACTTTCGCTCCAGTTTTTTGATGGTATTTCTAACAAAATTTACTCCGAAATCGTTCGAACAAAAAAAAACCAAAACATCTACAGCAACACTTTTAAAAGCGTCTTTCAACCCTTTGTAGGATTGTGGGAAATTATAGGTATTGTATACTTTTTCGTTGAATTTGTTATCAAAAACATTGAGTTCAATACGTTTTCTCGCTCGTGTAAATATTGTGGTAAGTGGATTTATTTTCTGATTTTCGATTTTGATTTCCTCAAAACCAAGTTCTTTTTTAAGAGAAAACGGTGTGTTGTTCCAATAGGTGATTTCGTATCCTTTTTCGTCGCCAATTGCTTTGAATTTCGTAAATGCAAAATTCCGCAAACCTACTCCGTCAGGTAAAAAAACAGCTATTTTTTTATTCATGAATTACTTCTTATTTTTTAATTTGTCTCTTTGGACTTGCTCGACAGGGAGAATATCTTGACTTTTAAAATGTAACGCTTTATATACAGCAGCTAAATCTCTTGTCAATTTTCGCAAACCCATTGGTTCTAATGACGCTGCATGATCGGTTCCCTTCCATGTTCGATCTAATGTATAATGACGTTCTATAATATTGGCGCCTAAAGTATACGCAGCTATATCAACAGCGATTCCCAAATGATGACCAGAAAAACCGATATGTTTAACCTTATCGCCATATTTCTCAATCAATAAATTAATATCCAACAGACAGACATCTTCAAAAGCTACAGGATAACCTGAAGTACAATTGTATAAAACCAAATCCTTGTTTCGTCCTGCGTTGATGAAAAACTTAACCAAATCATCGGTTTCATTTTTAGTGGTCATACCTGTAGAAATATGGATTTCACCTTTGTAATTTTCGCAAAGCCAACCCAACATTTCATAATTGTTATTACAAGCAGAAGGAATTTTTATAAACTCCGGATTTAAAGAAGCGATTTCTTTAGCTGAAGTTGTATCCCAAACAGAAGTCGAATACACGATTCCAATTTCTTCACAATATTTTTTTAATTCGGCATTTTGCTCCAAATTAAATTCTAAATATTCTCTATGTGCTCCATATGTGTCGCCATAAGAATTTGCCGGATTTGGATGTGCAGCGTTATATTGTTCTTCGGTAAGCAGTTCGATATTATTTCTTTTTTGAAACTTTACCGCATCGACATTACAGAAAATTTTGGCAATTTTTATTAACTCTTTTGCAATCTCCATTTCGCCTGTGTGATTGCAACCAATTTCGGCAATTACGAAAGGTTTTTTATAACTGTTCATATCGTTTATTATAGTTTAAAATAAATTCACAGACTTCTCTTATGGCTCCGTTTCCGGATGATTTCGTTAGCACAACATCAACGTTATTTTTTACAATATTGGTGGCATTAAACGGAGCAAATGACCAACCAACACTGCACAAATTCGCTAAATCGTTGACGTCATCGCCTACATAAGCAACAGCATCAAAGCTACTATTTTTATCTTGAAGAAAATGTTTTAGAAATGAAAATTTGTCTTTTACTCCCAGAAAAGTGTTTGCAATTTTTAGTTTCTGCATTCGTTTAGCTACGAGTTCCGAATTTTCAGATGTAATTACAACAACCTCAACATTATTTTGCCGGATGATTTCTAAACCCATTCCGTCGCGCATGTCAAATTTCTTGGTAAGTTCGCCATCGGCACTGTAATACACACCGCCATCCGTAAAAACACCATCCACATCGAGCACCAAATAATCAATTTTATTGGATTTTTTTTGTCGTTTTTGTCTTTCAATAAGTAAATTTTCGGCGATGGTCCAATCGGTTTGTGAATCTATTTCTATAAGTGTTTCTTCTAACATTTCCACGGTTGCGATGGTATCGCTAACTCTATTTTTGGATTTTAAAAACGCTTCTTTTTTGGTACAATAGATCGCACCGTTTTCGATGAGTAATCCATTAAAATCTTGTCGTCTTGGTCTTTTATAGATGTCGTAATTTTGTGGAGTCCCATCTGTATTCCACACAAACCGATGGGTTTTAACCACACTCACCACCGAGTCAAAATTTTCATTTTCAATTTTAGCAATCGCATTATTAATATCGTTGGAAAGTGTTAAAGGTGACGTCGCTTGCAGCAGACAAAGCAAATCGTAATCGTGGTTTATTTTTTCTGAAAATTCGATCATCGCACTTTCGGTTGAAGCAGTGTCGTTGGCATTTATCTCATTGCGATGAATGACTTTTACTTTGGTTGTCCAGTGGTATTCGTTGGTAATAAAATTGATTATTTCTTCATCGTCGGTAAAAACATAAATGATATCCAATTTTGAAAACAATGCTTCGGTTAAAACCCAAGTAAACAAGGGTCTTCCCAGTAGTTTTTTCTTATTTTTTCCAGCAATTGCTTTGGATCCTTTTCGAAGTGGAATAAATCCTATCTTTTTCATTTTTTTGCTTTTTAATATTGAATACTTTTAAAAGTTCTCATACGTTTCAATGTGGCAGTTTTTACGGGTTTCCTATACTTTAAAATATAAAATAAGTTTCCTATAACAATAAATATCGATTTAAAATACAATCTAAAGTAAGTAAAATCTTTTAAGCCATATTTTTTAAAATTATGATAGAGCAATTTAATAATTTTTAGCATTGGATTTGGATAATATACCAAGTAATAGTAAAAAACATTTTTGAGTTGCTTTTCAAATCTAAAATAATTCCTTCCTTGTAATAAACGATTTTCCCTATTGACTCTGTGGTTGACGACTATTTCAGAAGTATATAAAATTTTAAATCCCAAATCGAGTACTTCAATCGACAAACACGGTTCTTCGCCGTAAATATCAATCCAATTTGGGAAACCATTGGTTTGTTGATAGACATCTTTTCGTATGGTAAATCCGCTTCCAATAAAATCACTTACAAAATAGTTTTCTTTGGTGCGATTAGAATTTTCCAACACTTCATTATCCGAATTAAAAACGCCTTTAATTTCTTGAAAAGCGATAATCCCAATTTCGGAATCAGTATTGAATTTTTCGTTTACGAGTTGAATAAAGTCGGCATTTACAGGATGTGCATCATCGTCAAATCCGATAAAAAATTTCCCAATGGCTTTTTGATACAGTTTATTTCTTGCTGGCGAAGCACTGATGCTTTTTTCGGAAACTTCCCAAGAAACCCAATCAAACTCACTAATAAGCTTTTCTGTTTCGCTACAACCATCAATAAAAACCAAGACTTCGTGAACAGCAATATTGATATTCGACTTTAATTTGTTTAAAGTCAAACGCAATTCATTGGGTCTGTTTTTAGTGACAATAAGTATCGAAACTTCCATGTATTATTGTGCTATTTGGTGTTTGTATAAATCGACTATTTTGTTTTTAAGTTGCTTTCTATTGTAATTTTTTTCTATAAAATCCAAATTGTAATGATACGCTTCGTATCGCAATTTTTCATCGGATATTGCATCCGTAATCAATCGAGCAATTTCATCTGTGTCTAAAGGATTGTCGATTATGAATCCGTTTTTACCATGCTCAATCACTTCTTGCGTCACATTTCCTGGATTGGATTGAATCGGAAAAGCGCCCATTGCCATAGCTTCTAGCAGTGTGTTTGGCATTCCGTCAGAAATACTATTTCCGATATAAAGAAGCGATTTTTGCATAATCGCAAGCAACTTATTATTGTGCAAAAAACGATTTCTATCAAAAACGGTGACATTTAAATTCTGAAAAAAAGCCTCCATTTTCAACTTGTTTTTAACTTCCGCATCAGCGCTAAAAACAACAATTTTATAGTTATCAATAGCCTTTATTGGCACTTTTTTTAACGCTTCCAAAACCTGAATTGCTTTACCAACTCCGTCTTCATATCCTTTAATTATGATGGTATTTCGATTTTGAAATTCGGTTGGTTCGTTGGTGTTTATTGCTATTCCGCCATTTCCTGGAAAAACGCCGAGAAACGTATTTTTAAATCCGTTTTGCAAAGCGATGATATAATCGCGTTGGCAATCGGTAATTAGAAAATCAACCCTGTTTAAAAATTGGTTAACTGCTTCCTTTTTGACACTCATTTCTTTAAAGTAAAAGATATCGCTGCCCCAAGAAGAATAGAGGAACTTTATATCGGAATGTTTTTCCATCACGTTTAAAATTGGCAAACCGGTGAGTTTCATTTCAAAACAATGCACGACATCGGGTTGGATTTCATTGATTACTTTTTGAAAAGCAACTTCGACATTGTTCTCGTTGTTTTTTTGAATTAAATTATACAACCGTGGAAAGTTTTTCTTGATACCCATTCTGAATGGATACTTTATTTTCTGCTTCCAATTTCGAATTTGTTTTACCCAATTTATGCGTTCAACAGAATTTCCACTAGCAGTGATGTCAAACCAATACACCTCACAACCCGATGCTTCCAATTGGTTTACCCATTGAAAAAAGTGTTGATTCGGGATGGCTACCATTAGAATTTTCATTGTTGTTTAGCAAAAATAGATTGATACGATGTGTTAAAACTTTCGATGTTGAAATTATTTTTTGCGTAATTTAAAGCACTGTTCATTATAGTTTCTTTTAGTTTCGCGTTCTGGTTTAACTCTAAAATAGCGTTACAAATTGCATCAACTATAGCATTTTCATTCGTTTCGCTGACTAAAATTCCGTTTTCATAATGGGTTATGTGTTCACTAATACCACCAACATTCGTAGCAATTGGAATAACGCCAAAATGCATCGCTTCCATAATTACCATTGGAAAACCTTCGTAAACTGATGGTATAATTAAAAAATGCAATTCGGAGTACAACTTGTTTAGAGATGTTGCATCGGTGATTTCTCCTAAAAAAGTAACGCCTGCTTTTTCAATTTCGGCTGTATTGCTTTTCATTCCGGTTCCCGCCATTACGAATGAAAATTCTGGATTATTCTGAGATAGTTTTTGAGCTATTTGCAAAAACAGTTCAGGACGTTTTTCAGGTGACCATCTGCCAATGAAACCAATTTTGATAGTATTCACATCTTTACTTGGAATAAAATTTTCGTTAATCACTATCCCATTTGGAATGACAGTGATCTTTTGAATGTACTTCTGATGAACACCATGCAATTTATAAAATTCTGAAATATCTTTTTTGGCTTTTTGATTGATGACAATTCGGCGGTCAACGATTGGTGCAGACACTGCAATTTCTGTAACTCTCGAATCGTTTTCTGCAAATGCATGAAATAAATCAACGATTTGAATTTTAGAATCTATTTTTGGAATGATTTGATAAAAATAAAATGTATTGCATCCAAAAACGGTTTCTACAGTTTTGCTTTGATTGATGGCATTTACAATGGTTTTGGTAAGTAAATTGCTTACCCATGAAATTCTTTTATTTAGTATTGGATTGATTTCGAATAAAGTAGCGGCACTTTGAAATGCGTTGTAAAAATTTTGTGTTGCTGAATGATGTGTGAAAACAACTATACAATTCTTGTTTTTAATGGCGTTCAGTATATCTATGTGAACTCTTTCGGCGCCGCCAGTGTGGTAATACGGAAAGAAAAAAACGATTTCCGCTTTGTTTACAGCTCTTTTAAATGCCAAAACAAAAGAAAAATAATTAAGTATTGCGTAAACCGTGTATAAGCAATATTTGATTATTTCTTTATTTTTAAAAACATACACTTATTTTTTTGACGCTTTACAACACACCATGGTATCGTTTTCTAATAAAAAAACTTGATCAACTTTTAGATTCGAATATTTTTCAATTTGATTTTTTAAAGTATACGGACTGTACCAGCAATTGTGATCGGGATGCACGACTTCGACAAATTCCTTTTCGCCATAAAAATTTCTTTCGATATGTTTTTTTGCAAAGCAATTGGGAGCTGATATGTAAAAAACCGTTGCGTCAACAGTGGATAAGCCTTCTAAAAAAGTTTTAACATCATCAACATGTTCGATAGTTTCTGGTACTAAGCAAACGTCGTATTTATTTCCTTTTACTTGAGAAAATTGCGAGTAGTATTCTTGATTGACATACTGTCGTAAATTTTCGATTCCTTCTAAATCAACATCAAATCCGTGGAGCGATTTGGCATATTTTGCAAGTTTAATATGCAGATTGTATTCGGGTTTGAAGATCGGCCAATCATTGCATCCCAAGTGTAAAATGCTTTTATCTTTTACGATATTTTCAAAAAAAACAAACCGATCTTGAATATGGTATATCGGCACTTTTTGCACCCAAAACGTATCGTAAAGTGTTGATTTGTGTGGCTGCTTCTTGAAAAAATACAGTAGCTTTTTTACACTTTTTTTGATTTCCATTTTTTTTACTTTCTAATTTATATCTAAAAATATTTCTTTTCCAAAAAATTGAATATTTGTTCTTTTGTCAATCCTTTTTTAGCCAAAGTCGTTCTTAAAATAAAATTATTTTTGAATAGTCTTTTTATGACTTTACTTGATAAATGGTACTTGAATATACTCGGTTTTAAAGTATTCAAATACGAATAATTAATAACAGATTTCGGAACTTCCTTCAAATTTTTATAGGCGTCATCCATCCAACTTTCATGAACATTTCCGAGATGGTACGCATAATTATCATAGCATGCCAAACGGTAACCTCCCATTTTTAAAACGGGCTCATCCGTAAATAAAAACTCACTATCGCCTTCCACTTTATAAATGCTATTCCCTTTTGGTAATTGATCAAAAACTTCTCTTTTGTAGGTTGCAACAAAATGTGGGCAACCCAAAACAGCTATGGTTCCGTCTTTGGCTTTTAAAGTCCCGATAACGTCATTCCATTCTTTTTCGAGCCATTCCCAACCAATGCTTTTGGCAAATTGTTCTAAGGCAACCGGATTTTTAACGGGCAAAAAACGGATTTTATCCGAAAAGAAATGGTCGAACCATATATTTCGTGTTAAATCAAAATGTTTTCTAAAAACAGGAACTGGGCAAACCGCTCCCGCTTTTGGAAACGAATTAAAAACGTCAACTACGGCATCTTCCCAACCATTTAAAAACAAAACATCCGCATCGGTAATCGTGATTAATCGCTCTTCAACCGTTCGTATTGCTTTTAAAATACTGTTTATTTTGCCGATTCCTTCTTCTTCAATAATTAATTCGTTGATGTGCTTTTTCTCGTAAAGCTGTAATAGTCGCGCGTTTATTTCATCGGAACATTTATTACTGATAACCGATATTTTTACTTTTGAAATGGTTGTTTTTAGTATGGAAAACAATCCCATTTCAAAAATTTTATAGGCATCTTTAAAATAACCCTCTTCATTTGGAATATGAACAGGTATAACTATTCGGTGATGACACTCCTCTCTATCGATGAGCTTTCCTCCTTTGGTAGGATTTACTCCTGCTCTCATAGTTTATTTATTTTTGTAGTAATCGACTAATTTTAAAATTCCGTCTTCTAAAGACACCAATTCTCTTCCTAGCACTTTTTTCATTTTTGAAGTATCGGGACAGCGTCTCGCCATATCTCCTTCTATCAAAGGTGGCAAATGAATAATTTCACTTTTGGAATTGGTGATATTTATAATCGTTTGTGCTAAAGATAAAATCGTTTGTTCTTTGTCGCTTCCTACATTAATCACATCGTTAATGCATTGTTTTTCATTTAAAATGGCAACACAAGTGTCCACATTATCATCGACATAACAAAACGATCGGGTTTGCAAGCCGTCGCCATACAAATAAATGGGTTCATTTTTTAAAGCCGCTTTTAAAAATCGTGGCACCACAAAATCTTCACTTTGATTGGGTCCGTACGTGTTGAAAAATCTGAAAATGGTGTAATCTAAACCGTATTCTTGGTAATAGGATTTGAAAAAAGCTTCGCCAACATTTTTTACAATTGCGTAGGGCAATCTAGAGTTTAGTGGTGTTGTTTTTTCATTTTGTGGAAATTCAAAAGGTTCGCCATACACTTCAGATGAACTCGAGTAGAATACTCTTTTTACCATTGTGTTTTTGGATAATGAAAGTATATTTTTGATACCAACAATATCATTCAACACCATAATTGGATTTTCCAGTGTTCGTTTAACACCTACTACTGCTGCAAAATGAAATACATAATCAAAATTAAATCGTCCAAAAATGGGAACAATATCGTCGTACTCATTCACATTTCCCTTGATGAATTTTACGTTATCACAATTGGGGATTTTTTTGATATCGCCAGTCGACAAATTATCGACAATAACAATAAAGTTGTCTTTATTTTCTGTGAGTTTTTTTACCAATGCGCTGGCTACATTTCCCGCTCCGCCGGTAACTAATAGTGTTGTTTTATACATACTTTTTACAGTTTATTATCAATCAAAAACAAATTCCCCAAATCGCCATTAATGATTGATTTTCCTATTAACTTATAATTCACGTCTTGTAAATAGTTTACGATTTCAGAATTAATATCTTCTTTTAAAGCATTATCCGATTCGATTACAATAACTTTTGGTCGGTAATTATTCCAGTCGTTTGTTTTAAGAACTTCTAAATCAAATCCTTCTACATCGATATCAAAAAAATCCAATCGATCGTTTTCCTTTAGATTTTTATCCAAAATTTCCTTTAACGAAAACATTGGAACCTTAAAAGTATTTAAAATCTGTGAATCGAGCTGGTGTTTTACCAAAAAATCGTAACTAAACGTATTCATCGAACTTTCTTTCAGCATGTAATAATCTAAAGGTATTTTAGAATCGCTAATTCCGGCATTGACAAATATATCTTTTGGACGAAGTTGCTTGTATAGCGGAATTAATTCTGGATTCGGATCGATGCAAATTCCTTTCCATCCTCTGTGATAAAAAAAATAGGTGTTGGATGCTTTTACAGGATGCCAACAACCGACATCAACATATACTCCTGGAGAATCATTATTGATAAGTTTATACAACTGAATATCATCCCCAGCTTTAGAAAAACTAACGTTTAATCTTTTGTATAAAAATTCCTTTATCTTACTTTTCATTATAATGTATTCCAGTTTTGTTGTATTAAAAATGGACCGTGTTTTCTACTGACTGGCATTTTTCCGGTTTTATAAAAGTCGGATGAAACGACTTGCACTTCGAAAGCATCTAAAATTTCATCACAAAATTCGCTTTTGTATGCCATCCAAACGGTTCCTGAATAACTTCCTTCGACTAAACTAAAAGTTGGTAAATTACATTCGATATGCGTTACTATTCCAGCTTGACTGGTGATTTTAAAATCTTTATCATAGCGATTGGATATCGTAAAAATGGGCACACTCAATTCGTTTTTAAAAACGACGTAAAAATCAACAAATTTGGCATCGCTTTCTGAAAGCGGTCGATTGAATCGGAATTTCATTTGTAAATTACTTCCCGCTACAATCTGAACCGTCATATTATTTTGATGGTTTAATTGGATTGCGTCAATGTACACATCGCTTATCGTTCTTCGGTTGGCGAAATCAATATTTTTCGTAAAATCGGTTTTTAGATACCGTTCTATTCCTACTTCTGCTGGTAATTTTTCAGAGCACAATCCGTTATTCATCAATAAAACATTGCTTGTTAATGAGGAAATTGCCGCCATATTATGACTGACAAACAAAATGGTTCTTCCTTCATTTTTGCTAATATCGCCCATTTTACCGAGGCATTTCTTTTGAAACTCGGCATCGCCAACTGCTAAAACCTCATCTACAATTAGGATTTCACTTTCGAGATGCGCGGCAACTGCAAAGGCTAAGCGAACATACATTCCGGAGGAATAGCGTTTTACAGGTGTATCGATGTAACGCTCGACTCCAGAGAAATCGATGATTTCATCTAGTTTTCGAGTGATTTCTTTTTTGCGCATTCCGAGGATGGCACCGTTTAGGTAGATATTTTCTCTTCCTGATAATTCAGGATGAAAACCCGTACCGACTTCGAGTAAACTTGCGATTTTTCCTTTGACTTTAATTTCTCCTGTAGTTGGACTTGTAACTCGGGACAGTATTTTTAACAACGTGCTTTTTCCAGCTCCGTTTTTGCCGATAATTCCAACAGCATCACCTTGATTGATTTCAAAATTGATATCTTTTAACGACCAAACGATATCGCTTACGCCTTTGGTACTTCGGTCGTTGGTTTCTCCAATTTTTAAAAATGGATCTTCTCTTCCTAGCAATTTAGTGACAAAAAAACGTTCTAAATCACGGGAAAAAGTACCAGTACCAATCTGACCGATTTGGTACGCTTTTGAAAGATTTTCGACTTTTATAATAGTTGACATTAGATTAGATGTTGACGTTTTAGGTTGAGGTTAAGGTTGAGATTGAGATTGAGTTCTTAGATAGTTTATGATTTTGTTTAGGTCATATATACTTTTTCTTAAATCGTTTTTTAATCTTTCAACTGTTTGTGATTCAAAATATCCAACTTTATTTCCGTAAATTAAATGATTAATGGTTTCAAACGCACTGCCACGAGCTATACTATAAAATCTGGCTTTATCCAAATTTGTACTTCGACCAAAACCTTCTGCTAAATTAGCTGAAATTGAAGTTGCCGACCTACGAATCTGACTTGTCAAACCATAATCTTCACATCGAGGTAAATTAACTGTCAGATCAAAAATAGCAACTGATAAATCCATTGCATCTATCCAAACTGGCATTTCTTCAAAACTTGAATACTTCATACTATTCTATTTTTAACTCTTTTCCTCATCCTTAACCTTAACCTCAATCTTAACTACAGCATCAAATAGTATCTACAAAGTTTTTCTCTGTTTTATTGAAAATCAGTATTCCTAAGAATAGAACAACAATTGTGACTAAGACAGAATATCCTATACTCCAAAAAGTAAACTCTCCTTTGCCGAGAAATGCAAAACGAAACGCTTCTATAATTCCGGTCATCGGATTTAGCTCAACTATGTTTGCATATCCTTTTTCTCGTGCATAACTTAACGGATAAATTACGGTTGTAGCATACATCAATAATTGCACACCGAAGGTTATTAAAAAGGTTAAATCTTTATATTTTGTTGTTATTGCTGTAATTATTAATCCGATTCCCAATCCCAATAAAGCCATTAAAAGCAGTAATAACGGAAAAAAAGCAATGGCATACGTAACGTGAAAATGGGAGCCTTCTACCGGAAAAAAATAGAAATAGCCCATCATAAACAACAACAACAACAATTGCACGCCAAAACGCACCAGATTACTTACGATAATACTTAATGGCATAATTAGTCTGGGAAAGTAGACTTTCCCAAAAATAGATGCATTGTCTTTAAAAACAGTACTTGTTTTCGTTAAACAATCCGAAAAGTAATTCCATGATGTTATTCCGGCTAAATAAAAAAGTTGTTGCGGTAAACCGTCTGTGCTTATTCCGGCAAGGTTTCCGAAAACAAAAGTAAAAACCAGTGTTGTGAAAATAGGTTGAATAAAAAACCAAAGCGGGCCTAGAATGGTTTGCTTGTAAAAGCTCACAAAATCTCTTTTGACAAAGAGTAGTAACAAATCTCTGTACCGCCAAAGATCATTAAATTTTATATCAAAAAGTGAGGTATGACCTTTAATAATTAAATCCCAATCTTGCGATTCTTGAGTACTCTTCATTAGAATAAATTCAAATTATTAAAATTTATTTTATCTCTTGATATAAGCAAATATAGTGATTTGGTAGTAGTATTAACTTAGATTTTCATACTTTTGAGTACTATTTATTAATCGGTTATTAACAAATTTACACTTTGCTTTTCTTCAAAAAAAACAAGCCTTTTTTAAAAGATTTAATCCCAAATGATTATATCGATATTCATTCTCATTTACTTCCCGGAATAGATGATGGAGCAGCAACAATTGAAGATACTATTTCGTTAATCTCACAACTTAAAACAATCGGAGTAAAAGAGTTTATCACAACTCCGCATATTATTAATTCAGTTTGGAACAACACCAAACAAAGTATTGAAATAAAATATCATGAAACTGCGTCATTATTAAGAAATGAATCCCAAGAACTAGTAATCAAATCAGCATCAGCAGAATACATGTTGGATAGTTTTTTCTTTGATATGATAAAAAGAGGCGATTCCCTTTTAACATTAAAAGACAATTATGTTTTAGTAGAAATGTCGTACCTCGATGCGCCGCATCAGTTGTATGATATGATATTTGAATTGCAACTGGCAGGATATATTCCAGTATTAGCACATCCAGAGCGGTACTTGTTTTACTATCCTCATTTTGAGGAATATCATAAACTAAAAAATGCGGGTTGCTTATTTCAGTTGAACTTGCTTTCTACTGTTGGCTATTATGGTATGGGAGTAGTTTCACTGACCAAAAAATTACTTCTTAATGAGATGTACGACTTTGTGGGTTCTGATGTTCATCACGAAAATCATATCAAAGCATTTAGTAATAGAATTGTCTTAAAAGACTATCCTAATTTAATAAATGCAATAGAAAATAATAAAATTTTTAAGTCTTAGATTTGTCTTTTTTGGGAAAGAGTCTTTGAAAAAACGATTTTTTCTCCACATCTACACCATAGCCGTAACCATATCCGTAGCCATAACCGTAGCCATAACCGTAACCGTAGCCATAACCATATGATCTTTGAATATCGGTATCATTAAGAACAATAGACATATTTGGCAACTTGTTTTCTTTATACAAGGCTTCAGTAAATTTCAACATCCTTTTGTCTAAGACATTTGATCTAACAATATAAACAAATGCATCGGCATTTTTAGCAATTAAAATGGTATCGGTTACTACATTTACCGGAGCCGTATCAACAACAATATAATCATAGTCTTTTTTCAACGTTTCAAACATTTCGTTTATTTTGTTGTTCATCAACAATTCTACAGGATTTGGTGGCACAACACCCGATGGTAAGGCAAAGAAATTCGTAAAATCCTTAACCGGAACGATATAATCGTGAATACTTTCATTCGATTTAGAAAGGAAATTGGTTACACCTTTAGAAGGAATATCGATGTATTTATCCATTTTTGGATTTCGAATATCCAAACCTATTATTAATACTTTCTTTCCAGAGAAAGCAATTGTTGTAGCTAAGTTAACTGCAAAAAAAGTTTTCCCTTCTTTAGGAATGGAAGACGTAACAAAAATCGTTTTGCACTTATCTTCAGGAACATGAGCCAACATAAAATCGAGATTGGTTCTAATCATTCGAATGGCTTCTGATGCACTAGAACGACTATTCGATTTTATTACTTCATTATTTTCTGATCGTGGTAAATCGCCTAAGAAAGGAATAGAAACTTTAGATTCGATATCATGTCTGTTTTTTACTTTAGTATCAAATAAATGCTTTAAAAATATGACTAAAAACGGAATTAGTAATCCTAAAGCTAATGCGACCAAGTAAAATATATTTCGAGGTAGTGATACTGGACCTGTTAAATAGGCACTATCAATAATTTTTGCTTTTGGAGATGTTACCGCAAGTGATATTTGAGTTTCTTCTCTTTTTTGAAGTAAATAAAGAAACAATGATTGTTTAATATTTTGTTGTCTATCAATCGAATTGATTATTTTATCATGAGTTGGAACTTGTCCAATTTTTCCTTTATAAACATTACTTTGACCACTAATATCTCTTTTATTAATAACTAAATCGTTTATTCTTGATTTTAAACTTTCGGTAATATTTATTTTTAAACTGTTTAATTGATTGTCAATATCTCGTATAACTGGATTGGCATTGGTACCTGTTTGTGCTATTTTTTTTCTTTTTAAAACCAATTCATTATACTGATTAATATAATTACTTGAAGATTGTGCAGAGCTCACAACATTAGAAGGTAATAAATCGGAATCTTTGCTTTTTTTAACTTCTATAAGCATGTACTCTGCCACCTTAATTTCAGTTTCGGCGGTGATTAGTTGCTTTTGATATTCCGATTGCATTTGAAGATTCATTTGCGCATCTGCCTCTAGGTTAGTCAGTTGATTGCCTTTTTTATAATTTTCAGCATCTTTCTCTACTCCTTCTAATTCATTCGTAATTACTTCTAATCGTTGATTAATAAATAACTCTGTACTTTTGGCAATTTCACTTCTATCTTTAGTGGCGTCAATATTAAATTGCGCAATTAATCCGTCAAGATAATCCAATCCTTTTTTATAAACAGGGTCACTTATAGAAAGATTAATAATATTTGTTTTTTCTTGAGAGAAAACACCCAATCTACTAGCAAATACTACCGCTTTTTTTTCTAAAGACGTTTTAACTACAAATACATCACCCGAATTTTTTTTCTGGTTATTAAGGACAATAAAATCGCCTAAAGAAGAATGAATGTTTTTTCCGAAAAGGAATAGTTTTTTATTCCCTTTTTGAGCGTCGGATAAGATAAATTTTTTGTTGTCTACTTTTGATATCGTAAAAACAGTATCTCTCTCATAATAATCTTTCGATTTATTAACGAAAATAACTTTAAATGGAGTGTCTTGATAGATTTCTCTGTTCACTACTCTGCCTTCACTAAAGTAGGAAATATCGAGATCGAGCTCTTTAACGGTATTTTGTGATAATGTTCTTGATTTAATAATTGCGATTTCATTATCAACATTACTTCTTCCAGAAAAAATATTTAAATCACTAAAAACAGACAATTCACTTGTACCTCCTTTTTTCTCATCTTTAATAAGTATAGAAGCATTAACGCCATATTCCATAACATAATAACGCAAATAAATACTTGCTGCTAATATGCATATCAAAACACTTAATAAAAACCATTTCCAATATATTAAATACGTAAATATTTGGTCTTTAAAATTTATTTCGCTTTTAGATTGTTCACTAATTGGTAACGGAGTCAGCATATTATTTCGTTGTCAATATAAGAGTTGTGGTTAATAATATTCCAACTATAGAAACGATAAAAGGGATATTGGCTCCAATTGCGGTGCCATCAATTTTTGCTTTTCTTGGTTCAACATAAATTAAATCATTTTGATCTAAATAATAAAACGGAGAATTAACAAAATCAGCTTTGGTGATATCGACTCTATTATAGCTTTTTGATCCTTGAAAATCTCTTACAATTAGGATGTTATCTCTTCTACCGTAGAGAGTAAGATCTCCAGACATTGCAAGTGCATCAAATAAAGTAAATCGCTGACTACTGGTAGAAACCACACCTGGTTGGCCTACTTCACCGGTAACCGTGACTTTAAAATTTACGATTCTGATATTTATTACAGCATCACTTACAAAATCTTTTAATTTCAACTTTAACAAATCTCGAAATTCATTGATTGAATAACCGGCAGCATTTAGTGTTCCAATAATTGGAAACTCTATATTACCCAAATTATCTACCAGATACGTTTGTTTTTGATTTGAAAAACCACTAGTCGATGAACTTATATCTTTAGATTGTGAATCTAAATTAAATGGTGCTACTGCTTCTGCCTGACTTGAGGAAATATTAATAAATAATAAATCATCTTTTTGAATTAAAGGTTCATAATTTGTCGAACTATTTTCTGAATTTTGAGAACCTTGTAAATAAAGTATTTGTTGTTTTGGCACACAAGAGGAAAATAATAAGGCAACCAAAAGAAATATAATGTAATAATTTTTCATTTATTGGGATTTTAACTAACAATGCAAATATATTAAAAGTCTTTTATAAACTGGCTTATTTTGTGTTAACATAAAAATCATTTACGTCAATGTCTAGTGTTTCGAATATGGAGTTCATGCTCTTAAATTCTGGAACAATTTTTTTCATTACCGCAACCATTTTATCGTTATTACCCGTTTTTGAAATTGCAATTAACTCATTTATAAGCATAAGTAATTCATCAAATTCATCAAATATTTCTTCGGTAATAGTTATTTTTTCGTGATGCGTAGCTAAATTTTTGGCGGTATCATTTAATAACTCTTCAAAAAGTTTTTCACCTGGACGCAATCCAACAATTTTAATATCAATGTCTTTATTGGGTTGAAATCCGGCCAACCGAATCATTTTTTTTGCCAAATCTATTATTTTAACGGGTTGACCCATATCGAAAATATAAATTTCACCTCCATTACCCATAGAACAGGCCTCTAAAACTAATTGACATGCTTCTGGAATGGTCATGAAATACCGAATTACATCAGGATGCGTAATCGTAACCGGACCTCCCTCTTGAATCTGTTTGGTAAATAAAGGAACAACAGAACCGTTAGATCCCAAAACATTTCCAAATCGTGTAGTAATAAATTTAGTGTGTTTTTCTTTTAAAATTTTATTTTTATAGTGTTTGGATTGCACATACATTTCGGCAATACGTTTACTTGCACCCATTACACTACTTGGATTCACTGCCTTATCTGTCGATATCATAACCAATCGTTCCACTTCGTATTTTTGAGATAAATCGGCTGTGTTCTTTGTTCCCAATACATTGGTAAATATAGCCTGAGATGGATTTTCTTCCATCATTGGAACATGTTTATAAGCTGCGGCATGGTATACAACATCAGGACGATAAGTGGAAAATACTTGCTCTAAAATTTCATAATCTCTTACATCTGCAATTATTGTTTCAAATTCAATCGCATGATTCAAACTAAAAATTTCTAATGATAAGTTATGAAGTGGTGTTTCGGCTTGGTCTAAAATTATAATCTTTTTCGGATTGAAAAAAAGTACTTGTCGT
Source organism: Flavobacteriales bacterium (assembly GCA_031387085.1). Lineage (GTDB taxonomy): Bacteria > Bacteroidota > Bacteroidia > Flavobacteriales > Flavobacteriaceae > Flavobacterium. Next base: position 11,983 of record JANNCY010000028.1, on the reverse strand, counting down.
ACAATTTCACTTCCTATAGAACCAGCACCACCTGTTACCAATATGGTTTTGTTTTTTAATTTTAAAGAAATGGAATTCGTGTCTAAAACAATGGGTTTGCGTTCTAACAAATCTTGAATATCAAAGCTCTTAATGTTTTTTGAAATTTCTTTTTGATCATCCCAATCCGAAATAACAGGTAATATATATACTTTGATATTGAATTCTATACATTCATCAACAAGTGCTGATCGATCATCTTTTGAAAGACTTTTATCTGCAATAATTAATGCTTCAACATTCATATCACGTAATAAAATTGAGACGCTTTTTTTAATTTGGAATATTGGAAGGTTTAATATTCGTTTGGTTGAATTTTGATTGTCCTTATCTATAAAACCCATCAACTTAAAACGTCCTGGACTTTCTGAATTTAAAGCATTGGCCACTGCAATGGCATTGGCATCCGATCCATATATTATAGCACTTACTTTTATTTCATTTCCGATGCTGTTAAAATATTTTTCAAACGTTTGCTTTACAATTATTCGATAGAAAAACAATAGACTAAAAGAAAGCAATGCATTTATAAAAGCACCCGTTGTTAGATATAATTTTTCCCTGTCAAAAACTAGCAACACAAAATTCAACATCAACAAAACTATAAAAGTCGAAAATTGTGAAAAGAATAATTTTAATGCATCGATATAAGATGAATGCCTAATTATGCCCGAATAAGTTCTGTAAATCCAAAAGAAAAATAAATTTACTGCGATATAAAAAACAATACCTAAAGTCAAATAATTTATAGGAATAAAATTTAATTTTAATCCGTTAAATAAAAGATAAGTTATGACTCCAGCGACTAAAACGATTGTCAAATCGAGAAGTAATATAAACCATCTAGGTAAGTAACCTAAATTTTTGAAATCAAATTCAAAATTTACATCGGTAAGGATTGAAAAAAAATCGTATTTATTATTTTTCTTAGTATTGGTATTCAATTTAAAATAAATTTATTGAAAGTAAAAATAGTAAAAAAGTACCATTTTTATGCAAAATACAAAAAAATTATAGCAATGAGTTGATTGCGATTTCTATTTTATTTCTGTCATCTTCAACTAAATTAGAACCCGAGGGAAGACACAAACCATCAGCAAATAGTTTTTCAGAAATAGTATTACCATAATATGGAGACGTTGAAAACACTGGTTGTAAATGCATTGGTTTCCATAAAGGACGACTTTCGATGTTTTCATTTTCTAATGCAATTCTAATAGCTTCTCTGGTAATTCCTTTCGATTTATTCGGCTCAACAAGAATGGATGTAAGCCAATGATTGGAAAAATAATCTGATGAAGGTTCAGAAAAAACTGTAATCCCAGCTTTGTCTTTAAACAAATCGACATAAAAATCATGCATTTTTCTTCTCAACAAAACATGTTTTTCTAAAACTTCCATTTGCCCTCTTCCTATTCCGGCACAAATATTACTCATTCGATAATTATAGCCTATTTCACTATGTTGATAATGCGGAGCATTGTCTCGTGCCTGAGTTGCTAAAAAAACAGCTTTATTTTTTTGTTCGGGAGTTTTACAAACAATCGCTCCACCACCCGAAGTTGTAATTATTTTATTGCCGTTAAACGATAAAATAGAAATGGTTCCGAAAGTGCCACATCTTTGTCCTTTATAGGAACTTCCCAATGCTTCAGCACTGTCTTCGATTATTGGAATTTCATATTTATTTGCAATCATTGTAATTTCATCAACTTTAAACGGCATTCCATACAAATGAACGGCAATAATCGCTTTTGGTTTTTTACCTTTAGCAATGCGGTCTTTGATGGCTTCTTCTAGGGCAATCGGACACATATTCCATGTTTCTGATTCACTATCAATAAAAACCGGAATCGCTCCTTGATATACAATCGGATTTGCCGATGCCGAAAAAGTCATGCTTTGACAAATCACTTCATCGCCATGTTGCACATCCAATAAAATCAAAGCCAAATGAATAGCAGCTGTTCCTGAACTTAAAGCAGCAACAAATACATCTTGATGTAGATAGTTTTCCAAATCACTTTCCAAACCTGTAACATTTGGTCCGAGAGGTGCAACCCAATTCGTATCAAATGCTTCTTGTACAAATTTTTGTTCATTACCTCCCATGTGTGGAGACGAAAGCCAAATTTTAGAATTACTCATTGGTGTGAAATTTTATTGGTTTTGCAGGTATTCCTACAGCCGTACAATATTCTGGTAAACTTTTAGAAACAACTGCGCCAGCCCCAATAATAGTGGCTTTTCCAATAGTTAATCGATTGATGATTTTGGCTCCTGTTCCAACATATACTTTTTCTTCAATATGTACTTCTCCAGAAATATTTACTGAAGGCATGAACGAAGAATAATCGTCAATTACTGTGTCGTGTCCTACGGTACACATTAAATTTAATGTGACAAATTTTCCAATTTTTATGTTACAGGTAATGATGTTTCCTGCACAGATAATGCATCCGTTATCAATAATTACATCATCATCCGACATAATAACACTAGGATGAATTATGGTTGGGAAATGCAATAATTCATTTTTTAAAGAACTAATTATTTTATACTTAGAAATTGGATCGCCAACTCCAACAAGTACATCCGTAGTCGCTTGTAAATCATTCAATTCTTTTAAATTTCCCAATATTGGAAAATTATTTATTAGTGTTCCTTTGGCAATAGTATCATCATAAAACCCTAAAAAATTATAAATTTTAGTGTTTTTATTTATCGCATCAATAATGGTTTTGACTTCTCTGCCAAATCCTCCTGCACCAATTATTACAATATCTTTCATATTTTATTCCATACTAAAGGGTTCAATTGTAGCTTCATTTTCAGCATTAATTCCTTCGCTTATTACTACTTTTTGTAATGTTTTAAAAAGTATTTTCAAATCTAAGATAAATGAAATATGATCGACATACCAAACATCATATTCAAATTTTTTATCCCACGAAATCCCATTTCTACCATTGACTTGTGCCCAGCCGGTAATTCCGGGTTTTACTTCATGACGGCGATTTTGAAAATCATTGTACAAATGAAGGTAACTTGTAAGTAATGGCCTCGGACCCACAATACTCATATCGCCTTTGATGACGTTGAGCAATTGCGGAATTTCATCTAAAGACGTTCGTCTAACAAACAATCCAATGGTAGTTAATCGTTTGGCATCCGATAAGAGATTGCCTTCACTATCTTTCTTATCGTTCATCGTTTTGAACTTGATAATCGTAAAGATTTTACCATTTTTTCCTGGTCGACGTTGAAAGAAAAAAGGTTTTCCATCATTGGCAACAAATAATAAAATCGTAACCAAAAAAAATAGGGGAGATAAAATAACAAAACCCAGTAAGGCCGATAAAAAATCGAAAAAAGGTTTTATTATAGATGAATACATAGTATACGTTTATTTTTTACTTGTTGTCAAATGTACGATATTCTGCTAAAATCGCTTCCCAAACTAATTTTTGATCGTATTTGGAAACGATCATTGGTCGGCAATTTATTTTCATTTCACTCATTAACGACGCTTCATTTGCCATTTTTTTCATAGCATCAAAAAGGGCGTTTTCGTTTTTTATCTGAATTATTATTCCATTGCGATTGTCTTCAATAATTTCATTACAACCGTTAATATTACTCACAATGCTCGGCAATTGCATTGCTCCAGCCTGTAGTACGACATTCGGAAAACCTTCGCGATAGCTTGGAAAAACAAAACCATTGGAAATCGCAAAATAAGGTCGAACATCATTTTGAAATCCAACTGAAATTATATTCGTATTTATATTTATACTATTAATTGTATTTGGAAATAACGGATCCAAATCATTCTCAAAATTACCTACCAAAAGCAATTTTATAGTTGGAATTTCGATTTGTAATTTCTCAAAAGCAGCTATCAATTCGTTGATTCCTTTGTCTTTTACCAATCGTCCGACAAAGAGAAATACAAAATCATTTGCTGCAATTGACAGTTCCTCTTTGAGAGTAATTTTTTGTTCCTCTGAAATCAATTCTGGATTAAAATAATCAGTATCGATTCCGTTCGAACTACCGTTGGCAATGACTTTTAACTTGTTGTTTTCACAGAAATTATTTTGCTTTATGATTTCTAAAAGTCCGTTTGAATTGGGATAGACTTTTGTAGCGCAATTGTACGTTTGCTTTTCTACAAAATTCAAAATTTTCCTTTTAAATCCAGAAGCTTCTAGCAATGGCAAACCTGCAACCGTATGCAATCGAACGGGAACTCCAGCCAACTTTGAAGCTAACATTCCAACAATTCCAGCTTTTGGCGTATGCGTGTGCACAATAAACGGCTTGGTTTTTTTTAGAAAAAAATACAATTTCATGACTGCTAAAACATCTTTCAACGGAGTGATTTGTCTTGTCATTTCTAAAGGAAAGACTTCTACATTTTGAGATTTTCCCAGTTTTTCTAAATTTTGTTTTTCGGAGGAAACCGCCGTAACATCATAATACAAATTCATAAACTGCAACTGTCCCGAAAGTAATTTTTCGAGAGAAATCGGAATTGTAGTAATGCGTATGAGTTTATTTTTCATAAGTCGCTGTGTACCATTTTTGAAAACAGAAATACGTCCACACTCGAAACGTGTTATCAATTTTTCCTTGAATGTGATTGGTAACCAAATTGGAAACCACCTCAAAATTAAAAAGATTTTGCTTTTCAATAAATGATTTTTCACAATAGGAAAGCAATTCGTTTTTTAAATTCTCGCGAAGCCAATCGCCAACAGGAACTCCAAATCCTTTTTTCGATTTGTTTAAAAAATCTTTTGGGAAATAGTGTTGAAAAGCTTCTTTCAAAATGTGTTTTTTATCCCAACCATTGACTAAATAGTCTTCAGGAATCTGATTGGTGAAATTCCAGATTTCTTTATTTAAGAAAGGCGCTCTGCATTCTAAAGAGGTTAACATGCTGGTTCTGTCAACTTTCACTAACATATCACCTTCTAAACTTATGATTTTATCTATGTTTCTAAAATCGGTGATCGAATGGTTATTGTTTCCAATTTTGGATTTGTAATACTCTAAACCATCTTTATAAAACCAATTCGAATTTAATAGTTCCTTGACTTCAGTTTCTGTGAAACCTAAAGAAATAATGTTGTAATAAAAATCGCCTTCATAATTTATAGCTTTTAAAAGTCGTTTCAATTTAAAGCGTTTACCTCTTTTATCGTCTTTAGAATGCAATAGACTTCTGACCGATTTGATTAAAAAATGATGTGCTGTTGGTGGGATAATCTGGGTGTACTTCTGATTGAGTTTTCCCATATAATATTTGTTGTAACCTCCAAAAACCTCATCGCCGCCATCGCCCGTTAACGCCACTTTTACGAATTCCTTGGTTTTATTCGCTACAACATAACTCGCCAAACTCGATGAGTCGGCAAATGGTTCGTCAAAATTTAAAAGAATTTCATCGATGTTGTGCGTTAAATCTTTTTCTGTAATAATAAACTCATGATGATTGCTATTGATAAGTTGGGCAACGGTTCGTGATTTTTCCGATTCATCGAATGATTTCTTTTCAAAACCGATTGAAAAAGTGTCAATTTTTGAATTGGAATACTGCGACAAACACAAGGAAACAATAGACGAATCAACTCCGCCAGAAAGAAAAGTGCCAATAGCCACATCCGAAATGGAACGCGAAACCACACTTTCCTGAACCAAATCATGCGTTGTTTTTACATTTTCTTTTTTGGATTTCTTTTCTAATTTCTGAAAATTTTGTTCGATTTCATGTATGGAAAAATCGAAAGTAGTACAATCAAATTCCAAATAATTATTGGCTTCCAGTTTGTGAATGTCTTGATAAATAGAAAACGGCGCCGGGATATAAGTCAGTTCAAAATACAAATTCAGCGCTTGGACATTGATTTCGGGTTTTGACGGTAGAATTTTCATCATCGATTTCAATTCGGAACACCAAATAAAAGCATCGGCAGTTTTGGTATAGTACAACGGTTTCTCTCCAAAGAAATCGCGCGCAATAAAAACTTTATTTAGAACTTTGTCATAAATGGAAAACGCAAACATTCCGTCTAGCATAGCAAAAGATTGTACGCCGTATTTCTCATACAATTTGACGACAACTTCGGTATCACTTTTGGTGATAAACGGAATGCCTTCCTCTATCAAAGCTGCCTTTAATTCCTTAAAATTGTATATTTCACCATTAAACAGAATTACTTTTTGTTGGTCTTCAGTAAATATTGGTTGCTTACCTGAGCTTAAATCAATAATCGATAATCGCCTCATTGCCATTGCGATAGTGGCATTTTCATTGTCGATAAAAAAGCCGTCTTCATCGGGACCGCGATGCAAAATTACCGCATTCATTTTTTCTACAACCGAAGTTATAGATGCAACAGATGCTTTATTTTTGGCGATATATCCGTTAATTCCACACATAAATTATAACAAAGATTGGTAAAGTTGGATATGATTTTTTATCATGTTTTCGATGTCAAATTGTTTTGCTCTTTGCAAACAATGGTTTACAGCTGCATCGAATTTGTCGCTATTGTTTAAAAGTTCCGAAATAATTTCTGACAAAACAACATCATTTTGAAAAGGGAAAAGTAATTTTTCGTCATCAACAATTTCTCGCAATCCAGGTACATCGGAAGCTACAAATGGTTTTCCGGATGCTAATCCTTCGATACAAGATAATGATAATCCTTCATACTGTGATGACAAAATTACAATGTCGGCAGTTTTTAATAAATTGGGAATATCCATTCGTATTCCTAAAAAATGCACTCTGGAATTTAAGTTCAATTGATCCACCAATACTTTGCACTTTTCTAATAAAACACCATCACCTGCCAACAGCAAATGAACATTTTCAGTAAGATGTTGCAATGATTTAATGACTGTTATTTGGTCTTTTGGAAATTGAAAAGAGGCAACCTGAATTAATAATTTTGCATCTTCTGGCAATCCTAAATTCAAAGCTGATATTGTGTAGGGTTTGGATTGATTGATTTTGTTCAGGTCAATTCCGTTTTGGATGACTATAAATTTCTTATCAGTAAACTGAAGTTGCTTTTTTATTTGACTTTTAACTTCGTTAGTAATGCAAATTATCTTGGTGTATTTGGAATAAATAAACCGGTCGATAATTTTTAAAAACCAATTTTTCATTCTTCTGTTGCTTGTAGAATGTTCGGTGAAAACCAGTTTCACATTCGAAAAACTGATCCATTTTGCAAGTGCAACCCAATATAAAGCCGGGAATAAATGTACGTGAACAACATCGTACTTTTTTAAATATTTTATTATTTTGAAAACTAGAAACGGATTGTAAACACTTGATTTTCCTAGTGAAAACAATAGGGAAAGAGGGTTCTTTTTAAAATCGGTATAAAAAGGATATTCGCTACCGTTCAACACCAATACATCCATTTCGATTTCATTATCGATATATTTAGGAATGGTTTCCAAAAGTAATTTTTCGGCACCACCGGTCGCCAAACTATTTATTACTTGAAGGATTTTCATTTTTTTATTTTATAAAGTAGGTAAAAATGAAAAATGATTCCGAAAGGTATTGCCAAAAAAGTAATTGCTTTTTTTGGATTTCCTTTAAAAAAATTGAATTTTCCTTGAAACATACATGAAGAAATATAATGCATTGCTCTACTAAAAGTACCTTTAAAATGCTTCGAATAGTTCATTTCTACAAGTCGTGAATAGCCAAATCCCTTCGGACTTTCTTTATACTGTTTTACGATAGTATTGGAAGAACCGTCGGGTAAATATTCGACAATACAATACACATCGTTGGTACAAATCCATCGGTATTTCTGATCAATCATCAAATAAAGAACGCCAAGTGGGACCAATTTTTCATTCTCAAAAATTGGATATGTGGGAAATTCTTTAACAACACTGGTTCGAATTACGACTTTTTTATCACCAGTAATTTTATGTTTTTGATATAAATCATTCAATGTTGAAGTATTTATAGTTGTTGGAATTTTATCGCCAACTATAGTTCCATCTTTAAAGGCATCCAATCCGATTAAACCTGCAACGTTCTTATCTATTGTTTGATTCCATTTGGTTACAATTAAATCGACAGCATCTTTTGGCAAATAATCATCCGAGTCAATACACATAGATAACTCGGTCGATATTGCTGCATAAGCTGCATTATGACCGCTGTGCATTCCTTCATTTTTTTTGAAGATGTATTGGATTTCTATTTTATTTTCAGCAATCCAAGAGGCAACTAAATCTTTAGTAGTATCGGTTGAACCATCATCGATTAGCAACCATAAAAAATCGTTGCTGGTTTGTACAAGTAAACTATGATACAATTGATTCAGGCAAAAAGCACGATTAAAAGTCGGAGTAAATACAGTGAGTGTTTTCATTATTTTTTTAAAATAACATTCATTAAATAACAAAAACTAAAATATATAAATACAATTCTTACGATAACAACATGCTGTTTATCAAAAATTTTACTTTTCAACAACGGATATATTATAACTAATCCTAATAAAAACCATGATAGAAAAGCAAAACGATTGGAATAATTGGCTCTAATAATTAAAATCCAAATACCATTTGCAATAAGATAGGTGTTGAATAACCTTTGATACAACGCATCTTGAAATCCTTTTTTTTCGATAAAATACCAACCTGCAAATACTCCTGACGCACTATACAATAAGAAATCCCATCGAAAACCAGCAACTAATTCAACTCCTTCACTTGCTTGATTAAAACTGCCTAAATACGTAGTCAATTTTTCTTCTCCAAATCCTAATCCTAAGAAAAAAGTTTCGAAAAAACCACTCATTACAACTGATAGCGGAATGGCTAAGATCCAAAAAATTAAATACGCTTTACTATTGGAATAATAATTAGTTATTATAAAAGCAAAAATAGGAATTAACATTCCTTTATGAATAAAATAAGCTACAATTAAAAACAGTAAAACACTTGACTTTTTATTTCTTGAAATAGCATATATGAATATCGAAGTTGCTAATCCGTTTCGAATTCCATTAGTCCCATAAGCCCAAAAAGTAAACGCAACGATAAACATCAAAAAGGCATAAAACCAATAATCCTTAAACATTTTTTTTGCCGCTAAATACAATAGATATACGTATAAAAAAGAACAAGTAAAAAAGAAGGCTTCTGCATTTAAATATTTAGCATAAAAATACTTTAAGAATTCAAAAATAAAATCTTTTTTACTATCGAAAGGAGCACCATTAACATAATCTTGAAATTCGATATTATAGATAATCATATCTCCAAACCAAAAGCTAATTGGGCGAAAACCAAGATATAGAATTACAAAAACTAATATAACTTTTCCGAAATAATCTTTATTCCTAATATTTTTTTCATCAATAAGATCCGTTTGAGTAGAACTTAGAAGTATTATAAAAACGACCAACAATAAAAATTGAAAATAAATAAAGGAATAATATGGTAATGGAACAAAATTCATTAGTTCTTTTTATCTATTATTTGTGCTGGGTTTCCAACGACTATGGCATTTTCTGGAACATTTTTTACAACTACTGCTCCAGCTCCAATAACAGCATTGTCGCCTATTGTAATTCCGCCAATAACAATGCAACTCGCATGAAGTTCAACGTTGTTCCCAATAATTGGTTTTTGATTGTTCTTTTCGCCGATGGTTACCAAATGATTTACATATACATTTTTACCGATGGAATCGGCATTTAAAATTGTACAATATGGATGAGCTAACACTAAACCACTAGCAATTTTAGTATTCACATCAATGGTGAAAGAATTGTTTTTAGGATAAAAAAAACGCAATACTTTAGAAAAAAATCCATTGGTTCTAAAGTAAAAAAGTGTTCTGAAATAAGAGTTGATGAGTAATACGTAACTCAAATCGTAACAAACTGTAATCAAATTTGTTTTTGGCTTTTTCCTAGCATATAAATCTTCAATTATTGTTACTTTTTCTTTAGACAATAAGAAAAGGAAAATATGCGGGAAGAAAAGTATTTGTCCAAAAAAATAAACTATTTTTCTAATCATAGGTCTTAAAAATCAATTCATTCCATTTATTCATTATCACTTCAACAGAGTATTTAGCGGCATTTTCTTTTGCATTTTTGGATAAGTGCTTTTGATATATTACATCGTTATCAAAAGCTATTAATTCCTTTACAAAGCTATCACAATTATTGTATTCTACTAAAATTCCGTCTGTTTTATGATGGATAATATTTCTTGGTCCGGTTGGAGAATCAAATGAAATGACTGGTATTCCAACCGAATTGGCTTCTAAAATTACCAATGGAAAACATTCTTGTTCCGATGTCATTAGCACCACTTTTGCTTTTGAAATTTCACTTTGAATCGTATTTGATTGTCCTTTAAAAACAATACTATTTTGCAAATTCCTATCGAAAACCAACTGTTCTATTTTTTTAAAATAGTCGTTTCCAGTTGTTCCAAAGATATGCAATTTCCAAGTGGGATTTGAAGCAATAAACGAACTCCAAATGACAATCATTTTCTCCAATTGTTTCACTGCTGCAAAACGAACAACCGCAACGGCTATATTTTCATTATCTTCAATCTTAGTTGATTGAATTTGAGAAGTGTTATGGATTGGATTCGGAATAACAACCACATTATCTGATGCATAAAAACGTCTTTCTTCTTCGCTTAAAACGATTAAGAAATCGTACTTGCTTTCGATGTAATTTAAAACCTTACTTTTAAAATCCTGTTGCTTGACTCTATCGAATTTTGTAAAATGAAATTCTTTTATAATTTTTGATTTCCGATACAGAAACGGTAAAAAATACGTGATTGGAATGTGCGACGCCACATCAATAAAATGCGGCTTTTCTTTTAAAATATAACGTTGTATTTTAACTACATTGGATAGAAATTTTAATCCATTTGAGAAAGAAAAATAACTTTTCTCTCTATGGTAATTAATCGCCAAATCGATGAATTTTACTTTATCCGAAAGGGAATAAACAAACGGTTTCCCTAATTGTTCAGTGCTGATAATCGTTACATCGTAATCAAAAACAGTGGCCCAATAGTTGGCTTTTACAGCTACTAATTTTTCAATTCCTCCATGAGAATTTAATTGGTCAACTAAGATTACTATTTTTTTCACTTTACTTTATTATTCTGTCAGGTTCTCTGTGGATCTCTTTTTTACTGTGCATCTCGGTGTCATTTTTTTGCACAGAGACCACAGAGTTATATTGTTTTGCTCTATTGGAGATGCACGGAGAATTTACCTTAAAATTCTCATTCAACTTTTTGATGAGCTACTAATTTAAACAATTCGTCCCATTGCTGCATGATGTTTTCGGGCAAAAACCGTTTTACATTTTCTTTGGCGCGTTGGCCCATTTTTAGTCGCAATTCGGTATCTTCTATAAGCAAATTCAATTTTTCTGCTAATGCATTTGTATTTCCATTTTCGACTAAAAAACCATCTTCCTCATTGGTAATAATATCACTTGGACCAAATGGGCAATCGAAAGAAACGCATGGAATTCCGCACGACATAGCTTCAATCAAAACCATTCCGAAACCTTCAAAACGGGAGGACATCACGTAAATGGAACTTTGTAAATAATTATTAATAATATTTTTTTGTGGTTCAAAAAAATGAACACTATTTTCGATTTGTAATGATTTAGCTAGAATTTCTACTCCTTCTGACGCATCGAATTTTCCGTAAATTTCCAATATCCATTCGGGATTCTTAGCATGTACTTTTTGCCAACTTTGCAATAACCGATCATATCCCTTTTGATAACTTTGTTTTCCAACAGCTATGAATCCCGAATGGATATTGGAAATTTACGGAAAATTCGATGCGTCAGAAGGAGTAGAAATTCTAGCTAAATCATTACAAATCGAAAATAGT
>JANNCY010000091.1:0-28502 GCA_031387085.1 Flavobacteriales bacterium | reverse complement strand
TATTGCCGTAATCGAGAAAGACGTTCTTCCTTTTGAAATAAAACGCGTGTATTATTTGTATGATGTTCCGAGTTCTGCAAAACGTGGCGGACACGCACATAAAGAGCAAATGGAGTTACTAATTGCGCTTTCGGGAAGTTTCGATGTGATTTTAAAAGATGGAAAAACGACGCAAACAGTAACGTTAAACAAACCCGATAAAGGACTTTTAATCAAAACCAACGTGTGGCGAGAATTGGAAAATTTCTCTTCAGGTTCGGTGTGTTTGGTGGTGGTTTCGGATGTTTTTGATGAAGATGATTACATTCGAAATTATGATGATTATTTATCATATGTAAATCAATTGTAATTTCAGAAAACATGAAATTACTGTAAACAACTTTCAAAAGGAGTGTTATTTTTTATTAGCTAATTTTGGCATACCAAATTTTTTCAATATTTCATTAGCTTTTTTTAGCTTTTCCGGAAATAATACCTTTCCTCTAAACTCTTCCAACTTTTTGTCAAAAACTATAATTGGAACTTTCGATTGGTTTAATTCATCTATTTTCATAACTACTTTATATTTTCCTTTTTTGTTAGTAGAAACGCTTCATAATCTTCTCTGACTATAAATTCATAATAATGCAATAATTTCTCCGACCGATATTTATACTTTGGATATTTCATTTGGCATTTTAAAACTTGACCAAACAAAGCTACAAAATTATTTTTCTTATTCAGTTTTTAGATGCGAAAACATTATTTGTAACTGCTTAATCGAATTCCTTTTTTAAGTAAATATCGTTTCATTTCTTTAATGAAATGTAAAACACCAACAGGTGATTTTAGCAACAATCGTTGCTTTAGATTTAAATTTTCCGAATTGATTTTACCAACAATTTCTTTATATTTAGTTGTGTCTCCGTCCATTTTTAAATGTTTGGCGATAACGTATCGTTCAAAATCCAAGTACGATTTTAAGTCCGGATTTTCTTTCGTTAACACTTCGTATTGATCATAATCTGGAATCGTTTTCCCAAAAATACTCGAATTGGTAAGTTGGTTTTCGGAGTACATCGTATAATTCACCAACCGATTGGTTGTGTACACCAAATTATATTTGTTAAAAGCTCGGATGTTGAAATCTAAATCTTCAGCGAAATTGATGGTTTCATTGTAAAATCCGACTTCATCGTACACTTTTTTGTTCAAGCAAATTCCAGAGTGAATAAAAAATCCTTGTTGTCTATTGCGCTTAAAAAAGTCTTTGATTAAAATCGTTGCATTGGGTTTTAAATCGGATGTGCTATTTTTTGGAAGAATACTATCACCATTTTCATAGATTTCTACATAATTAGTGGCAAAAATAGCATCCTCAGGAAATTGTTGTATCATGTTGTAAAACGATTCTAAAAGCGTCGGTTTCCATGTATCGTCGGCATCTAAAAATGTAACGTATTGTGCTGCTGCATTGCGAATTCCAGTGTTTCTGGAAGCTGATAATCCGCTGTTTTTTGAATGCGAAATGATACGGATTTTATCCGAAAGATACGTTTGAATTTTCGTCACACTTGCATCAGTAGAACAATCGTCAACAATCAAAACCTCATAATTTGTAAACGTCTGATTGATAATACTTTTTAATGTATTTTCAACAAAATTTTCTTTGTTATAAAGCGGAATGATTACTGTAAAATGCGGCATTATGTTCTCAGTTTGTATAATTATTTACCGCAAATTCGCAAATTAATTCTATTGAAGAAGAGTAAATAATTTGCGAATTCGCGGTTTATTTTTTTTAATTTTTTAAAATAAAATCAAATAGCGAATTCCAATCGTTGAATTGCTCTTTTGTATCAAATGTATATTTATTTCCTTGATATTGAATCGTATTCGACACAAATTCTGTAATCAATTGCGCCAATTCTTTCGGATTTACACTATCGAAAAACGAAACGGTATCGTAATTTCCAATCGACTCTTTGGCATAAGGAAGATTCGCCAACAAAACCGGTTTGTTAAATCCTTTTGCTTCGGTAATTGGCAATCCCCACGTTTCAATTTTGGATGGAAATACCAAACAATCCATTTTTTTTAAATATCCAAAAACTTCGGGACGCGCTAGTTTTCCGATGTAATTCAGTTGTTCTAAAGGATACGTTTCGGTTATGTATTTCGAATACGTATTGTCATTTTCAGAAAGCGTGACATGGACTTTTATTTTACTTTTAATGTCCTCTGGAAGGAGTTCAATTGCTTCGCCAATCAATTCAAAATTTTTAAAACTTCGCGGAAAACTCGGATAGAAAAAGTGGATATAATTCGTGTCTAATTGTACATCAACGATATTATTTTCAGCAACATATTCTGGAGTTGCAACATACACATTCTCAATTGAAAAGATCCGTTCAAATTCCTTTTTAATCCAATGTTGCTGCACAAAAACGGCGCTATTTTTTTTAATGTTTATCTGATACAGAAATTTGTAAAAAAGATGGAAAAAACCGATTTTGAATTCCATTTTCCAATCCTTCCGAGTCGGTTTATAAAAAACATTGGGATTGTGACAATAAACAAACCGCTTTTTGGAAATGACATTTGGCGTAACGTCATGCAACGAAAACCAAACATCGGGTTGCAATTGTTGGGACAGTTTTTTGAAATAGAAATATTCATAATAAATTCGGTAGATCCAATATTTTTTAGATTTTGGATATTCGATAAATTCAACAGCATCAAAAAATTCAAAATCAAATTTGGAAGTATCATGAACCAAAGCGTAGATTTTCAGTTCTTTACCTTGACTGTAAGCCGCTAATTTTTGTAAACAATTGTGCAATATGGTATAGATGCCACCTTCTACCATGTTGATTCCAGATATTACAATTGTTTTTTTAGCCAATGAAATTTATTTTAAAACCTTGTAAATATAATTTATTTATGTGACGAAATCAATAACGTAAAATGCAATATATAGCGTGAAAACCGTCTTTCCAATTGATTTTTTTACCTTCTTCATAGGTTCTTCCGTAATAGGAAATGCCTACTTCATAAATTCTGATTTTTGGGATTTTGGAAATTTTCGCGGTTACTTCCGGTTCAAATCCGAATCGTTTTTCGTTCAACTGCAGCGATTGGAGCATGTTGGTATTGAACAATTTGTAGCACGTTTCCATGTCGGTTAAATTCAGATTGTTAAACATGTTTGATAAGAAAGTCAGAAACCGATTTCCTATCGTATGCCAAAAAAATAAAACACGGTGGGGATTTCCGCCCATAAATCGGGAACCATACACCACATCAGCAAAGCCATCGAGAACAGGTTGCAGCAGAATATTGTATTCTTCGGGATTGTACTCTAAATCGGCATCTTGAATAATGGTGTAATCGCCAGTGGCGTTAGTAATTCCGGTGTGTAAAGCAGCACCTTTCCCTTTGTTTATTTCGTGGTTGAAAAACTGAATATTTAACTCAGGATTTTCTCTACTATAAATTTCAATTACTTCTTTTGTGCCATCTGTTGAGCAATCATTTACAATAATTACTTCTTTAGAAATACCGTTAGAAAGCACGACATTCTTGACTTTATTCAATAATAAATGCACCGTTTTTGCTTCGTTGTAAACCGGAATTATAATGGATAATTTTCTCATTTATTAGTGTACATAATTTAAAACACAAAGCTACATTTCTAATTTGAAAGAACAAGAAAATGATTAGATTTGTTGAAATATCAACAATGAAATCATTTTTTTTGAATTATAAAAACCAATTATTGCTTTTACTGGTTGCCATTATTTGGTTATTGGTTGTGGGTTTTATCTTTCAGATTGAAGAACAAACGTTTCTTTTTGGTGATAGCAAATCATATTATATTGCAGCAATTGAGTTGTATACCACTTTAAATTTAGGCGATCACAGACCATTGATTATTTCTACTATTAATGGATTCCCACTTGTATTTGGGTTTTCAAATGCCTCGATTTTTGTATGGAGTTGGATAATTAATTTGATTTGTTGGTTGGCAACAATACTATTAATTTTCTCAATTAGTAAGCGATTTGTAAAACCAATAATTGCTTTTTACACAGCTCTTTTTTATATTTTTTGTCTGGGAAACCTTTTTATTGTTTTTCATTTATTATCCGAAACTATTTTTACTTTTTGTTTGGTTTTCGCTTTTTATCTAATTAAAAAACAAATAGATACGTCTAAAATTAAATACCTAATTTTTGCAATTTCTATATTGACTTTAGCAGTAATGATAAAACCATTGAGCTTATTATTGGTTTTAGTAATGTTATTGAGTTTTTATAAAAGATGGATTGACATAGTAAAAAGCAACTACTCAATACTATTTTATTTAAGTTGCTGTCTATTATTTTTTCAGATGTATACCATGAAAAAAGAGTTCGGAAATTTCACTGTGAGTTATATTGATTCGCATACCTATTACAATTATTTAGGAACGCGAGCCGACTGTATAAAAAACAACACCGAATTTATTCAAGGTAAAAATGAACGATATGTTTATTTTGCTGCGCTTTCGCATGCCGATCAAAAGAGAGTTGCTGCAACCGATTTTAAAAAGCAACTAACTTCAAATCCAGTGAACCTAATAAAGGCGTATTGTATTAATTTGTTTATCAATTCTACTAAAGGAAGTGCAGCTGTTTTTGGATGTGAAAATAAAAAAAACAGCTCTTATTTTAATTTCTTTTATGTGCTTTTTAAAGCGGTTTCTAAAGTCCAAAATTGTGCTTTAACTTTTATTGGATTGCTACTTTCATTGCTTACTTTATTGCAATGGAAACGAAATGAAATGTTTTTTAAATTGGCTGCCATTGTTATTTTTTTCATCATTTTTATTAGCGGAATTTCTAGTGATCAAGGCGATCGATTTCATATCGTTTTGTATCCGTTAATTTTACTATTGCTATGCAATTATTATCCAAAACGATTCAGCTTATGAGGACGGTTTTTTTAAAATATAAATATCATTTTTTCTTAATTTTAATTGGATTAAGTGTCATAACCGTTATAAACGGATTGCTGCATTTTAACGCGCAAAACATCATTTATCCCGATTCTGAAAGTTATTACGAAGCCGCAAAGAATGTCTACATTTATCATACTGGTCACAATTACCGTCCGATTGTGATGGCAGCGATTAACGGAATTCCGTATTTGTTTGGATGTTCTGATGCCTTTATTTACGAGTTTAGTTTTTATGT
Organism: Flavobacteriales bacterium; assembly: GCA_031387085.1. Lineage (GTDB taxonomy): Bacteria > Bacteroidota > Bacteroidia > Flavobacteriales > Flavobacteriaceae > Flavobacterium. Next base: position 23,286 of record JANNCY010000091.1, on the reverse strand, counting down.
CAATTTGTTTTGTTGGTTGGCTACAGCGTTGGTATCGTTTGAAATTTTAAAAACTTTTGTCAGTGAAAAATTGGCATTTGTTTTTGCGTTGTGTTCCTTTTTATTTGTGGGAACAATAGTTTTAATTTACCATTTACTTACCGAAAATATTTACACATTATTTATTGTTTTGGTGTTTTATTTTCTTTTGAAATACTACAAAACAAAATTGTTTTGGCAGTTATCAGTGGCGATTTCTATTCTAATTTTAAGTATGCTAGTTCGACCAGGATCGAAGTGGCTAGCGATTATATTTTTGTTGTTTTACATGAAGGAATTTATCCGATATTACAAAACCAAAGCGGCGTTTTTAGTGTATGGAAGTTTGTTTCTTGTAACAATTCAGTGTGCCGGAATGAAATACCAATTTGGAAATTTTACCATTAGTTACATCGATTCGGTGACGTATTACAATTACATCGGAAGCAAAGCAATGGCATTTAAAAACGGAAAAGAGTACGATATGAGTAAAGATCCCAGAACGTTTTATATTTTTTCGTTAAAGCCATCTCAAATTCAGGAAGTAGCCAAGAAAGATTTATTACTTCAATTGCAAACCAATACAGGAAATCTTTTTGATGCGTATTGTTCGGATGTGTATGAAAATACCATTTCTGGAAATATTCCTTTATCCGATTGTAAAAATGTAAAAAATACGAGTTATTTTAATTTTTGGAAAGAGCTACTTTTTGCTGTTTCGCAATGGCAAAATCGAATTTTCACTATCCTTGGTTTACTATTGGCTTCCGTATATTTTTTTAGAAGTTATAAAAAGGAAGCTTACTTTAGTTTGGTAAGTGTTTATGTTTTATATATAGTAGCTTCTTCGGGAATATCATGCTCACAAGGCGATCGATTTCATCTGGTGATTTTTCCTTTTGTATTGATTTTACTTGCTAAATGGTATACGTTGAAAGCAAAACCTAATAAATAGTTCGATTGTTCGATTTTTCGTATCGCTTTGCTCTTGGATTTTTAGAACAATGGGACAATCGAAAAATCCAATAATCGAAAAGTCGAAATCTAAACCGTTCTTTGTACGACTTCAAAAATAGAACCATCTTCACATTTTAATGTTTTGGATTGGAATTTCATCAACAAAGCATAATCGTGCGTCGCCATAATAATGGTTTTGCCATTGGCATTGATGTTTTTCAGTACTTCTAAAACTTCAACACTGGTTTGCGGATCTAGATTTCCAGTTGGTTCATCAGCCAAAATGATTTCTGGATCGTTTAATAAAGCTCTGGCAATGGCAACACGTTGTTGTTCTCCACCCGATAATTGATGTGGCATTTTAGAAGCAAAGCCTTTCATTCCCACTTTATCTAATACTTCATCAATTTTATTTTGCATTTCAGTTGGATCTACCCAACCTGTCGCTTTTAAAACAAATAACATATTGGCATTTACATTTCGGTCGGGTAGTAATTGAAAATCCTGAAATACAATTCCGATTTTTCGTCTTAAATACGGAATATGTTTTTCTTCCAAAGTCACCAAATCGAAATCTACAATATGACCTTCGCCTTCAGTAAGGGGTAAATCTCCGTAAAGCGTTTTCATAAAACTACTTTTTCCACTTCCTGTTTTACCTATAATGTATATGAATTCACCGTGTTTTACATCTAAATTTATTTGCGAAAGTATGACCTTGTTTTCTTGATAAATAGTGACATTTTTTAATGATAATACCGTTTCTAACATGAGTAATTTTATTTATAGGGGTAAAAGTAATACTATAACGAATGTTTTCAAAATAAATTTTCTAATTAGATTATTAGACTTCTAAGAAAGTTAGATTTTTAGATTCTACTTTGAATTATTAGACAACGCGGTTTCCTATTTTCGATGGATTAATGATGCTAACAATCTAGTAATCTTAGAAGTCTAAGAAATCTAAGAAGTCTAATCCGTCTTTTATGAAATTGTTAAGAAAAATGTTTATAATAAAATCAAGACTTACTGCGTTATTACCCATATCGTAACCTACTTTTGGAATAGTAAAAAATATAGAACTATGCGTAAATTTTCAATGCTATTTTGTCTGCTTTTATTAGCAAAAATCACCATTGTCACAGCCCAACAATCGGCTGTTAATTCGAGCCAACATGCTGATTTTGACAAAGCACTTTCTTTATACAACGACAAACAATATTTAGCAGCTCAAATTCTTTTCGATAGAGTGAAGCAAAATAAAAACAGTCAAGAAGTAGAATCCGATTGCGCGTATTACATTGCCAATTGTGCGATTCGTTTAAATCAGTCGAATGCCGACCAAATGATGGAGAGTTTCGTAGCCGATTATCCAACAAGCACCAAACAAAACCAGGCATATATTGGTGTTGCTCAGTACTACTTCGAAAACGGAACCTATCCACAGGCATTAGAATATTTTGATAAAGTAGATGAAAGCGGATTGACCTTTGACGAAATGGAAAAATACAATTTCCAAAAAGGATACGCTTATTTCTCTGCTGGTAAAAAGAAAGAAGCTACAACGTATTTGACTAAAGTTTCCAATTCAAAAGAATACGGTTCGCAAGCCAAGTATTACTTAGGTTTTATGGCGTATGAAGGTGATGATTATAAAGAAGCAACGAAATTATTCGAACAGGTTTCAGGTGAAGAAAAATACAAAGATAAGTTGTCGTATTTTCAAGCGGATATGAATTTCAAATTAGGGAATTTTCAAAAAGCAATCGATTTGGGAATCGCCGCAATGGACAAATCGAACGCTGCCGAAAAATCGGAATTGAATAAAATCATTGGAGAAAGTTATTTCAACCTTAAACAATACGACAAAGCATTACCCTATCTAAAAGAATACAAAGGCAAAAAAGGAAAGTGGAACAACACCGATTTTTATCAATTGGGTTATACCTATTACAAGCAAAACGATTTTGAAAATGCTATTTTGCAATTCAATAAAATCATTGATGGGAAAGACTTCGTTGCTCAAAATGGGTATTATCATTTGGGAGAAAGTTACCTGAAAACTGACAAAAAGCAACAGGCCTTGAACGCTTTCAAGAGTGCTTCTGAAATGGATTTCGACAAAAAAATTCAGGAAGATGCGTATTTGAATTATGCCAAATTGAGTTATGAAATCGGAAACTCCTACCAAAGTGTTCCCGATGTATTGTCAGGATTTTTGAGTAAATATCCGCAATCACCAAGCAAATCAGAAATTGAAGGGTTGTTGATTAATTCGTATATCACTTCCAAAAATTACAAAGAAGCGTTGGTTTTGTTGGAAAAGAATAAAAGTCCGCAATACAAAGCAGCGTATCAAAAAGTGACTTTTTACCGTGGTTTGGAATTGTACACCGACGGCAATTATCAAGAAGCGTTAAAGATGTTTAAGAAATCGATTGGCGAACAAAAAGACCAAAAATTTACGGCTCGCGCTACTTTCTGGAAAGGAGAAACCGAATATGTGTTGGATAATTTTAATGATGCGTTATTGAGTTTCAAACAGTTTGAAGGGTATGCCGAAGCGAAAGCAACTCCCGAATATAAAAACATCAATTACAATATTGCGTATGCGTATTTCAAACAAAAAGAATATGAACAGGCTGGGAATTATTTTCAGAGTTTTATTGATGTTTCCAAAGACGATAAAATCCGTTTGAACGATGCGTATTTGCGTTTGGGCGACAGTCGTTTCGTAACCTCCAAATACTGGCCGGCAATGGACGCCTATAACAAAGCTATCGAATTGAAAAGTGTCGATGCGGATTATGCCGCTTTCCAAAAAGCAATCAGCTACGGATTTGTTCAGAAAAACGATAAGAAAATAGAAGATTTTAATAAATTTTTACAAACGTTCAAAACGTCGCAATACCGAGACGATGCTTTGTTCGAATTAGGGAATACGTATGTTGCAGAAAAGAATCCCGAGATGGCAATTAAAACGTACGACCAATTATTGAGTGAATTTAAGAATGGTTCGTACGCATCAAAAGCGATATTGCGTCAAGGTTTGGTGTATTACAACGGAAATAAAGATAATGAAGCAATTTCCAAATTTAAAAAAGTAGCTGCCGATTATCCGAATACTCCCGAAGCATTAGAAGCGGTTGCTACGGCTCGTTTGATTTATTTGGACAACGGTAAAGTCGATGAATATGCGGCTTGGGTGCGAACGTTGAATTTTGTAGAAGTTTCCGATGCCGAATTGGACAACGATACCTACGAGGCGGCCGAAAAACAATATTTGCAAAACAATACCAAGCAAGCGATTTCGACTTTAAGTGGTTATCTGTCGAAATTTCCTAACGGAATTCACGCTTTGAAAGCCAATTTCTATTTAGCACAATTGTACTTTGCCGATAAGTTAGAAGCCAATGCGATTCCGAATTACGAATACGTTATTGGACGTCCAAAAAGTGAATACACCGAACAATCCTTAGCGCGTTTGAGCGAAATTCATTTGAATAAAAATGATTTTACAAAAGCAATTCCAGTATTAAAGCGATTGGAATCTGAAGCCGATTTTCCTCAAAACATTACTTTCGCGCAAGCCAATTTGATGCGGGCATATTACGATCAGAAAGACTATTCGAATGCAGTGATTTATGCTGATAAAGTATTGGCGAATCCGAAAACCGACAATAAAATAAAAAGTGACGCACAGATTATAGTTGCGCGTTCTGCGATAAAAGCCAATGACGAATCGAAAGCAAGAATCGCTTATGCGAATCTGTTGAAAATAGCAAAAGGAGAGTTGGCAGCCGAAGCGTTGTATTATGATGCCTATTTCAAAAATAAAGATGGAAAATATGCCGACTCGAATAAATCGGTTGAGAAATTATCCCAAAATTATTCGGCCTATAAATATTTTGGAGCGAAAGGATTGATTGTAATGGCAAAAAACTATTACCAAATGAAAGACAGTTTTAGTGCGACTTCCATATTAGATAGCGTCATTAAAAACTTCACCGAATTTGCAGATGTAGTTACCGAAGCCCAAACCGAATTAAATGCAATCAAAGCAGAAGAAAGTAAAACCAATTCCTCCATAACAAGATAAAATCTCCGAGTAGCTCTGTGCAATCTCTGTGAACCTCTGTGTAATAGCAAAAAGAAAAAACATGAAATTCAAATCAAAATATACAATCCTACTAGCGCTTTTAGCGACACAATTTTCATTCTCTCAAAAGCCAAATGAAAACATCGGAACAGAAGTCGTAAACGTTGTAAAACCATACACACCAACAATTTCTGATGCGTTTAAAGTAAAAGAAACGCCATCGTTCGACGATGAAGAAACGGCAAATAAAGAAAATATCAAGTACACTATTTTTTCGTTTCCGGTGGCGTCTACTTTTACGCCATCCAAAGGAAAAGCAGCTGGAGTAGACAAATCCGCTCAGGAAAAATTATTCAGCAATTATTTGACGTTGGCTGCAGGGAATTTCGGAACTGTAAATGCCGAATTGTTTGTCATGCAAAGTATCAGTAATAGTGAATATTTTGGTGGAATGTTGCGACATAAATCTAGTCAAGGCGGAATTAAAGATGTTATTTTAGACGATAAATTCTTCGATACTTCGTTAGACTTAACCTACGGAAGCAAAACCAGAGACATGACTTGGAATGCCGATTTGGGATATCAAAATCAAAGTTACAATTGGTATGGTATAAATCCGATTGTGTACTCTCCATTAACATCAACGGATCAAATTATCTTAATTGATGATATCAATGCAAAGCAAACTTATCATACCATAAATGTAGGAGGACGATTAACGCTTAAAGAAAGTATTTTTAAAGAAGGAACGCTAAAATTCTCCCGTTTTTGGGATAAGTTCGGATCGGGTGAAAATCGCTTTTATATCAAGCCTTCTCTAGCATTTGAAATCAACGAATCAAAAATAAAAGCCAATTTCATTTTTGATTACATTAATGGAAAATTCGAAAAAGATTATTTCGGTGGAGCCGAAATCAAATACGGTTATGCTAATGTTGGTTTTCAACCGAGTTATCAAATAAATCAAGAAGATTTGTCTGTTAATTTAGGAGCTACATTTATGTACAGTGCTGCTTCGGAAGGTGGTGAAAGCAAGTTCTTTATTTATCCAAGTGTAACCGCTTCTTATAAAGTGGTAGGCGATTTAATGATTGCCTACGCTGGTGCGGAAGGCGCGTTGAAACAAAATTCCTATCACGATTTTGTACAGGAAAATTTCTTTGTTTCACCGACTTTAGGGATAGCACCTACCGATCAAAAATTTGACATCTATGTTGGATTAAAAGGGAAATTAGTCAACTCTATTGGATATAATATTCGCGGTTCGTATTTGAATGAAGCCGGAAAAGCATTGTTTTTAAGCAATGAGTTTTCACATTACAACACCAATAATGAAGGGTATGCTTTCGGAAATTCATTTGATGTCGTTTACGATAATGTAAAAACCATCAGTTTCTTTGGGGAGTTAAAAGCCGATTTTACTAAAAATGTTTCTTTCGGATTGAGCGGAACGTTTAGTTCATATGCTACTGATGTTGAAGAAGAACCATGGAATTTGCCATCCATAAACGTAGCTGCCAATTTGGATTTTAACATCACGCCAAAATGGTATGCCGGAACCAAAGTGTTTTTTGTTGGAGAACGCAAAGACATTACATTTGTACCAACGGCATTAGCTATCTATCCACCAACATATTCAACAGAAACAATAACGTTAGACAGTTATTTCGATTTGAATGCGCACATTGGATACAAACACAACGAACGCTTAACCTTTTTCTTAAAAGGAAACAACTTAGCAGGAGAGAATTACCAAAAATGGGTAAATTATCCGGTGCAGGGAATTCAGGTATTGTTGGGTGGAAATTATAAATTTGATTTTTAAAACCGATTATTCGATAGTTGGATTATCCGATTATCCGATTGTTTGATGAGACTATTACGTCTTTCCCGAGCAGGCGGGAATCCATTAGTCGAAAAATAGATTCCCGCCTGCGCGGGAAAGACGTATTATACCGAAATATGTAATTTCCGAAAATCGAATCATCGAAAAATCCAACCATCGAATAATCGATAATGAAACAACAAATCCTCCAACACCATCAACAACTTCTTCAAGATAAGATTGATGTTTTTCGTGACATGATTTCCAATTTAACCGAAGATGCTCAAAACGATGCCAAAGGTTCTGCCGGAGACAAACACGAAACCGCCTTATCGATGATGCATATCGAGCAGGAAAAACTCAACCACAAACTCAAAGAATTCCTCAATCAAAAAGCAATTATTGACAAAATTGACGGCACTAAAACCCATTCTAAAATTGCTTTAGGAAGTTTAGTCCAAGCCAACGGTATGTTGCTTTTTATAAGTGCTGCTTTGCCAAAAATTATCGTTGATGGTAAAACGATTATTGCTGTTTCGCCGCAATCTCCGTTGGGAAATAAATTGTTGGGAAATGAAGTGGGATTTACTTTTGAAATAAACACAACCAGCTATTTGATTCAAAGTATAGAATAAATAGGTATTATGTTTTTAAAATCTCTAACACAAAACCTTATTTTTTAAATAATTTACTTTTATATTTATTGTAAAATACTATATTTAGTTTTAATTTATAACTAATTATAGCATTTTAGTTTTAATTCTAATTGTAATACATCAGTTTTGCTTCAGAAAATAAATAAAGTTATAGAATATGTGCGGAATAGTATGTGCCTTCGATTTAAAACAAAAAGCAGAAGTCTTGCGACCAAAAGTATTGGAAATGTCTAAAATCATTCGCCATCGCGGTCCGGATTGGAGTGGGATTTACAGCAATGATAAAGCCATTATGTCGCACGAACGTTTGGCAATTGTCGACCCAAAGTCGGGAAAGCAACCGCTTTTAAGTCAAGATGGGAAATTAGTGTTGGCTGCCAATGGCGAAATATACAACCACAGAGCGTTGCGCAAACAGTTTGAAGGGAAATACACATTCCAAACCGAAAGTGACTGCGAAGTGATTCTGGCATTATACAAAGAAAAAGGGGTCCATTTTATTGATGAGATGAATGGTATTTTTGGATTTGCCATTTACGATGTAGAGAAAGACGAGTATTTTATTGCCCGTGATCACATGGGAATTATACCGCTGTACATTGGTTGGGATCAAAACGGGACTTTTTACGTGGCTTCCGAATTGAAAGCACTGGAAGGGTATTGTACCAAAATTCAATTGTTCCCTCCCGGACATTATATGTCGAGTAAAGACGGCGAATTCGTACAATGGTACAAAAGAGAATGGACCGATTACGATGCCGTAAAAGACAACCAAACCAGTATTGATGAAATAAAAAAAGCACTCGAAGCAGCGGTTCACCGTCAATTGATGAGTGATGTGCCTTATGGCGTTTTGCTTTCGGGTGGATTGGATTCTTCGATTACGTCAGCAGTAGCAAAAAAATATGCTCAAAAACGAATTGAATCTGGTGATGTTGCCGATGCCTGGTATCCACAGTTGCATTCTTTTGCTGTAGGTTTAGAAGGTTCACCCGATTTAGCAGCAGCGCAAGTCGTAGCCGAATATATCGGAACCATTCACCACGAAATTAAATTCACCATTCAGGAAGGTTTAGATGCTATTCGCGACGTTATCTACAATATAGAAACGTATGATGTAACTACTGTTAGAGCGTCAACGCCAATGTATTTAATGGCAAGAGTAATTAAATCGATGGGAATAAAAATGGTGTTATCGGGCGAAGGTTCAGATGAGCTGTTTGGTGGTTATTTGTATTTCCACAAAGCACCAAATGCCAGAGAGTTTCATGAAGAAACCGTCCGTAAATTAAGCAAACTCCACATGTACGATTGCTTGCGTGCGAACAAAAGTTTAGCCGCATGGGGAATTGAAGGTCGCGTTCCTTTTTTAGATAAAGAGTTTATGGATGTTGCCATGAGCATCAATCCACAAGATAAAATGATCAAAGGCGAACGCATGGAAAAATGGGTGCTTCGCAAAGCTTTTGAAGACATGTTACCGGCAAGTGTGGCATGGAGACAGAAAGAGCAATTTAGTGATGGTGTTGGATACAGCTGGATTGACACCTTAAAACTTGTGGTAGCCAAAGAAGTTTCCGATGATCAATTAGCGAATGCGAAATACAAGTTTCCTCTGCAAACGCCAACATCCAAAGAAGAATACTATTACCGTTCTATTTTTACAGAACATTTCCCAAGCGATGCCGCAGCATTATGTGTACCGCAAGAAGCAAGTGTTGCGTGTAGCACCAAAATTGCATTAGAATGGGACGAAGCGTTTAAAAACATGAACGATCCATCAGGTAGAGCAGTAGCCAATGTGCACGATGATGCTTATGTAAAAGTATAGTGTTATACCCGTTTAAGTTTTGTTTTTACTGTATTAAAAAGCTACTACTTGTCATTCCGACGAAGGAGGAATCTCTTTTTATTGCTCAAATTTGTTGAGATTCCTCCTTCGTCGGAATGACAATGTTGGAGAAAATCATTACAGTAAATTCTAGATAAAAATGGATTTAGTTTAGTTATAAAAGTCATGAAGTGAGAATAAAGTCAGGTTGTGATGCTTGACTTTATGTTGGATTTAGTTTAGTTTAGTTTTTTTAAAACGTTCATCAAATTTGAGGGGCGTTTTTATTTTTTTTTGCATAGTTTCCAAAATCGCGTTCCGATTTGCAATAAAAAAATCGCATTCTCGCCACTTTATTTAAAAAATCAAGCAATAAAAAATTATCAAACACAAATGTTAATAACTTAAGCTACAAAACGCTTAAAATCGCTTTAAAATCGCTCCTGAATTTGTATATTTGTGCGTGTTTAAAAAAATATAAGAAACCGAAAGATTTATATGAGCGACGAGATTAAGAAGAATAATTATTCAGCTGATAGTATTCAGGCGTTAGAAGGAATGGAGCACGTAAGAATGCGTCCTTCCATGTACATAGGTGACACAGGTGTACGAGGTTTACATCACTTAGTTTATGAAGTTGTCGATAACTCTATCGATGAAGCAATGGGTGGCCATTGTGATACAATTGGAGTTTGGATAAATGAAGATAATTCCATTACAGTTGAAGACAACGGTCGTGGAATCCCAGTGGATATGCACAAAAAAGAAGGCGTTTCTGCTCTTGAAGTAGTAATGACTAAAATTGGTGCTGGTGGTAAATTTGATAAAGATTCCTATAAAGTTTCAGGAGGATTACACGGTGTTGGCGTTTCTGTTGTAAATGCACTTTCCAACCACATGCGTTCTACTGTTTTCCGTGAGGGGAAAATCTACGAACAGGAATATGAAAAAGGAAAAGCGCTTTATCCAGTAAAACAAATTGGAGAAACCACTAAACGTGGTACAATGCAGACGTTTTATCCAGACGACACCATTTTCACACAGACGATAGAGTTTTCTTATGATACTTTATCAGCGCGTATGCGTGAATTGTCATACCTTAACAAAGGAATTACCATTACGTTTACCGACAAAAGAGAAGTAGACGATAAAGGCGAATTCAAAACGGAAGTTTTCCATTCAGATGAAGGACTTAAAGAATATATTCGTTTCTTAGATGGTAATCGTGAGCCGATTATTTCTCACGTTATCAGCATGGATAATGATAAAAGTGAAGTTCCGGTCGAGGTGGCGTTAATTTACAATACCAGTTATTCCGAAAATATATTCTCCTACGTTAATAACATCAACACTCACGAAGGAGGAACGCATTTGCAAGGTTTCCGTATGGGATTAACCCGTACGTTGAAAAAATACGCAGATGCTTCTGGATTGTTAGACAAATTAAAATTTGAAATTACCGGTGATGACTTCCGTGAAGGATTAACAGCGATTATTTCGGTAAAAGTCCAAGAGCCACAATTCGAAGGTCAGACCAAAACCAAATTAGGAAATAGGGAAGTGGTTTCTCCAGTAAGTCAGGCAGTTGCCGAAATGTTGGAGAACTATCTGGAAGAAAATCCGAATGACGCTCGAATCATTGTTCAAAAGGTAATTCTTGCTGCCCAGGCACGTCATGCTGCTAAAAAAGCGCGTGAAATGGTACAGCGCAAAACCGTTTTAGGCGGTGGCGGTTTACCCGGAAAATTATCGGATTGTTCAGAACAAGATCCAGCAAAATGCGAAGTATACCTTGTCGAGGGAGATTCGGCTGGTGGAACCGCAAAACAAGGTCGTGACCGAAACTTTCAAGCGATTTTACCATTAAGAGGTAAGATTTTGAATGTTGAAAAAGCGATGCATCATAAAGTATTTGAAAACGAAGAAATTCGTAATATTTTCACGGCTCTAGGTGTAACTATCGGTACCGAAGAAGATTCAAAAGCTTTAAACCTAGAGAAATTGCGTTACCATAAAGTAATTATTATGTGTGATGCCGATGTTGATGGTAGTCACATTTCCACTTTAATCTTAACGTTTTTCTTCCGATTTATGCGCGAACTAATCGAAGGCGGACACGTTTACATCGCTGCACCACCTTTGTATTTAGTAAAAAAAGGAAATAAAAAAGAATACGCATGGAACGATAATCAACGTGATATTGCTAACGAAAGAATGGGTGGAAGCGCCGGAATTCAACGTTATAAAGGTCTTGGTGAAATGAACGCTGAACAACTTTGGGAAACGACTATGGATCCAAATTTTAGAACCTTACGTCAAGTGACCATTGATAGTTTGGCAGAAGCCGACAGAGTGTTTTCAATGTTAATGGGCGATGAGGTTCCGCCAAGAAGAGAATTTATTGAAAAGAATGCGGTGTATGCGAATATTGATGCGTAATAAAAGGGGATTTGTGGATTTGCTAATTCGGTTAATCGAAAAGCAAATATCAAATAAACAAATCACCGAATAAACGAATAGAATTTATAAAAAGGACATTATATTTAATGTCCTTTTTTTATTTATAATTAATTAAATTTGTTTGAAGCTATATTAGCGACAAACTTAAAAAATAAATATTTAAATAAGAATGTCAAATATTGAAATAATAAAAGTAACGCTGAAAGACATTGAGCAATTACAAAAAATTGGAAGACAAACTTTCCTGGAAACATTTGCAGAATCAAACACTAAAGAGAATATGAAAACCTATTTGGAAGAAGGATTTTCCAATGAAAAACTTGCTACCGAACTTGCGGATAACGATTCTGAATTTTATTTTGCAATGTTGAAAAATGAAGTGATTGGTTACTTGAAACTCAATTTTGGTAAATCTCAGACTGAATTAAAGGATAACAGAGCGCTTGAGATTGAGCGAATTTATGTGTCAAAAGAATTTCATGGAAAAAGCGTTGGGCAAATACTTTACGATAAAGCGATTCAAATTGCAGAAAAGAAAAACGCTGATTACGTTTGGTTGGGAGTTTGGGAAGAAAATCCAAGAGCAATAAGTTTTTACAAGAAAAATGGTTTTATTGAATTCGATAAACATATCTTTATGTTGGGCAACGACAAACAAACAGACATTATGATGAAGCTAAAATTAAAAGACAATCGCTACAGTTAGCAACTTTTACTTGTCTGTTGCTTATAGAAAAAATATTTTCATAACTTCGTTTTCTAGTAATGGAAAATAAAGCGGTCCAAAAGTCGCAAAACTCCAATACCTTATAATAGAATTAGAATTATTGTTGAAATTATTTTTTATAAATGAAAACAAATTTTTTAATCGGATTCTTTTTTTCCTGTCAGCTTATTTTTGCCCAAGATCAAACCTTTATAAGTTTTGGAAATGGCACTACTTCATTAGGTTCACAATGGAAGTATTTAGACAATGGTTCTAATCAAGGCACTTCATGGCGAAATTCTAATTTTGTCGATACTTCATGGTCGGTTGGCGCATCTGAATTAGGATATGGTGAAAGCGGTCAAAATACAACGGTAAGTTTTGGAGCCAATTCAAGCAATAAATACATCACTACGTATTTCAGAAAAGCAATAACAATTCCGAACCTTTCGCTTTTTTCAGCCATGATAATGAATGTAAAAAGAGATGATGGAATTGTAGTTTATGTTAATGGAGTACAAGTTTATATTAATAATTTAGCAACCAATCCATCCTATACTACTTTAGCATCACTTGCCAATGATGATGGAAATACAGTATTGACAGCGGTTCTTCCAACTTCATTTTTTATTACAGGAACTAATGTTATTGCTGTTGAAATCCATCAAAATGCTGTAACTAGTTCTGATATTACATTTGATATGGAATTGATAGCCACATCAAATCCTGTTTTAACTCGTGGACCTTATTTGCAAGTAGGAACAACAGACGGTGTAACTGTTCGTTGGAGAACCGATAAAGTGACCGATTCAAAAGTATCGTGGGGTACTACCTTTGGCGTTTATCCAAACAGTATAACAGATGCAGCTTTAACAATTGAACACATTATCAGAATTTCGCCATTATTATCAGATACAAAATATTATTATACTATTGGAAGTTCAACGTATACTTTTCAATCCAATAGTTCGACAAATTTTAATACACTTCCTCCAGAAAACACCAATAGAAAAATGCGATTTATTGGTTTAGGGGATTGTGGCAATAATTCTGCAAATCAAATAAATGTTAGAAATTCATTGCAAAATTACATAGGTTCAAACGATATCGATGCCATGCTTTTGTTTGGCGATAATGCTTATTCAACTGGAACCGATTTAGAGTATCAAAATAATTTTTTTGATATTTATAAAGATAATTTTTTAAAAAAGTATAAACTGTATCCCGCACCAGGCAATCACGATTATGGGAATTCACTTTCCAATACTGGATCGCGAACAATGCCTTATCATTTAAATTTTTCAGTGCCACAAGCTGGTGAAATTGGAGGAGAACCATCAAATGTTACCAATTACTATTCGTTTAATATAGGCAATGTTCATTTTATTTCTTTGGATTCTTATGGTAAAGATGATACCAATACAACCAATATGTATGATTTAAACGGAGCTCAAGCTACTTGGTTATTAGCTGATTTGGCTAGCAATACAAAAAAATGGACAGTGGTTTATTTTCATCATCCACCGTATACAAAAACCAGTCACAACTCAGATACAGAACAAGATTTAGTGGCGATACGTGAAAAATTCATACGGATTTTAGAACAAAATGGTGTTGACTTAATTTTATGTGGACATTCCCATGGCTATGAAAGAAGCTATTTATTGAAAGCGTTTTATAATAATTATGCTTCGCCATTAAGTGATTCCGATTTCAATCCAGCACTTCATACAGGGACAGGAACGACACAAAATGCAATGTATGATGGCAGTAGTAATTCTTGTGCCTATTCCTATAATTCAGGTAAATACAACCACGGAACTATTTATGCCGTTTCGGGTTCGGCAGGACAAGTAGGAGGTTCATCAGCGGGCTATCCACAAGATTGTATGCATTATTCCAATAATACCAATGGTGGCGCTTTTTATTTTGAAGTGGAAGACAATCGATTGGATGCTAAATTTATTTCCTACGATAATGCATCACCATCGGTACCAATTATTAGAGATCAATTTACCATTTTTAAAGACGTTAATAAAACGAATTCCATTACTGTTTTTCAAAATTCACCATTAACGTTATCGGCCTCTTGGAATGGTACATACAATTGGATTACTAATGGAAATGCTACCACCAAATCAATTTCAGTTGCTACTGCAAATACGGGGACATTTACCTATCAGGTAAAAGACCAATACAATTGCTTGACAGATGTTTTTAATGTAACTGTATTGGCACCAACTACAATTGTAACTGCTAAATTTTATATAGAAGGTTATTATGATACAACAACTCATGCAATGCGGCCTGTAAGAGCCAATCAAGGAATCGGAGTGAGTACAACTGATGTTGATACTGTTACTCTTGAATTACGAGATCCTATTACTAAAGAAATTTTTGCTTCTACCACTGCAATGTTGCAAACAGATGGAACTGCTACAGGAATATTTTCATCCGCAATAAATGGATTTTATTATTTAGCCATAAAATATACAAATGCAATTCAAACATGGAGCATAAATTCAATAGAAATAAGTCAAGCAACCCCAAATTATAATTTTACAACCACAGTTTCTCAAGCATATGGAAATAATATGGTAGAAGTAGAACCAGGAGTTTGGGCATTTTATTCGGGAGATATAAACCAAGATGATGTAATTGATAATACAGATGCACCAGATTTAGATTTTGATATTTCCAATTCTGAATTTGGATATAGACCAACCGATTTAAATGGTGATGGAGCTGTAGATGGATCTGATGCTATTTATTTCATTAACAATGCATTTAATTCGATTTTTGCGAATTATCCACAATAAATAACACTAATAAAAAAAAAAAAACAACTACACCCATCGGTCATTAATTACTATTTTAGCAATGAGTAAATTTATTTTTTCCTTAATCTTATTTTCTTCATTTTTAGTTTCTTCACAGGCACAAAGCATTTCTGATAACTTTGAAGGAAGTGGAAATATTACTACTTGGTTTGGAGACAATTGTGGTATGAATACTAATTTTGTTAATCCGTATCAAGTTGGAATAAATACTTCTACTAAAGTTTTAAGATATGCTGACACGGGCGGACAATATGCAAATGTTCGTTTTGATGCAAATTCCAATTTCAATTTAATATCAAATAATGTATTTTCATTAAAAATATATGTACCATCTTCAGGTGTAACGGGTGCCCAAACCAATCAAATTTCTTTAAAACTTCAAAATAATTTACTTGCACAACCTTGGTCAACGCAATGTGAAATAATTAAACCTATTGTTTTAAATCAATGGCAAATAGTAACGTTTAATTTTGCAACAGATCTTTATTTCAATTTAAATCCAGGATCACCTAATCCTATTTTAAGAACTGATTTTAATAGAGTAGTACTTCAAATAAATGGAGAAAATAATAATTCAAATGTGTTGTCTTATTTAGATGATTTCTTTTACAATGGTGTTTCAACTCAACCTGTATTTAATAATTTAGTTTGGTCGGATGAATTTGATGGAAGTGGTGCTATTAATTCATCTAAATGGTTCCATCAAACGCAATTGCCATCAGGAGGAAGTTGGTATAACGGAGAATTACAACATTATACAAATCGTGAAATTAATTCTTTTGTTAGTAACGGTAATTTAAGCATCGTTGCTAAAAGGGAAACGTATAATAATCAAGGACAAACAAAACAATTTACATCGGCACGACTCAACTCTAAATTTGCATTTAAATATGGTCGGGTAGAAGTGCGTGCAAAATTAGCAACAGGAATAGGAACATGGCCGGCTATTTGGATGTTAGGTAAAAATATTATTGAACCTGGAGGTTTTTGGTCAAGTACCAACGGAACCGTTAATTGGCCAGCATGTGGAGAAATAGATATTATGGAGCATTGGGGAAGCAACCAAAACTATGTTCAAAGTGCGATGCATACTCCTTCAAGTTTTGGGGGAACAGTAAATCTTGGAGGACAAACGGTTGCTAATGTTTCAACTCAGTTTCATATTTATGCTTTAGAATGGACGGCAGAAAGAATGGTTTTTAGTGTAGATAATGTGGTACATTACATCTATAATCCAACTGTAAAAAACGCAAGTACTTGGCCTTTTGACGAGCAACAATATCTTTTATTAAA
Organism: Flavobacteriales bacterium; assembly: GCA_031387085.1. Taxonomy (GTDB): domain Bacteria; phylum Bacteroidota; class Bacteroidia; order Flavobacteriales; family Flavobacteriaceae; genus Flavobacterium. The sequence continues at coordinate 6,601 of JANNCY010000091.1, read as the reverse complement.
TGTAGCTATTGAGTCAATTATTAGTCCAAGTTTTACACAAAGTGCTATGGAAATTGATTATGTAAGAGTATATCAAGAAAGTGTAGCAGCACCAAAAATTATTAACCTAACCTTGTTTATCGAGGGTAATTATCGAGGGAATAATACAATGGCACCAGTAAAAATTAACCAAGAAGAACCTGATGTTTCTCCGGCCGATGAAGTTGAAAATATTACTGTAGAATTACATGATACGGTTGGTTTTAATTCGGCATTTCCAGATTACACCTGTACAGTTATTTTAAAAACAAATGGTACTGCTATTTGTACTTTTCCATCTGCTATTAATGGTTTATTCTACATTGCCGTAAAATCAAGGAATGCAATTGAGACTTGGAGTAAAACTACTCAAACGATAGGTCTTACGCCATTAAATTATAATTTTAGTACCGCTGCAACACAAGCATACGGAAATAATATGGTTGAGGTTGAACCTAATGTTTGGGCATTTTATTCGGGAGATATTAACCAAGATGATGTAATTGATGGTACAGATGCGCCTGATTTAATTAATGATGTTGAAAATTCTGAATTTGGAAATAAGGTAACCGATTTAAATGGAGATGGTTCAGTTGATAATTCAGATGTACCTTTCTTTGAAAATAATGCATCTAATTCAATATTCTCAGTTCATCCATAAAATATAATTTTTTTAAAGAATTTACAGAAAGTAGTTACCATTGATAGTTGGTAGGAAGCCGACCGAGTGTTCTCGATGTTAATGGGAGATGAGGTTCCGCCACGCAGGGAGTTTATAGAAAAGAATGCAGTGTATGCAAATATTGATGCATAAATTTTTAATTTTGAAATAGTAAAAAGGACATCGTAAAGGTGTCCTTTTTGTTTTGTTTAACGTATCATATTTCCTATCAAAAAACAGTAAATCGTTTTATAAAAGTGAAAATGTGTTTTTGATAGTTTAATAAAGCATTTCAATAAATTTAAATGCAGTTTGTCGGATTTAATTTGTTAATTGAAATTTTATTACGTTCTTGGGAAGGTATAACATTGGTAATTTTTTTCTTAATTATTTATCGTTAAACAAAGCAAATAGAGAATCCTGAAAATCTTAAAAAGAGTAGGGCGATAAATAAATTATGATGAAGAAAATTGTATTCTTTTTTGCACTAATGTTGGTACAATTATATAGTATTGCACAGACTCAAACTACCGACCTTTTATATACATGGGCAAATGCATTGAGTAATAACCAACCTATTGGTGGGGAAGTAATTGCAAAAGGTATCCAAACCGATGCTTCAGGAAATGTTTACATTACTGGATATTTTTCTGGTACTGCCGATTTTGATCCAGGAGTAGGTGTAGTTAATTTAATAAGTCAAGGTAGTAGTGACATTTTTTTTGCTAAATATGACGCGTCAGGAAATCACCTTATTGCTAAATCAATAGGAGGAATACAACAAGATGAAAGTAATGCGATTGCTATTGATGGCAGTGGAAATATTTACATAACTGGTACTTTCCGAGAAACGGTTGATTTTGACCAAAGCGGACCCTTTCTTCCAATTAATGCTGGTGGTAATTCAACTATTTTTTTTGCAAAATACAATGCTCTTGGTGATAATGTATATGCAAAAGTATTGATACCAGGTACAGTCAGTTCAATTAAAGTGGATAGTCTTGGAAATGCATATGTAACAGGAAGTTTCGGATATGGTGGAGATTTCGATCCTGGTGTTGGTTACGCACCTTTAGGTGTTTTAAATAATGGAACGGATATATTTCTAGCAAAATACGATACTTTAGGCAATTATGTTTATGCTAAAAGTATGGGAGGTACAACTTACGACACCTCTAATTCACTAGTAGTTGATGCAAGTGGGAACACTTATATAACTGGTTTTTTTGATGGCACAGCCGATTTTGATCCAGGAGTGGGTATCGCAAATCTGGTAAGTGCTGGTAGCTATGATATTTTTCTAGCCAAATACAATGCTTCAGGAGATTATGTATTTGCTAAACGAATGGGAGGTACAGGAATAGATGTTTCTAGATCTATTGCAATAGATGCTAGTAGTAATGTTTATATTACTGGGGACTTTGAAGCTACGGTTGATTTTGATCCTGGGGCTGCTACTGTTAATCTTATCAGTGCTGGAAGTACCGATATCTTTTTTGCAAAATACACTTCTGCAGGTGTATATGTTTATGCTAAACGTATCGGAGCTACATTAAATGAATTAAGTTTTGCAATTGCAGTAGATGGTAGTGGCAATGCTTATATAACGGGTTCTTTTAGAAGTACTGTTGATTTTGATCCAGCTGCAGCTATAGTTAACCTTGCTGCCACCGGAACGGATATTTTTTTGGCAAAATACAATACCACAGGATTATATGTCTATGCAAAACGAATCGGGTCGGTTACTGGAGATCAATGCCAAGGTCTTGCTATAACTACAGACACCAGTGGTAATGCTTATATAGCAGGTTCTTACAGAGGTACTGTTGATTTTGACCCAGGAGCCGGAACTGCTAATTTAATTTCGGGTAATTCAATTACAAATGCTTTTGCAGGAAAATACAATACAACGGGTATATATGTATGGGCGAAAGGTTTTGGTGGATATAATAACTTCAATTATGATGATACAGGAAATTCAATTGCTAGAGATAGTGCAGGTAATATATATATTACTGGAACGTTTGAAAGTACAGTAGATTTTGATCCAGGAATAGGAACCGCTATTCTTACTAGTGCAGGTAGTAAAGATATTTTTCTTGCAAAATATAGCGCCTCAGGAACCTATATCTATGCCAAACGAATGGGCGGAACAGGTCATGATAACAGTAATTCAATTGCAGTTGATGGGAGCGGAAATGCTTATATTACTGGCAAACATAATTTTAATGCTGATTTTGACCCAGGACCAGGTACAGTCATCCTTACTACTATGGGAGGTTATGGTATTTTTATTGCCAAATACGATACCTCAGGGAATTACGTGTATGCCAAATCAATTAACGGCGCAGCTAGTCTTATTGAAGGAAATGCCATTGTAGTTGATTTAAGTGGTAATGCATATATTACAGGATATTTCGATTATATGGTCGATTTTGACCCAGGAGCAGGTATTGCAAATCTTTATAGTGGTGGTGGTAGTGGTGGTGGTAATTCGGACATCTTTTTTGCAAAATATGATGCCTTTGGAAATTATGTGTTTGCCAAAGGAATTGGAGGAATTGGTCAAGATGAGAGTAAATCAATTGCTCGAGATGGAAATGGAAATGTTTACATCACTGGATATTTTTCTGGAACTGTAGATTTTGACCCAAGTGCTGGAATATTAAATCTAAATTCTGTTAATGGTCAAATTTTTATCGCTAAATATGATCCTTCAGGAAATTTTGTATTTGTAAAACAAATGGGTGGTGATAGATCTTATTATATTGCAATTGATACAATTGGGAATACAATAATTACGGGAACTTTCTCAGGAACTGCTGATTTCGATCCTAGTGCGGGTATTGCTAATCTTACCAGTACTGGAAGTTATGACATCTTTTTCGCAAAATATGATGCACTCGGTAATTATGTTTTTGCAAAAAAAATAGGAGGGTCTAGTAGCAATTTTGGACAAGCGATTGCTTTAGATGCAAGTGGCAATATTTATATTACTGGAAATTTTAATGGAGTTTCAGATTTTGATCCTGGTATTGGAATTGCTAATCTTAGTGCGCCTTATACAATAAGTTCATTTATTGCAAAATATGATACTTCTGGAAATTATATTTATGCCAAGAAAATGGGTGAATACGGAAATTCAATTGCTACCGATGGAGTTGGGAATGTATTTCTTACAGGGAAATTTACCTATACAATTGATTTTGATCCAGGTATTGGTGTATCAGAACTTTATGCTGCAAATGCTAGTGATATATTTTTGGCTAGATATACAGAGGCTTATCTAATAAATGCAAGTGCTGGTTCTAATGGTACTATTTCACCATCAGGAAATACTTATGTTCTTGCAAGTGGTAGCCAGACTTATACAATTACTCCATCTAGTGGTTTTTATATATTAGATGTTTTGGTTGATGGTGTTTCAAATGCTGGTGCTATTGCTACAGGGACATATACTTTTTTAAATGTAACTACATCACATACTATAAGCGTCACTTTTGCATCAGTTTGTGTTAATTCGACAGTACCAACCTTAAGCACTTCCTCTATTATTAACTGTGGTGCCGTAGCTACAACATTAAGTATAGCTTCAGGAACTTTAAACAGCGCAACCAACTGGCAATGGTATAGTAGCAGTTGTGGTGGTACATCAGTTGGAAGTGGAACAAATATTATTGTTACTCCTACAACCACAACTACTTATTTTGCTAGAGGTGAGGGAGGTTGTGTAACACCAGGAGCATGTGCAAGTATTACAATAACTGTGGCCTGTTCTACACTTATTGAATTAAAACTTTATATTGAAGGTTTTTACGATGCAACTACAAATAGTATGAGACCCGTAAAAGCCAATCAAGGAACCGGTATAAGCACAACCGATGTTGATGATATTACGCTTGAATTAAGAAATCCTTCAACATATGATTTAGTTGCTACTACAACCGCCATGTTACAATCTAACGGAATGGCTTTAGCTACATTTACACCAGCTGTTAATGGCCCTTATTACCTTGTAGTTAAACAGCGAAATGCAATTCAAACCTGGAGTGCCAATGCTATTATAATTAGCCAAGCAACTCCGACTTATGATTTTACCAATGCAGTTACTAAAGCCTATGCCAATAATATGGCTCAAGTTAATACTGGAGTCTGGGCATTCTATTCAGGAGATATTAACCAAGATGATGTGATTGATGGTACTGATGCACCTGATTTAGTTTCTGCTATTAATAGTTCTGCATTTGGAATTCAAGTAACTGACCTAAATGGAGATGGATCTGTAGATAATTCAGATGTACCTTTCTTTGATAATAATGCTTCTAATTCAATATTTGCAATTTATCCTCAATAATTAATGCTAATTAAAATTATAAAAAAGGACATTAATTTGATGTCCTTTTTTTATTAAAACTATTTTATTTAATTTTATTTTTTAAAAGTGTATTTAATCGATTATAAAAACATTTAATCGGTTTTTTTTTATTCTTGTGTTAATTTTTTTTAGGTTTATTTCTGTGTGTTATAATATAATTATAAAAAAAATATTGAATAGTAATAAGTTAAATTTTATTTCTGTGATTATGTCTCCCCATTTCTTTTCCTACCTATACAGCATATTTTTAAACCTACATTATTTTTTAATTAACTAACTAAAGTGCAATGAAAAAAAAAATTATTTTAACGGTCCTGTTTATTTTATGTCTCCAAATGGCAAGTGCTCAAACACTAACAATACCAGATGCTAATTTTAAAGCGGCATTAATTGCACAAGGAGTCGACACTAATAGCAATGGTTCCATACAAAACAGTGAGGCGTTGGCGGTTACCAATCTGAATGTTTCAGGTTATGGTATTACTAATTTAACCGGACTTTTGAGTTTTACCAATCTTCAATCTTTTTATTGTGCGAATAATGCTATAACATTATTAAACTTATCAACGGGCTTACCAAATTTAATTAGCTTAGATTGTAGCTCTAATTTAATTACTAATTTAAATGTTTCCAATCGCACAGCATTAACAACTCTTTATTTTTCAGCTAATCCTATTATTGTATTTAACGCTGCTGGTTGTACAGTACTTTCAAACATAAATGGTTTTTCTGGATATCATGATGGTTACAACAGTTTTACAACTACGATTATTACCTTAAATTTGTCTAATTGCAATGCATTAAATTATTTGTATTTGTATGGAAATACTTCATTAAACTCAGCTCAAATTTCAGGATGTACAGGGTTGATAAGTATTGATGTTAATAATAATTCGGCTTTACCATCACTTACAGCAACTAACTTGCCTAATTTAACTTCATTGAGTTGTTCTAGCAATCCTGCCTTAACTACACTAACAGTAACTGGCGATGCAGCTTTAACATCCTTGAATTGCTTTAGTAATCCTTTATTGACTACTTTGACAGTGACTGGCGATACAGCTTTAACGACTTTAACGTGCAGTTCCAATGCTGTTTTGACATCGTTGAATGCTTCAAGTTTAACTAATTTAACTTCTTTGAGTTGCACTAGCAATCCTCTATTGACTACTTTAAACTTTACTGGAGATGGAGCATTAACTACTTTAGATTGTTCTTCCAATGCATTAACGAGTTTAGATGTTTCTGCTTTAAATAATTTGCAGTCATTGTCATGCTCTAGTAATTCAATTGTGAATTTGAATGTTTCCAATCGAACTGCATTAACCTCTCTTTACTGTAATTCTAATCCAATTTCTACTTTGAATGCTTCGGGATGTACACTACTTTCTACTATTAATGGTTACCCAGGTTATTATGATGGTTACAATAATTTTACAACTACAATAACCAGTTTGAATTTAACCAATTGCAGTGCATTGTCTTATTTCTATTTGTCTGGAAATACTTTGTTGAATTCGGTTCAAATATCTGGATGTACGGGATTA
>JANNCY010000005.1:0-17759 GCA_031387085.1 Flavobacteriales bacterium | reverse complement strand
CAATGTTTTTTCTACTTTTATAACAGGAAATTAGCACAGCTAACTCCCGTGGGAAAGAAATGTTTAGGAAAAGGAATTACGGTTTCGAAACCAAACCTTCATCCATTCTCTTTTTAAAACCAAAAACGCTACTTGTTCCGATAATTCTAAAAGATCCGAACCATCGAGTTTTTTGATTTGATCTTCGGGAACATCAATAATATAAAGCAAGTTTAAATATTCAGCAAATTTGTATTGAATGAGTCGATAAATTTTTTCATGAATCTGCACTTTTAATTCGTGAGCCGAAGTGCTTTTTGGAAAATCAATTGGTTCGTTTGCCAAATTAAAATCCTTGTTGATTTGTTCAATCAGCTTTTGATACAGGTTTTCACTTTCGGCTGTCTGCAATAATTCGTCTGTAGATATTGGGATTGGGAAATTCATATTATACTTTTCTTCCCATTAAATTCTCGCCAAACGATTGCAATTTTTCTTTCTTTTCATTGTCAATACTGATTTTTTGCAAAGTTGCAAATGCTCTCAATGTATAATCTTGAATGGCTTGTTGTGTGGCTTTTGAAGCTCCTGTGGAATTGAAAATTTCCTTTACAGTTTCAATTTTATCGCCATTATCACTCGGATGAATAGAAAACAAATGAAACAACTGTTCTTTTTGATTGGCATTGGAAAACTCCATCGCCTTTAAATACAAATACGTTTTTTTATTTTCAATAATGTCTCCACCGACTTGCTTTCCGAATGTTTCCGGATTTCCAAAAGCGTCTAAATAATCGTCTTGTAGTTGAAACGCCAATCCTAAATTCAATCCGAAATCATAAATTAAATCGGCGTTTTCTTGCGATGATTCGGCAACAATGGCTCCCATTTTCATCGCAGCTGCAACTAAAACGGCGGTTTTATATTCGATCATTTTAAGGTATTCCGGAATCGTAACATCGTCACGTGTTTCGAAATCGACGTCGTATTGTTGTCCTTCGCAAACTTCTAATGCCGTTTTGCTGAACAATTGTGCCAGTTTTCTAAAAATTTCCGAATTGTATTTTTCAAAATATTGATAGGCTAGAATTAACATCGCATCTCCTGAAAGAATTGCGGTGTTGAGATTCCATTTTTCATGTACCGTTTCATTACCTCTTCGCAGCGGCGCATCATCCATAATATCATCATGCACTAAAGAAAAATTATGAAAAACTTCCACGGCTAATGCTGCTGGAAGGGCTTTTTTATAATCAGCATCAAAAACTTCGGCACTCATCAACGTCAATACCGGACGCATTCGTTTTCCGCCAAGACCTAAAATATAATGTATCGGATGGTACAAATTATGTGGTTGCTTGTCGTGGTATTCTGATTGTAAATAGTCAGAAATAAATTCTTGATACTTGTAAATGGAGTGCATAAAGTAATTTTTTAATTTGTACAATTCGACCTAAAGGTCTCGGGTGGCTAATTTAAACTATTCCCATTGGATTTCAAAAGGCTCATCTTAACGGAATGTTAAATTTATGTAAAAACTTTGGAAACTATTTTTGTGTTAAAAGTTTCCGCTTTACATTTGCACCTGAATTTGAAGAATCCAAAAAAAGGATTCCTAAATAAATGACGACAAAAATGTACAATAAAATTATTGAAAAAGCAACGGAAATGTATTTGACATTCGGATTTAAGAGTGTAACCATGGACGACATTGCTTCTAAAATGGGAATTTCCAAAAAAACGATTTACCAGCATTTTGCCAACAAAACCGATTTGGTGGAAGCAGTTACTATGAATTTATTCGAAACCATCTCTTGTGGGATTGACGAAATAGTGACGTTGAATCAAAATCCGATTGAAGAACTTTTTGCAATTAAAGATTTTGTGATGCAAAATTTAAAAAACGAAAGTGCTTCACCGATTTACCAGTTGCAAAAATACTATCCACAAGTTCACGAAACATTAAAGTCGCGACAATTTGCTAAAATGGGCGATTGTGTTATCGAAAACCTTAAAAAAGGAATTGATCAAGAATTGTTTCGAACAGACATTAATTTAGAATTAATTGCCCGCTTTTATTTTGCCGGAATGTCAAGTATTAAAGACGCCGAACTGTTCAATCCAATTCAATTCAGCATGAAGGAAGTCCAAGAAACCTATTTAGAATATCATTTACGTGGCATTAGTACTTCAAAAGGAATTGCCATTTTAGAAAAAATACTTCAGAATAATAATCAATAATCATCAATATCTACTCTATGAAAAACAAAATAATAATCACCTTACTGCTTTTGACAAGTCTGTTACAAGCTCAAGAAAAAAAAGAAACGTTTTCTTTTACACTCAAAGAAGCCATTGAACACGCCGTTCAAAATAATTATTCAGCACTCAATGCCGACAGAGATGTCGCTGCTGCTAAAGAAAAAAAATGGGAAACCACCACTATTGGTTTGCCTCAAATCAATGGAAGTGTTGGTTATGTAAACAACTTTGTTATCACCCAACAAGGTATTTCTGGAAACGCATTTAATCCGAGTGCTGATCCTAATGGTGTAAGCACAATTGCTTTCGGAACAAAAAACACCATGAATGCTAATGCTACATTAAGTCAACTGCTTTTTGACGGCTCGTATTTAGTAGGGTTACAATCTGCTAAAACCTATTTGAAGATTTCAGAAAACGCCAAAATTAAAACCAGTCAGGAAATAAAAGAAATCGTAATTAATTCCTATGGTAATGTGCTTTTGGCAGATGAGAGCTTTCTTATTCTTCAAAAAAATCAAAGTGTTTTGAATAAAACCTTATCGGATACAAAGGAAACTTTCAAAAACGGATTGATAGAAGAAGAAAATGTAGAACAATTACAAATCACACTGTCGTCATTAGACAGTTCGGTGGAGAATGTAAAACGTCAAAGAACGATTGCATTAAACATGTTGAAATTGGTTTTGGGAATTGACATTGCTAATGAACTTGAACTGAAAGACAAATTAGACACTTTAACACAAAGCAACATCGATTTAGCATTGCTCACCACCGAATTTAATGTAACCAATAACATCGATTATCAAATTGGTGAGAACATGCAAACGAATAAAAAACTGCTTTTGAAATACGAGAAAAGTAAAGCGTTACCGACATTGGCTGCCGGAGTTAATTTCGGATACAACTCTTTTGCCAACAAGTTCTCCTTTTTTAACGGCGATCAAAAATGGAATAACTTTTCGAATTTGGGAGTCAATTTAAGCATTCCGATTTTTAGTAGTGGCGCACGAAGTTCAAGAGCGCAACAAGCCAAAATTGCTTTCGAACAATCGAAAACACAACTTACTGAAACAGAGCAAAAATTAAAACTGCAATTTCAAAGTGCTAAAAGTGATTACGACTATAGCTTAGCGCAATTGAACACTTCAAAAAGTAATTTAAATCTCGCAGAACGAATCGAAAATAAAAATCAAATCAAATTCAAAGAAGGACTTTCATCAAGTTTTGATTTGACAGAAGCGCAACGACAATTGTATGCTACACAACAAAATTATTTGCAAGCGATGCTCGACGTTATCAACAAAAGAGCATCATTAGAAAAATTATTAAACAAGAACTAAACCCAATATAAAATGAGAAAATTATTCATACTAACAGCTGCAACACTTTTACTTATATCTTGTGGAAGTAGCGACAAAAATCAAACCATCGAAGCTTTAATTAAATCTAAAAATGTTAAAGCTTTGCAGCAAAAGAAAGTTGCACTTCAAGCCGAAATGACAAAAATTGAAGAAGGTTTGGCTTCCTTAAACGTAAAAATCGAAGAAGCTTTAGTAGCCACAGCCATAGTGAAAGACACGGTTTTCAATCACTATCTTGACATTCAGGGAAATGTAGACACCAAAGAAAATATCTTGATACAACCTGAATACAGCGGAGTTTTAACCTCACTTACCATAAAAGCAGGTCAACGTGTTGGTAAAGGTCAAATTTTAGGAAGAGTTGACGACGCCGGAATGAGTCAACAATTGGCAAGTATCGAAAACCAATACACATTGGCAAAAACGACTTACGAAAGACAAAAAAATCTTTGGGACAAAAAAATTGGTTCTGAAATTCAATTCCTTCAAGCGCAAACGCAAATGATTTCGGCTCAGAAATCGGTGGCTCAAATGAGAGCGCAAATTGCTAAAACCGTTATTCGAGCTCCGTTCTCCGGAACTATCGATGAAGTTTTTGTAGAGAAAGGTCAAGTCGTTGCGCCAAGTCCAAAAGGATTAATGCGCATCGTAAATTTAGGAAACATGTTCGTTTCTACCAGCGTTCCTGAAACCTATATCGGAAAATTAAAAGTCGGAACTGAAGTCGACGTTTACTTAACTTCTTTAGGAAAAACCTACAAAGGAAAAGTACGTCAGGTGGGGAATTTCATCAATCCGGATAACCGAAGTTTCGGTATTGAGGTAAGCGTTCCAAATCCGGAGAATTTATTACGCCCTAACCAAGTGGCTAAACTTAAAATCACCGATTACGTGAGTAAAAATGCGATTGTAGTGCCGACGAATGTAATTCAGGAAGACGGAGAACACAACAAATTTGTATACACCGTAACTGATTCGAACGGAAAAACAGGAAAAGCGAAAAAAGTACTGGTTAAAGTGGGACAATCGTCAGACAATGTAACCGAAATTTTAAGTGGTCTAGCAGCTGACGATGTAGTAGTTACAGAAGGCGCTAACACTATTTCTGACGGAATGAAACTTAATTTCTAATATGTTGTCTGTTGTCAGTCATCAGTTGTCGGTTATCATTAGCCACAACTCATAACTCACAACTCACAACTCATAACTAAACAAAAATGAGTAGCAAAAATAAAGAATTCGGAATATCAAGTTGGGCTATCGACAATCGGGTAACAGTGTACATTTTCACAGTACTTATCGTTATTACAGGATTGATCGCTTACACATCGATGCCGCGAGAAGATTTCCCTGAAATCATCGAAAATAAAGTATACATCTCTTCAGTTTTCCCAGGAAATTCGGCAGAAGATGTAGAAAAACTAATCATCAAACCACTCGAAAAAGAAATCAAAAACATAAGTGGTGTTGAAAAAGTAACCGCAAGTTCGTTTCAGGATTACGGAATGATTGTCGCTGAATTTAACGATAAAGTCGGAATCGAAGAAGCCAAACAAAAAATCAAAGACAAAGTCGACAACGCTAAAGCGGATACCGATTGGCCAAATTTGGACAACGGAAGTAAAGTCGAGCCAAATGTTTTCGAATTGAACATTTCGGAAGAAGTGCCAATTTTGAACATCAACCTTCAAGGAAATTATACGACGCAACAACTTAAAAAATACGGCGAGCGACTTCAGGATGATATTGAAGAAATTGCCGAAGTGAAGAAAGTCGATATTCTTGGTGTGGATGACAAAGAAGTAGAAATCGCTGTCGATATCTTTAAAATGACTGCAGCGCAAGTTTCGTTTGACGACATTCAAATGGCGGTTAAAAATGAAAATATGACGCTTTCGGGCGGGAATTTAATCTCACAAGGTTCTCGAAATAACATCCGAATTGTGGGTGAAATCAAAGACCCGAAAGAATTAGAAAACATCATCGTAAAACACAATGGCGGCGCAGTGTATTTAAAAGACATTGCTTCTGTGAGTTTCAAAGAAGAAGAAAAAACAACCTACGCTCGCGAAAAAGGAACCGAAGTAGTTATGCTGAACGTGAAAAAACGTTCGGGACAAAACATGATTTCGGCGATTGATCAGGTAAAGGAAAAAATCAAAGAGGCACAAGAAACCTATTTGCCAAAGAATTTAAAATTAGAATTAACCAACGACCAATCGTCACGCGTTGAACACCAAGTAGACGAATTGTCGAATCACATTATTTTCGGAATCGTGTTGGTAATGATTGTGTTGATGTTTACGATGGGATTGCGAAACTCGTTATTCGTTGGTGCGGCGATTCCGCTTTCGATGTTGATGGCATTTACGATTCTATCGGCTTTCGGATTGACCTTGAATACAATGGTACTTTTCGGATTGGTAATGGGACTAGGAATGCTCGTTGATGACGGAATTGTAGTTGTCGACAACGTGTTTGCCAACATGAAAAAAGGATTGTCGCGAATACAAGCTTCTAAAATCGGAATTGGCGAAATTGCCTGGCCGGTTATTTCCTCCACAGCAACCACGTTAATGGCGTTTTTACCTTTCGCCTTGTGGCCGGGAACTATGGGTAAATTCATGAAGTATTTCCCAATTACTTTGACCATTACATTGAGTTCGTCGTTATTCGTGGCGATGATTGTCAATGCTGCTATGACAGGAGGTTCTATGGATGTTGAAGATCGAAATGTATCTAAAAAATCACTCAAATTGTATTCGATTATCTTCGGAACTTTGGCATTGGTTTTCGTCATTTTTGGAAATGTGGCCGATATCAAAGCGGCGAGAGCAATCGGACATTTATCAATAATTTCATTAGTTTTAATGTGGGCTTATCGATTGAAAATTTACCAATGGACACAAGATTTTCAACATAGCTTTTTCCCAAGAATGGAAGAACGATACAAGTCGTTTTTAGATAAAATCCTTAACGGAAGAAACGCCTGGATTGCCTTAGCTACGATTATCGGAATGTTGTTTTTCTCCTTTATTTTATTGGGAGTTTTCCCAAGAAAAGTATTGTTCTTCCCCGATAACATCCCAAGACAAGTTATTGCTTATGTCGAATATCCGCAAGGAACTTCTATAGATAAAACCAATAAAGCGACCCAATATGTAGAAAACCAAGTGATTGATATTATGAAGAAATATATCGATCCGAAAACCGATAAAAACTTTTTAGCAGAAAGTATTGTTTCGCAGGTGGGTGTTGGTGCCGGAAATCCTAATGTAGATGCAGGTTCAGGTTCTGAAACTCCGTTTAAAGGAAAAGTTACCGTAAATTTCTCGGAGTTCAAATTCCGTAAAGGGATCAACACATCCGATGTTTTAGAAGAAATTCGTAAACGTGTAAAAGGAATTGCCGGAGCTTCCGTTACGGTAGAAAAAGATGCTAATGGTCCGCCTGCAGGATATCCAATTAGTATTCAACTTACGGGTTCTGATTATGATGAAATGATTGCGCAAGCGGATAAAATGATTGGGTTTATTGATAGCAAAAACATTCCGGGAATTGAAAAATTGAAAGTCGATGTGAATAAGCAAAGTCCGGAGTTAGAAGTGAAAGTCGACCGTGTTAACGCCGGAAGTGTTGGTGTTTCTACAGGACAACTCGGATTTAATTTGCGTCGTTCGGTATATGGCCAGGAAATTTCTACCTATAAAGAAGGCGATGACGATTACAATATTGTAATGCGAATGCAAGATGATCAACGTAAGAACGAAAATATTTTATTCAATCAATCGTTAACCTTCCGAAATCAAGCTAACGGCCAAATGATGCAGGTTCCGATTTCTGCAGTATCGCAAACAGAGAAAACCTACACCTACAATCAAATCAAAAGAAAGAATTACAAACGTATCTTAACGGTGTATTCTAATGTTTTGACTGGGTTTAACGGTGACGAAATTACAAACCAAATTAAAACGGAATTAAGTAGTTATCAGTTTCCAAAAGGAGTAACCTATTCGTTTTCTGGAGTACAAGAAGAACAAGGTAAAAACCAAAGTTTCTTAATGTATGCGTTGTTCTTGGCTTTGGCTGGAATTACGATTATTATTGTATTACAATTTAATTCAGTTTCTAAAACAATGGTGATTTTGTTTACCGTATTGCTAAGTTTTAGTGGTGTTTTCTATGGTTATGTAATTGCCAATATGGATTTCATCATCTTAATGACCATGATGGGAATTATATCGCTGGCGGGAATTGTAGTGAAAAACGGAATCGTACTAATGGATTTCTTTGTCTTATTATTGGACAAAAAAGTAGAAGACAAACAACTCGAAAGTCACGACGATTTAACTATTGAAGAAATAAAAGAAGTCATCATAGAATCAGGGAAATCAAGACTTCGTCCGGTGTTGCTTACAGCTTTGACAGCGGTTTTGGGGTTGATTCCACTAGCTATCGGATTGAACTTCGACTTCTTTACGTTGATTACCGATTTTAATCCGCACTTCTTTATGGGTGGCGATAACGTAATTTTCTGGGGACCTTTAGCTTGGACGATCATTTTCGGATTGACATACGCTACAGTGTTAACTTTAGTAATGGTTCCGGTAATGTTCTACTTAGTGAAACGAACGAAGTATTGGTTGCGAGATAGAAGATTAAAACGACAAGCAATAGAAGCGTAATATATAAAAAGCTGTTACACAGAGCACACAGAGAAATTGCACGGAGATGCACTGAGTATTAAAACTCTGTGTATCCTCTGTGCTCTCTGTGCAATAAATAAAAGAGCTCCCAAATTGGGAGCTCTTTTCAATTCATTAGTTATGGTTCCGGTAATGTTCTACTTGGTAAAACGAACTAAGTATTGGTTGCGAGATAGAAGATTAAAACGACAAGCAATAGAAGCATAATAAATAAAAGCTGTTACACAGAACACAAGGAGAAATTGCACTGAGATGCACAGAGTAGTATAACTCCGAGTAACCCTCTGTGTATCCTCTGTGTATCCTCTGTGATCTCTGTGCAATAAATAAAAAGAGCTCCCAATGGGAGCTCTTTTCAATATAATTGGGAATTTATCTTTAAAATTAATTCAATAACTTATCTAACTTTTCTAAAAGTTTCGGATTTGAAGGTCGTAAAGCGTCCGAATCAACCACTTTACCGTCAGGATCAATTAATATAAATCTCGGAATAGAATTGATAGCAAATGCTTTGATGAAATCAGAATTCCAATTATTATCAGCTAACAATTGCAATCCTCCCAATTGTTTTTCAGTTACAAATGTTTTCCATTTTTCATAATCCTTAGCAACATCAACAGAGATACTTACAAATTCAATATTTTTACCGTGGTATTTTTCTTCTGCTGTTTTCAAAAAAGGAATTTCTCCTCTACAAGGACCACACCATGTGGCCCAAACATCGATGTACACATACTTCCCTTTCAAATCGGCTAATTTCACTTTTCCCCCTGCGTGGTTTTCGAAATCAAAAGCGGGTGCGTCTGTATTATTTAATTTTCTATTGGCTAACGATTTTTGGTAGTATTGCTTCAATCCGGTTAAGTTCGTCTGAAGTTGTTGTTTTTGTCTGTCTGCAAAAGCAGCATCTAATTTCGATTTGTCAATAAGATCGGTAAATGATTTTTCTAACGCTGCGTGTCTTTTAGTAAACTCCGCTTCATCAGAAGCTAACATTTCTTCAAAATTCACATCGGCATTTACAGCACCAATTCGCGCCAGAAAGTTATTTTCATCGGCTCCCTTTCCTTTAAAAACAATGGTTTCATCAAACTTTTTAGCATCTAGTTTTACTTTCAAATCGAAGCCTGGTTTCAAGAACAATTGCGCATATTCAACACCGTCATACATCACGTAATCACCTTCTGGTGCGTCAAAGGAAGCATCAAAAATGCCTTTTTCATTGACATTAATTTCTTTTACCGTTTGATTTTTATTGTCTTTAATATAAATCACATCACCATTTCTATTGGCAATATCTGCTTTAAAATTTACCTTGTCTTGAGCAAATCCAACGACTGCAATTGCAAGTGTAAATAATAGGGAAATAATTTTTTTCATAATGGATTTCTTTTTTAGAAAACCAAAGATACTTTTTTTATTTAGTGACCATTAAAAATTTAACAAAAAATTTATTCTGAATTCAATTGTTGATTCTCCTCGTTTTTGATATTTGTTTTTTACTTTTGCGGAAAATTTATTTCCATGTATAGAAGTCATAATTGTGGTGAATTAAACGCATCGCATATCAATAAAGAGGTTACACTTGCCGGATGGGTTCAAAAATCACGTGACAAAGGATTTATGAATTGGGTCGATTTGCGTGACCGTTACGGAATTACACAATTAATTTTCGACGAAGGTCGTACCGATAAATCCGTTTTTGAATTGGCCAAAACGCTTGGAAGAGAATTTGTCATTCAAGTCAAAGGCACCGTTATCGAGCGGGAAGCGAAAAACAAAAACATGCCAACAGGCGATATTGAAATTTTGGTTACCGAAATGACTATTCTTAATGCGGCTTTAACGCCGCCGTTCACGATTGAAGATGAAACCGACGGTGGTGAAGACATCCGAATGAAATACCGTTATTTAGATATTAGAAGAAATCCACTAAAAAACAGTTTGCTTTTTCGTCACAAAGTCGCGATGGAAGTCCGTAAATACCTTTCTGATTTGGACTTTTGCGAAGTAGAAACGCCCTATTTAATCAAATCTACTCCAGAAGGAGCACGTGATTTTGTCGTTCCAAGTCGGATGAACGAAGGGCAATTTTACGCCTTACCACAATCGCCTCAAACCTTCAAACAATTGTTGATGGTTGGGGGAATGGACAAGTATTTTCAAATCGTGAAATGTTTCCGAGATGAAGATTTACGTGCCGATAGACAACCCGAGTTTACACAAATCGATTGCGAAATGGCATTCGTTGAGCAAGAAGATATTCTACATGTTTTTGAAGGATTGACGCGTCATTTGTTATCCACATTAAAAGGAATTGAAGTAGACAAATTCCCAAGAATGACCTACGATCACGCCATGAAAACCTACGGAAATGACAAACCGGACATCCGTTTCGGAATGGAGTTTTGCCCCCTAACCCCCGAAGGGGGGACTTTTGAACCAAAGGGGTTTCCAGTTTTTGACAGTGCAGAGTTGGTTGTGGGTATCAATGTTGTTGGGTGTGCAGAATTTACAAGAAAGCAATTAGACGAACTCACAGAATGGATTAAACGTCCGCAAGTAGGTGCTACGGGATTAGTTTATGTAAGATACAATGCCGACGGCAGTTTGAAATCTTCTGTAGACAAATTTTACGACGAAATAGTTTTAAAGAACTGGGCTGAAAAAATGAATGCCAAACCAGGTGATTTAATGTTAGTGCTTTCCGGTCCCGCCGATAAAACACGCACGCAACTTTCGGCACTTCGAATGGAATTGGCAACACGTTTAGGTTTGCGTAATCCAGAAGTATTTGCACCATTATGGGTAGTTGATTTCCCGTTATTGGAATTGGATGAAGATAGTGGAAGATGGCACGCAATGCACCATCCCTTCACCTCTCCAAAACCAGAAGACATGGAGTTGTTGGCAACCAATCCAGGAAAAGTGAGAGCCAACGCTTATGATATGGTCTTAAACGGTAATGAAATTGGAGGAGGTTCGATTCGTATTCACGATAAAGCCACGCAACAATTAATGTTCAAGTACTTAGGATTTACCGAAGAAGAAGCCCGCAACCAATTCGGATTCTTAATGGATGCCTTTCAATTTGGTGCGCCACCACACGGAGGATTAGCATTTGGATTGGATCGATTGGTGGCTATTTTAGGCGGACAAGAAACGATTCGTGACTTTATTGCCTTCCCAAAAAACAACTCAGGACGTGATGTAATGATTGACGCTCCATCAGTTATCGATGACGCACAATTGAACGAATTACACATCAAAATACAGTTAAAGTAAGAAATATCATATTCGCAATTATTTAAGAGACAGCAATTTAAAAATGTATAAATAGCTGTTTTTTTTATTTCAATATTTAGGATAATTCAAATAGTCTATTGAAAATCATTCGGTTAGAATTTTAATTTTGAAAAAAAAATTTAACATTTTATTTGATTTTTGTTTGCTATGTAAGAAATAAGTATATCTTTGACCATTATTAATTTTTTACATTACAAAATGCGCACAGGTACAGTTAAATTTTTCAATGAGTCAAAAGGTTACGGATTCATTACAGATGATGAAAATGGAAAAGACATTTTCGTTCACGCAACAGGTATTAAAGCTGAATCACTTAACGAAGGTGATAAAGTTTCTTACGAAGAAGAAGAAGGAAGAAAAGGTAAAGTAGCTGCTCAAGTAGTAGTTATCGAAGAGTAATATATATATTTTTTGATTACCTAGAAAGTCTCAACGTCTCGATTTATCGGGACGTTTTTTTATATGTTAATTTCTTATTTAGAATTGATTTAAATGACTAGTTTTGAGGCACAAAAAACAAACGTTTACGCCTCTATTTTTGAGAATTAAATATTGCGATGTATATTTGCACCAATTTTTACTACATCTAAAAAATCATCTTAATGAATACAACACAAATAGATTATTTCCCAATACTTATGCAACTGTTTTTAGCAGTTGGATTTGTTGTAGGAACCATAATCATCTCAGGAAAATTAGGTCCAAAAAGAAGCTCCGCTAATAAAGACAAAAATTTCGAATGCGGAATCGAATCGGTCGGTAATGCCCGTATTCCATTCTCCGTAAAATATTTTTTAGTAGCCATTCTTTTTGTTCTTTTCGATGTCGAAGTTATTTTCCTATATCCTTGGGCGATCAACTTCAAAGAACTTGGAGTAGAAGGAATGGTAAAAATGGTCATTTTCATGTTGTTACTTTTAGTAGGTTTCTTCTACATTATTAAGAAGAAAGCTTTAGAGTGGGAGTAATTAATTTCAAATAGCATTTGAAACTCGGTAAAATATATTTTAAGTATTAGGATTTTAGTCTAAGAAGTCTAAAAATCTAAAAATCTAAAAATCTAAAATGAGTACAAGAACAAAATTGGTTCCTCCACCAGAAGGAGTTTCAGGAGAAGGTTTCTTCGCTACAAAACTAAACGATGTAGTTGGGTTGGCACGTGCCAATTCACTTTGGCCTTTGCCATTCGCTACTTCGTGTTGTGGCATCGAGTTCATGGCAACCATGGCTTCGCATTACGATTTGGCCCGTTTCGGCTCTGAGCGTGTGAGTTTTTCTCCCCGTCAAGCGGATATGTTAATGGTAATGGGAACGATATCCAAAAAAATGGCACCAATTCTTCGTCAGGTATACGAACAAATGTCGGAACCACGATGGGTAATTTCAGTAGGAGCTTGCGCTTGTTCGGGTGGAATTTTTGACACCTACTCGGTTTTACAGGGAATTGATAAAGTGATTCCAGTTGACGTTTACGTCCCAGGTTGCCCGCCAAGACCAGAACAAATTGTAGATGGCGTAATGCAATTGCAAGAATTAGTGAGAAACGAGTCGGTTAGACGTAGAAACTCACCAGAATATAAAGAATTATTAGCTTCTTATAACCTATAAAAATGGCGTTAGAAACTGCATACATACAAGAAAAAATCACTCAGAAATTTGGCGCCAACGTGCTCGATTTTCAAACACAACACGGTATTTTTTCATTCGAAGCTACTTCAGAAGTCATTCACGATGTGATTCGATTCCTAAAAGAAGATGCCGATTTAAACTTTCACTTTTTAACCGATTTATGCGGAATTCATTACCCTGATAACGATGTCAACCATCAATTTGCGGTAGTGTATCACATGCACAATTGGGTTGAAAACGTCCGAATCAAAATCAAAACGTATTTAAACGGCGAAAATCCACAAGTAAAAACGGCAAGCGATTTATTCCTTTCTGCCAATTGGATGGAAAGAGAAACTTGGGATTTTTATGGCATCGATTTTAAAGGACATCCACAATTAAAACGTATTTTAAATATGGATGAAATGGTGTCATTTCCAATGAGAAAAGAATTCCCAATGGAAGACAGCGGTCGAACCGATAAAGACGACCGCTTCTTTGGAAGAACAGCAATGAATAGTCAACACTCAATATAATTTTCACATTCTATAAATGTCAGAACTATTATTACCACCAGAGCATCGTTATGCTAAAATCATAAAAGACCAACTCAATGAAGATGGAAGCGAGTATTCTATTCTGAATTTAGGGCCAACGCATCCCGCGACTCACGGAATTTTTCAAAACATTCTTTTGATGGATGGGGAACGGATTTTAGATGCCGAACCTACCATTGGTTACATTCACCGCGCCTTCGAAAAAATTGCCGAAAACCGTCCATTTTACCAAATCACACCCTTAACCGACCGAATGAACTACTGTTCGTCGCCGATTAACAATTTGGGTTGGTGGATGACATTAGAGAAATTGCTCAATATTGAAGTGCCGAAACGCGCACAATATTTAAGAGTTATCGTAATGGAGTTGGCTCGTATTACCGATCACTTAATTTGTAATTCGATTCTTGGAGTAGATACCGGAGCCTACACAGGTTTCCTTTACGTATTTCAATTCCGTGAAAAAGTATACGAAATCTACGAAGAAATTTGTGGTGCCCGTTTAACAACCAATATGGGAAGAATTGGTGGTTTCGAAAGAGACTTTACGCCAAAAGCTTTCGAATTACTGAATAAATTTTTGGAAGAATTTCCTCCAGCGTGGAAAGAATTCGAAAACCTTTTTGAAAGAAATAGAATTTTTATTGATAGAACGGTAAACGTCGGACCAATATCTGCCGAGCAAGCCATGGCATACGGATTTACAGGTCCGAATTTGCGTGCCGCCGGAATTGATTACGATGTCCGTGTAGCAGAGCCGTATTCGTCCTACGAAGACTTTGATTTCATTGTTCCTGTCGGAAAATCGGGTGATACCTACGATCGTTTTTGCGTTCGTAATGCCGAAGTTTGGGAAAGTCTAAGCATCATTCGTCAAGCTTTAGACAAAATGCCCGAAGGACCTTATCACGCAGACGTTCCCGATTATTATTTACCTCCAAAAGAAGACGTATACAATAACATGGAAAGCTTAATTTATCACTTCAAGATTGTGATGGGAGAAGTGCCAGTTCCTGTTGCTGAAATTTATTTCGCCGTAGAAGGAGGAAATGGTGAATTAGGATTTTATTTAGTAACGGACGGAAGCAGAACGCCGTACCGTTTGCATTTCAGACGCCCTTGTTTTATTTACTACCAAGCGTATCCAGAAATGATAAAAGGCGCCATGCTATCCGATGCTATCGTAATATTATCAAGTTTGAATGTAATTGCCGGCGAATTAGACGCTTAAGAATTATGGAAAGATCACACATCACACAAGAAATAAACATCACGACTGCTTTGATGAATCGCATCAATGAGTTAATCAGTCATTATCCAGCCGACAAAAGGAAATCAGCGTTACTGCCGGTTTTGCATGAAGTTCAGGATGCGCACGACAACTGGTTGAGCATCGAATTGCAAAACAAAGTAGCTGAGATTTTAGAAATACAACCAATAGAAGTGTACGAAGTAGTTACTTTTTACACGATGTACAACCAAAGACCAATCGGAAAATACATGTTCGAATTCTGTCAAACTTCTCCTTGTTGTCAAAACGGTGTAGAAGATTTGATGGATTACACGTGTTCTAAATTAGGAATAAAAGTAGGTGAGCCAACGGCAGACGGACTTTTCGAAATCCGTGGTGTAGAATGTCTTGGTGCTTGTGGTTATGCACCAATGATGCAGTTGGGTGATTTCTTTCAGGAACATTTGACAGAAGCAAAAATCGACCAATTAATCACCGATTGCAAAGACGGAAAAATCACTTTACACGATAAATAATATCATGGAGAACAATCATCTAACATATTTCAAAATTGAAAATTTCAAGAAATTTAACTATCTTGAGGTAAATGATATTGGTCAATTTAATTTGATTGTTGGAGATAATAATGCTGGTAAAACTTGTTTATTGGAATCCTTACTTTTAGAGTTTCACGCAAAAAAAACTATTGCTGCATTGCATCATACCTTTTCTAAACGAAATATTACAATCGAAAATTCAATTGAATATCTTGTCAATAAAGAAGATTTTAACTTTAACTTTAATCTAATTGGGTTGGTTCAAAAAGATAAAAACAAACCAATTTCAATTTATAGAAAAATAAAGGATGGAAAAGCCAACCACTTTCAAATAGAAAACCTTAAGGAATTTAATCCTTTAAATAGAGTTGATACAGAAGATTTTATAAATAAGGTGAATTTATTTCAATACAAAGGAATTAATCAAATTTCAAAAAATTGGCTCGTATTTAAAAAAGGAGTAGTTGATTTAAAAGACACCTCCACTCTAGAAGTTGAATTTATTGCTGACATTACATCTAATTATTACAAAAGTTTTTATTATTACGCAGATTATCTTCCTATTGTTAGGATTGATGATTTCTATTCTAACGACATCATTTTTTACTATAAAGAAATTGTAAAAAACCCAAATGATGAAGACAGACTAATTGAAATAGTTCGAAAAATTTTTAAAGATATTGAAATTGATAGATTTTCAATTTTTGATTACTTTAATAAGGTCGAGTATTTACATGTTTCAACTAGTAAAAAATCTGATTACCATCCTGTCAATGAGTATGGGGATGGCTTTATACGAATTTTAAGTATTTTATTTGAAATTCTTTATAACAAACATAATTATATATTGATAGATGAAATTGAAATTGGCATTCATTATTCAAAACAAAAGTCTTTTTGGGTTAATGTATTAAAGGTTTGTAAAGAGTTAGGAATTCAACTTTTTGCTACAACTCATTCAAATGAGTGTATTGAAGCATATGTTGAGGCAATCAATGAATTGAAAGACATATCCAATGATGTTCGAGTTATAAAGCTTAAAGAAACTAATGATAAAAATATTAAAGCTATAACTTATCCTTTCAATGAGTTTGGGTATTTAGTAGAATCAGATTCAGAAATAAGATAAATGGACAATATCAGGATATTTTGTGAGGGTTTATCAGACCAAAGATATTTAAGAGATTTTATTTCTCTAAATTATGGCATTGAGATTAGTGACAAACAATTAAATAAAAATGAATTTATTCATTGTTTAGGAGGCTGGGCAAAACTCAAAGATTTAAAAGAAAGAATAACAGAAGAGTTTTCTGATTATAAGACTTTAATCTTTTTAGATGCTGACGATAAAAATACGGTTGATAAAGCTGGATTAAAAGAGACCATAACATTTGTAGATGATTTAATGAAAAGTTGGAATTGGAAAAACTATGATACTTTTATTTTTCCAAACAATAACGAAGAAGAAGGAGAAGTTGAAGATTTTTTAGAAAAAGTTATTAATCCTATAAATTCAGATATTTTTGAATGTTGGGATGGTTTTGAAGACTGTCTGACCAAGAAAAACAAAGGATATAATATTCCTGCTAAAAAATCAAAAATATATGTTTACCATGAAGTACTTCACGGCAACACAAGTGTTGAAAAAGAAAAATGTAAAGACAAAGGAAGAAACTTTAAAGATGGAAATCTTTGGGATTTAGATGTCGAAAATAATGCATATTTAAAAGCTTTAAAAGAATTTTTAGATAAATATTTACCTTGAAAATGGGAAGAAAAATATTATTAGACAAAATAAACGTTCCAGGCATTAAAACCTACGAAGTATATCGCAAAGAAGGCGGTTATGCTTCGGTTGAAAAGGCCTTGAAAAAAATGACTCCGGATGAAGTAGTCGAAGAAGTAAAAACTTCTGGACTTCGTGGTCGTGGTGGTGCTGGATTTCCATGTGGAATGAAATGGAGTTTTATTGACAAGAAATCAGGAAAGCCACGTCATTTGGTTTGCAATGCCGACGAATCAGAACCAGGAACTTTTAAAGACAGGTATTTGATGGAATACATTCCGCATCTTTTGATTGAAGGAATGATTACCTCAAGTTACGCATTGGGAGCGAACTTATCCTACATCTACATCCGTGGAGAATACATGTGGGTGTACAAAATTTTAGAAAATGCCATCGCCGAAGC
>JANNCY010000233.1:0-5822 GCA_031387085.1 Flavobacteriales bacterium | reverse complement strand
AATAGCATCAATATATTCTTTGCCGTTTTCATCCCACAATAAGGCGTCTTTTCCTTTTACAATAGCTGGAAAATTAGCTGCTGTTTGATGCTGTGTGTACGGATGCCAGTTGTGTTTTTTATCTCTTTCAGAAAGATTCATGCTGTTTGTATTGTTTCACAAAGATTTTATAAATTAAGGAGATTTTCTCTGAATATTTCCGCATAATAATTGATGCCGTTTTGGTCGAAATAGGGTTCGTTGTCGATTCTTCCAATTACTTTAATGCCCGTTTTTTTTGTGATAATCGCTTCGGTTGCTTTATTTTCATCTCCAGAAAAAATAATTCCGGCGACAGTGATTTTTCTGTTCTTCAATGCCTCGACTGTTAATAGCGTATGATTGATGCTCCCCAGATAATGTCTAGAAACCACAATTACTTTATAGTCTTTTTGGATGATGTCAATAATACAATCGGTCGCATTTAACGGAACCAAAACGCCACCGGCACCTTCAATAACCAAATGGTTACTGGTTTTTGGTTCGGTGATTTTTTTTAGTTCAATAGCAATTCCGTCTAACTCAGCGGCTAAATGCGGACTAGCAGGTGTGTTGAGTTTATAGCTGTTGGGATGAATTACGGTCTTGTTGTTAGAAATGTACCGTTGGATTTTATGACTGTCTGAATTGTCTAAATCACCGGCTTGTACAGGTTTCCAATAATCGGCTTCAAGGGATTGTGTGATGATGGCTGAGGCGATGGTTTTACCAACGTCCGTTCCTATTCCTGTGATAAATATTTTCATTAATCGAATTCGAATTTACAGTTTTGACATTTGTATTTGTGCTTTTCTAACACCAATGCTAGAAATCCTAAAATGATAACATTCGCTAATGTTTTCCAACTTCTGATGGACGTTTCCATTTCAATTTGTTCTGCACCACAATTCGGACATTTTATAGGTTGATTATTGTCATCCAAAGAATAGTCACTGATTTGGGAAAGAACTGCATTGGCTTTTTCAACATCTTCACTTCTTACAAAAAGTTTGACGCCACCAACAGCATTACTGTACAAAGGATTTGAATCAACAGTATTGTTGTCCCGCATGAAAACTTCTATTCCTTCCGATTCTAATTTTCCTTGGTAAATTATAGATTCCGATGAATATTGAAAGCGACGGAGTAATGTGAAACTATTATCCATAGATTTAAAAAACAAAGGTACTCAACAATCGCAACACTTCCGAAATTTCTAGCTCTGAATTGTAACTGTGTAAACAAAACCGCAATCGTTCTTGTCCTGCGGGAATCGTTGGTGACAGAATGGGTTTGACGTCAAAGCCTTTTTCCTGTAATTGGTTGGCGATGGTTTTCACCTTTTCGTTACCTGGAATAATAGCACATTGAATCGCCGATTTACTGTAAACAAATAAAGGTTTTAATCCGAGTTGGATTTTTTGCTGGTTGAAGTATCGGATGTTATTTTTTAATAGTTGTATTGCTTCAGGTGCTACTGATAACTGCTGATACGCCACCAAAATAGTAGCTACTGCATGCGGTGCTAATCCTGTAGTATAAATAAAACTACGCGCAAAATTGACTAAATAACTTTTTAGTTCCGTAGTGCCTATGATGCAGGCACCGTGGCATCCCAATCCTTTTCCAAAAGTCATGATTCGCGCAAAAACTTTGTCTTGCAACCCTAAACTTTGAATGACGCCTTCTCCTTTTTCTCCGAATACACCCAACGCATGTGCCTCGTCGACGACCAAATGGCAAAAGTACTTTTCAGAAAGTGGAATAAGTTCCTCGAAATTCGGAGTATCGCCATCCATTGAGAAAACACTTTCGGTGATGATGTATACTTCATTATCTTCTGAATTGAATTTGGTAATTAGTACTTCCAATTCCGTTGCATCATTATGTTGAAATTTATACGCTTTGGCGGTACTCATTTGAATGCCATCACGAATGGAAGCATGACACAATTCATCATATAAAATAATGTCGTTGCGTTGTGGTACCGAACTGAAGAAACCTACATTGGCATCGTAACCCGAGTTAAAAATTAAGGCCGATTCCGATTGGTGAAAATGGGCAATGTAGGCTTCAGCTTCAATGTATACGCTGTGATTTCCGGATAGGAGTCGAGAGCCCGTTGCGCCATTTATTTTGATCTGATTATCGAGTAAATACTGATGAGTTTGGTTGAAGATGGTTTCGCTTTTGGCAAATCCCAAATAATCATTAGAGGCAAAATCGATTAAATCATTAGGTGCAACCAATTGGCGTAAGGCATTATTTTGCTTACGGTGTTGTAATTTTTGGGATAATGATATTGGGAAAGACTTCATAGATTGCAAATGTAATAAAGTCTATAGAAATAGGAATACACTAAAAATAATTGTTTTGTGATGTTTTATTATTGTTTATCAATAATTATATTATATTTGTGCTTTAAACCAACTTAAATAATTATGAGAAAACTTCAAATTTTAAAAACGTTATTGGATTTCTTTTTTGTCATTTCTATTGTTGCAATTATAGCGATGGTGGTATTTATTCCGATTATGTTTTTTAGTACAGAACCTATTGACATTCCGATAAAAATTAATGGTGAGAGGATTTTAGCAAGTGATTTCACGACAAAAGTTATTCTAACATTAGGAATTCTATCGTATTGTTTCTTTGTTTACGGAATTTATCAGTTAAGAAAAGTGCTGAATATGTTTACCAAAAGAATAATTTTTGACGAAACAATTATTTTATTATTCGATAAAATTGGAAAAAGTTTTTTGATAGCCTCTATTTTTAGTTGTGTTCCGTTGTTCATCTATAATGTGATACATAAAACGAATCATTCGGATATAGAATTTGGTGGTGGATTTAGTTCTTTTTTATTCACGGCAAGTTTGGGTTTGTTTTTTATGGTGTTGAGCGAAGTGTTCAAAATGGCAAAAAAAATGAAAGAAGAAAACGAATTAACAATATAAGCCATGCCAATAATTGTAAATCTTGATGTTATGCTTGCCAGAAGAAAAATGCGGTCGAATGAATTAGCAGATCGAATTGGTATAACAACAGCCAATTTATCCATATTGAAAACTGGAAAAGCCAAGGCAGTTCGTTTTTCTACTTTGGAGTTAATATGTGAGATATTGGATTGTCAGCCAGGAGATATTATGGAATATGTTAAGGAATGACAATTTGAATTACGATGCTGTTTCATAGCCCAGATAGGAGCAGCATCCTTTTTTGAGGAACGAAAAAAAGATAGAGCGGAAAGCTGGAAATGGCTTCAAATAAAAAAAGCCAAACCATATGTCTGACTTTTTACTTTTATATTTCTTTTGGATTTAAATCCACTTAGAATTGCCTTTTACCGTAGCATCGAGTACTTTTAGTTTTAATTTTTCAGAAAATTCCTTGGCGTAATCGAAAGCTGGTTCAGCCTCGTCAAAGTAATCTACATTAAAATGATGGTTTCCTTCGTACCAGAGGTTGACTTCGAACGTTTCTGCGCCTTCATTTTTGAAAACCGAGACATACTCTAATTCGGGCATTGAGGATTGAACAGCCATTTTTAAAAACCACAAACGGAATTCAGTATGCAGTTTTCCTTTTTCCAAATTAAGATAGCGTGTTCTTACAATTGAAGAGCCTAAACCCGCAACAAAGAGTATGAGCGCAATGGTTAAATTACCACCAAGATCCTTTTCGTAGGAATAGTCTTCCGGAGCGGTATAAAGCATATAGAATGCATAAGAAGCTACTCCTATTGAGGCAATGTAAAGCAATCCGCCAAGGATAAAATGCCAAGCTGGACGCTTGTAATGACTGATGAGTATTTCGTTTTGATTTAAATCCATTTACCAAAAATAAAAAAAGCCGTGCAATTTTGCACGGCTTTTTACTTTTGTTATCAACATAATTGTGTTAATCAGCTAACACAATTATTTTATTGTCTTTCATTTCGATAGTTCCCGATGCGATTTCAAGGTTGAATTTTTCGTCATTTATGGTAACGAATTTATCGGCAACGTCTTTGTTTAGTTTAAAATTAGGAGCTGTAACTTTTACGGTACCTTGTTTTAAAGTCGAAACAATAGGTGCGTGATTATTCAATACTTGAAATGAACCAAGTACACCTGGCAATGTAACCGAAGTCACTTCGCCTTTAAATAATGTAGCTTCTGGTGATACTATTTCTAAAATCATGTTTTTAGTTATGAGTTTTGAGTTATGAGTTATGAGTTGAGCTGAAACTCAAAACTCAAAACTCATAATTCATAATTATATTAAGCTTCTGCCAACATTTTTTGTCCCGCTTCGATAGCGTCTTCAATAGTTCCTTTAAGGTTGAAAGCAGCTTCTGGCAAGTGATCCAATTCACCATCGATAATCATGTTGAATCCTTTGATGGTGTCTTTAATGTCTACTAATACTCCTGGAATACCTGTAAATTGCTCCGCAACGTGGAATGGTTGTGACAAGAAACGTTGTACACGACGCGCACGAGATACCGATAATTTATCTTCTTCAGATAATTCTTCCATACCAAGGATGGCAATAATATCTTGAAGTTGTTTGTATTTTTGAAGAATTTCTTTTACTCTTTGTGCACAGTCGTAGTGATCTGCTCCTAAGATTTCTGGAGTTAAGATTCTTGAAGTAGAATCCAATGGATCTACTGCAGGATAAATTCCTAACTCAGCAATTTTACGCGACAATACGGTTGTTGCATCTAAGTGAGCAAACGTTGTTGCTGGTGCAGGGTCTGTTAAGTCATCCGCAGGAACGTAAACCGCTTGTACCGATGTAATAGATCCTTTTTTGGTTGAGGTAATTCTTTCTTGCATCGCACCCATTTCAGTTGCCAATGTTGGTTGGTAACCTACAGCAGATGGCATCCGACCTAAAAGAGCCGACACCTCTGAACCTGCTTGTGTAAAACGGAAGATATTATCAACGAAGAAAAGTACGTCTTTTCCTTGATCAGAACCAGCACCATCACGGAAATATTCAGCGATCGAAAGTCCAGATAAAGCCACACGTGCTCTTGCTCCAGGTGGCTCATTCATTTGTCCGAAAACGAAAGTAGCTTTCGACTCTCTCATTCCAGGTTTATCAACTTTGGATAAATCCCAACCTCCATTTTCCATAGAGTGCATGAAATCGTCACCGTATTTTATAATTCCAGACTCTAACATCTCACGAAGTAAGTCATTTCCTTCACGCGTTCTTTCACCTACTCCTGCGAATACTGAAAGTCCACCGTGACCTTTTGCAATATTGTTAATCAACTCCTGAATCAATACGGTTTTACCAACACCAGCACCACCGAACAAACCAATTTTACCCCCTTTTGAATAAGGCTCAATTAAGTCGATAACTTTAATACCTGTGAATAAAACTTCAGAAGAAGTTGATAAATCTTCGAATCGTGGTGCTTGTTTGTGAATTGACATTCCGTTAGCACCGTCTTTTGGTAAGTTTCCAAGACCGTCAATAGCATCTCCAATTACGTTGAAAAGACGTCCGTAAACATCAGCCCCAATTGGCATTTGGATTGGCGCTCCGGTTCCTACTACTTCTGTTCCTCTAGACAAACCGTCTGTAGAGTCCATAGAGATAGTACGTACGGTATCTTCACCAATGTGAGATTGTACTTCAAGTACTAATAAAGTACCGTCTTTTTTTGTGATTTCTAATGAATCATAAATTTTTGGAAGTTCAGCGTTTTTAGTATCAAATACTACGTCTACTACTGGTCCGATGATTTGTGCAACTTTACCTATTACTTTTGACATTGCTTATGTATTTATTAAATAGCGTTTTGT
>JANNCY010000232.1:0-1837 GCA_031387085.1 Flavobacteriales bacterium | reverse complement strand
CCTATTTCATTTAAAATATTTGTCATCTTATTTGGTTTCTTTTTTAGACAATAATACAGTTCCAATCATCGCTACTAATAACAGTACCGAAGCAAATTCGAATGGCACCATGTATTCGTTCAACAACACTTTTCCTAATTTTTTGGTCGATTGGTAATCTTCTCCTGTTAAGTCGTATTCACCCATGATGGTTTTAGAATTGATGAAGATGGTTATCATCACAATACTCAAAATGCAAAACACGATAATAGCTCCCAATCTTGTAATTCGGGGTTTGTGGACTTCATCTTCTTTGTTCAAATTCATCAACATGATGGTGAATAAAAACAGAATCATAATCGCTCCCGAGTAGACGATGACGTGTACAATCGCTAAAAATTGCGCGTTGAATAATAGGTAATGTCCCGCAATCGAAAAGAAGCAAATCACCAAATAAATGGCACTGTGTATTGGGTTTTTACTATAGATTGTCAGAAACGCTGTCGACAAAGTGATAGTGGCTAAAATGTAAAAAATAATCTGTACTGGTGACATTAGTTAGCGTTGTTAAGTTGCGTATTTTTCATTGCCATTTCTAACGGCATCACTAATTTATCTTTTCCAAAAATAAAATCTTCCCGATTGAAACTCGATGGCACCAACTCTTTTGAAATCGTTAAGTAAACCGCGTCTTTCGGACACGCTTCTTCACACAATCCGCAAAAAATACAACGCAACATATTGATTTCATAAATCGAAGCGTATTTTTCTTCACGGTATAAATGCATTTCGTCTGGTTTTCTTTCGGCAGCGGTCATCGTGATGGCTTCGGCCGGACATGATAAGGCGCACAATCCGCAAGCCGTACAGTTTTCACGACCTTGTTCGTCGCGTTTTAACATGTGTTGTCCACGATAAACCGGACTGAATTCACGGGTTTGCTCGGGATAATGAATCGTCGCTTTTTTTCTAAAAAAGTGCTTGATCGTAATAAGTAATCCTTTTACGATGGCAATCAGGTACATGCGTTCGAAAAATGTCATTTCCTTGTTGGAAACTTGCTTTTTCCTGCCTGATAATGATATTGTTTGTATGTCCATTTTTATTGTCATTGCGAGGTACGGGCGCCATCTTATGATTATTGTATCCTCTTTTATTTTTTTTTGAAGCTATTCCTGCTATCCGTTTCAATCTTGTCATTGCGAGCTTGCGAAGCAATCTCACAATATCAAGGATTTTCACTGCTATCAGGGCTATGCTTATCAGTAATCTTTATTCTTTATAACCTATTTTTTTTCGTTCTACTTTGTTGCCTTGTTTGTCAATCAATTCATCTAAATAAGAAAAAACAAGTTCGATGTTTTTGTCTTGATTTATTAGTTTTTTCTTAATCGTTTCAACTTCTAATTTTAAATTTAAATTTTCCGTCAGATAATTTCTCAAACTTACAAAAACCTCAATAATCTTAATGCTCATTAAAATTGCTCTTTCGCTTTTTAAAACATTTGACAATTGTAAAACGCCGTGTTCAGTAAAAGCAAAAGGTAATTTTCTTGTTCCTCCCCAACTTGATGTCGCAAATTGCGACTTCAAGATTTGAAATTCGGTTTCATTTAATTGAAACATAAAATGTTCGGGAAATCGTTCACTATTTCTTTTTATTTGCTCGTTTATTCTTTTTGTTTCTACATTAAAAAGTTCCGCTAAATCACGATCTAACATTACCTTTTCATTTCTAATAAAGTAAATTTTATTAG
Source organism: Flavobacteriales bacterium (assembly GCA_031387085.1). Lineage (GTDB taxonomy): Bacteria > Bacteroidota > Bacteroidia > Flavobacteriales > Flavobacteriaceae > Flavobacterium. The sequence continues at coordinate 101 of JANNCY010000232.1, read as the reverse complement.
TAATTATTTCATTTGGAATTACAATTTTACTCATTCCATTATTGTTTTCTCTTTTGAGGTGGTTACAAATTGTGATTGGCTTATATTTTAAGGTGCCAAAT
>JANNCY010000231.1:0-12775 GCA_031387085.1 Flavobacteriales bacterium | reverse complement strand
GGAAGAAATTGATTATACACACTACGGAATTGAAGACGCGCTTGTAATAGACAACACTGGTGTTTTCACAACAGAAGAAGCGCTAAAACGTCATTTAGTATCTAAAGGTGTTACCAAAGTTTTATTGACAGCTCCGGGAAAAGGAGTTCCGAATATTGTGTACGGAGTGAATCACGAAGAATTCAATCCAGATACCGTAAATATTTTTTCTGCTGCTTCATGTACAACCAATGCGATTACTCCGATTTTAAAAGCAGTGGAAGATACTTTAGGTGTTGTAAAAGGACATTTAGAAACGATTCATGCCTATACCAATGACCAAAATTTGGTGGATAACATGCACAAAAAATACCGTCGTGGTAGAGCTGCAGCCTTAAACATGGTGATTACCGAAACGGGCGCTGGAACCGCAGTAGCGAAAGCATTGCCTAGTTTAGCTGGAAAATTAACTTCCAATGCCATTCGTGTTCCTGTTCCAAACGGTTCGCTTGTAGTTTTGAATTTAGAAGTTACTAAAACTACTTCTATTGAGGAAATCAACAACATCATGAGAAAATATGCGCTTGAAGGCGAACTGGTAGAACAAATTAAATATTCATTAAACAACGAATTGGTATCTTCGGATATCGTTGGAACTTCGGCTCCAGCAATTTACGATAGCAACGCTACTATAGTTTCAGGAGATGGAAAAAATATCGTATTGTATGTATGGTACGACAACGAATACGGCTACAGCCATCAAGTAATTCGCTTGGCAAAATACATTGCTAAAGTAAGACGGTACACGTATTACTAGCAGATTATTAATTCAGATAAGGAACCGTGTCACTATTTAATGACACGGTTTTTTTTATATAAGTTATGTTTATTACAATTATTTTATATATTTGGCGTTCATAAGGTTAGCCCCAAAATATCTAAATGTATAAATTTATTTTTGTATTGCTTTTCGCTTTTCAGATATCTTATTCACAAGATGTTTCTAAAACCAGCACGTATAAGTACGGTCACGACGGCATGGAATTAATCATTAACAGTAGTGCAGAAACTATTATTGTGAGTACTTTCAACTCTAAAACTACCATAAAAAAAGAGATCGCTGAAAAAATATACGACTTGTTTCGAATTAGCACTTTATGCACAGGTGATATTTTAACCGTTTTAGGAAAAGACGCCAAAGTAATTGGAAGATTTGAATTGAAAAAGAAAGGTCGACTAACTAGTATCAACTTCTATTACCATAGTATCGAATGGAATTCCGGTTTAACCGAAATCTATAAAAAAGCGTAAGGATTTAAAAATCGGCTACTTTTATCAGTTCGTTTTTTTTGAGAAGTATAATCTTTTTTCCGATCAATTCAATATATCCTAATTTTTTAAAATCAGACAGTAAACGAATACAGCTTTCGGTAGCAGTTCCTATCATTCCCGAAATCTCTTCTCTTGAAAGTTGAACATAGAGCGAACCATCTTCATTTTTACCAAACGTATCCTCCAAATAAACCAATACATGAGCCAATCTCGATTTGACTGGTTTTTGTGCCATGGCAACCATATTGTCATCGGCTTCTTTCAAATCACCACAAATAGATTTCATAACATTCATGGAGAGGGCATTGTTGTGATCAAAAAATCCAAGGATTTCGCTTTTCGGAATGAAACACACTTCCATATCTTCAATCGCAATGGCACTTAAATTGGCAACTTCATCGCTTATCATCGATCGTTGTCCTAATAATTCTCCGGGTTTTACCAATTTTACAATTTGATCTTTCCCGTTGGAACTTAATTTAGAGAGTTTACAAATACCATCTTTAATACAAAAAACACCTTTCATATCATCTCCTTCTTCAAAAATAGGAGATCCCTTTTTTATAGTGTAGGAAGTTTTACAATCAGCAATTTGCAATAACTGTTCTTTGTTTAGCGCCTTTAAGGAACTAAATTGTCTAACGATACATTGCTCACATTTGCCCATTTAAGAAGTGTTTAACTTTTACAAAATTACGCTTTTATATGACATATATCATATTTTATCTTACAACAATATACAACCTTTGCATCAGGTAAAAGAGCAAAGTTATGGACACAGAAAAATGTTTCCATTGTGGTTTAGATGTTTTAAAAAAAGTGCAAATTGTTTTTGACGAAAAAAAATTTTGTTGCCAAGGTTGTAAAACGGTATACGAAATTTTCTCGCTCAATGATATGTCTTGTTATTATGATTTCGAAAAATCACCTGGAGCAACTCCGCAAGAAACAAACGGCAAATATGACTATTTAGCCAATGAAAGTATTGTTTCTAAACTACTCGAATTTCAGGAAGAAACGACATCTATTGTATCACTTACAATTCCTCATATTCATTGTAGTTCGTGCATTTGGATATTGGAAAATCTACAGCGTCTTCAAAAAGGAATAACCTCTTCACAGGTAAATTTTCTGGAAAAGAAAGTCCGAATTACCTACAATCCAACGCTAACTAATTTAAAGGAAATTGTTCTTTTATTATGTGCTATTGGTTACGAACCTTATATCAGTTTGGATAATTATGATTCCAAAAAAAGTAAAATCGACCGAAGTTTAACGTATAAACTCGGAGTGGCATTTTTCTGTTTCGGAAATATTATGCTTCTCTCTTTCCCCGAATATTTTGAAGTGAAGGAATTTTGGCTCGATAATTATCGCGGCTTTTTCCGTTGGTTGATTTTTGCTCTATCACTTCCGAGTTTCTTTTATTCGGCAAGTGGCTATTACGTTTCGGCTTATAAAAGTATAAGATCGGGAATGCTTAATATTGATATTCCGATTGCGTTGGGAATTGTCATCTTTTTTATCCGAAGCACCTTTGACATTGTTATGGATTACGGCTCCGGATTTTTCGACAGTTTAACTGGATTAATTTTCTTCATGCTTTTGGGAAAAATGTTTCAAATCAAAACGTATAACTTTTTAAGTTTTGAAAGAGATTTTAAATCGTATTTTCCAGTAGCTGTTACCAAAATATCAGCTTCATCCGAAGAAAGCATTCCGATTTACGAAGTTCAAAAAGGCGATCGCCTGCTCATCAGAAACCAAGAACTTATTCCTGTAGACGGTATTTTAATATCCGAAAATGCAGCTATAGATTACAGTTTTGTAACAGGTGAAGCCATTCCTATAAACAAAAAATCGGGCGATAAAATCTTCGCGGGAGGGAAACAAATTGGAACAATCATCGAAATGGAAGTCTTGCATTCGGTTTCCCAAAGTTACCTAACGCAACTGTGGAGCCATGCTGTTTTTCAGAAAGAAGTAACACAAAAACACAAAACGATTACCGATAAAATTAGCCGCTATTTCACTCCCATTTTATTGCTAATCGCCTTTTCGAGTTTTGGATATTGGATTTTTATCGATGCCAATACCGCCTTTAATGTCTTCACTGCTGTTTTAATAGTAGCATGTCCATGTGCTTTGGCTTTGACCGCTCCGTTTACTTTTGGGAATGTACTACGAATTTTAGGCAATAAAAAATTGTATCTTAAAAATGCTTTAGTTATCGAACAATTGGCTGCTATCGACACCGTTGTTTTTGATAAAACGGGAACGATTACTACCAACAAAAAAGCCACCATTGCTTACGAAGGAAATGTACTTTCTGAAGTGCATGTAACTTTACTAAAAAATGTACTGCAAGCATCCAATCATCCGTTAAGCAGATTATTATATGACTATTTGCCTGAATCCGAAAAAGTCACTATTATTTCCTATGAAGAAATTTCTGGAAAGGGAATTCATGCGCAAACAGAGCATCATGATATTAAAATTGGTTCTGTAGATTATGTCAAAAAAGAAAAGGAAATGTTCATACAAAGCACAGCCGTACACATCATGGTTAACGATATTTATTTTGGAAAATACATTTTCCACAATGAATACCGGGAAGGATTGTCGGAACTCTTTCAAAAGTTAAAAACAAAGTATATAATTAAAGTTCTATCAGGTGATAACGAAGGTGAACTTAAAATTCTAGAGCAACTATTACCCAAAGGAACTGAATTGGTCTTCAATCAAAAACCCGAACAAAAATTAGATTTCATTAAAAAATTACAGAAGGAAGGCAAAAACGTAATGATGGTTGGCGACGGTTTAAACGATGCAGGTGCCTTGGCGCAAAGTAATGTAGGCATCTCTATTTCAGAAAATGTTAATGTTTTTTCCCCTGCCTGCGATGCGATTTTAGATGCGAATGAATTTCAGAAATTAAGCTACTTTTTGAAGTTGTCTAAAAATGCGATCACCACGATTAAAATGAGTTTTGGTTTGTCAATACTCTACAATATAGTAGGATTATTATATGCTATAACTGGAAATTTATTGCCTTTGGTTGCCGCTATTATCATGCCTTTAAGCACTATTACTATAGTGAGCTTTGTTACCTTAATGAGTAATTATTATGCAAATAAAAAATAGAATTATACAAGTAGTTAGGTATAACAAACACTACTTTACAAGTTATTTTTAAGTATGACAAATATCATATTTTGAATAAAGTAACCCATGTAATTTTGTGTAACACAAATGTAAGGTATGAGTGTCATTTATTTATTAATCTCCATCAGTATTATCGTAGCGATTGGCTTTTTTATGGCTTTTATATGGGCAGTAAAAAAAGGACAATACGACGACGACTACACGCCTTCGGTTAGAATGCTTTTTGATGATGAACTGATAAAACCAAAAGTAGAAAAAAACGAATCCAAATTCGTTAAACCATCAATAACTAAACTTAAAACAATTAAATAAATCAATTTATGGAAATGCAACAATTTTATTACGACAACAAAATTGTAAAGAAGTTCCTTTATGCTACTATCCTTTTTGGTGTAGTGGGAATGTTAGTTGGACTTATATTAGCCATCATGTTTCTTTTTCCCAATATTACCGAAGGGGTTTCATGGTTGAGTTTTGGTAGACTCCGTCCTTTACATACTAATGCAATTATTTTTGCTTTTGTCGGTAACTCCATGTTCGCCGGAATTTATTACTCGCTACAGCGATTGCTAAAAGCAAGAATGTTCAGCGATTTTTTGAGCAACTTGCATTTTTGGGGATGGCAATTAATTATTGTCGCCGCCGCCATCTCATTGCCTTTAGGATACTCAACTTCAAAAGAATACGCAGAATTAGAATGGCCAATCGATATTGCCATCGCCTTAATTTGGGTGGTATTCGGAATCAATATGATTGGTACCATTTTGCGACGAAGAGAGCGCCACTTGTATGTTGCCATTTGGTTTTACATCGCGACTTTTGTTACAGTAGCTGTTTTACACATTTTTAATAGTTTAGAATTACCCGTTTCAGCAATGAAAAGTTATTCGGTTTATGCTGGAGTGCAAGATGCATTGGTGCAATGGTGGTACGGACACAATGCTGTGGCGTTTTTCCTTACTACACCATTTTTAGGGTTGATGTATTATTTCATTCCGAAAGCAGCCAACCGCCCAGTGTATTCTTATCGTTTGTCTATTGTACATTTTTGGTCGTTGATTTTCATATATATCTGGGCAGGACCACATCACTTATTGTATTCGGCTTTGCCTAATTGGGCGCAAAATTTAGGTGTGGTTTTTTCGATTATGTTGATTGCTCCTTCTTGGGGTGGGATGATAAACGGACTACTAACCTTAAGAGGTGCCTGGGATAAAGTAAGAACTGAACCGATTTTAAAATTCTTTGTAGTTGCGGTTACTGGTTATGGAATGGCCACATTTGAAGGACCGTTGTTATCTCTTAAAAACATCAATGCCATCGCGCATTATACGGATTGGATTGTTGCTCACGTACACGTCGGCGCTTTAGCTTGGAACGGTTTTATGGCATTCGGTATGATTTACTGGATGATTCCTAAATTGACTAAAGGAAAATTGTATTCGCTAAAGTTGGCTAATTTCCATTTCTGGATTGGGACTTTGGGAATCATATTGTACACGCTTCCGATGTATGTAGCCGGATTTACACAGGCATCCATGTGGAAACAGTTCAATCCAGACGGAACGTTAACCTATGGTAACTTCCTTGAAACCGTAAAAGAAATCATGCCAATGTATACGATGCGTGCAGTTGGTGGAACCATGTATTTAATCGGAATGCTGGTATTGGTATATAACATTATCCAAACGGTAAGAGCCAACTCGGCGGTAGAAGATGAATTAGCAGAAGCTCCTGAATTACAAAAAATAGGTTCCGGTAGAGCCAAAGGTGAAAAATACCACACGTGGTTAGAAAGACGTCCTATCCAATTAACAATTTTTGCAGTGATTGCCATTCTAATTGGAGGTATTATTCAAATTGTTCCTACGATAATGGTCAAATCGAATATCCCAACCATAGCGAGTGTTAAACCCTATTCGCCTTTAGAATTAGAAGGTCGCGATTTGTACATCCGCGAAGGTTGTGTAGGTTGTCACTCGCAATCGGTACGTCCGTTTAGAAGTGAGGTCGAACGCTACGGACCGCAATCAAAAGCAGGTGAATTCGTTTACGACCACCCCTTCCTTTGGGGATCTAAACGTACGGGTCCTGATTTGTTAAGAGAAGGAGGGAAATACAACGACAATTGGCAGTTCAACCACTTATGGAGTCCGCAAAGTATTTCTTCGGGTTCAATAATGCCAAGTTACAAATGGTTGTTCGATAACAAACCGCTTGACATTTCATTAACGCAAAAGAAAATGAAAGCCATGGTTAGCTTGGGAGTTCCTTACACTGAGTCCGATATTGCCAATGCACCAAAAACATTAAGAGCCCAAGCCGAAAAAATAGAAGCCAACCTGAAAAGCGACCCTGATTTTGTGAAAAGTTATGAAGACAGCAAAAAAAGAGCAGCAGCCAAGGGAGAGCAATTTGTACCAATGAATCAGCGCGAAGTTGTGGCCTTAATCGCTTACATACAAAGGCTTGGAACCGATATTAAAGTAAAAGTAACCACTAAAAAATAATAGTATGTTCGAACAAATCAAACACAATATGGAGACCATCACTGGAGTAGCGATCTATCCGATACTATCTTTATTAATCTTTTTTTTCTTTTTCGTGGGACTTGGAATTTGGGTGTTTTCTTATAAAAAAGAAAAAATAAAAGAATTGAGCCAGCTTCCATTAGAAGAGTAATAATTTATAACTATAACAAAATGAGAAAATTAATCCCCGTATATGTTCGTCTCCCTATCATTTTCTTTTCCGTTTTTGGAGCGATAGAATACTTTATTGATTCAGGTGACAGGCCAGCATTTATCAAATATCCGATGGTATTGGTATTCCTATTGGTTTTTCTTTTTCTGCTCATCGCCATCGAAATCACGATGTCTGCAGTCAATAACGTAATGTATCAATTACTTACCGACGAACAAAAGAAATTGGTTGACGATGTCAATTCGGTTAGTTTAAAAGAAAAAGACTGGTATAAAAAAATGCTTCAAAAATTAACCCGAACCATTCCCATGGAAGGTGAAGCTACCATTGTACTGCATCACGATTACGATGGCATTAAAGAATTGGATAACACCTTACCGCCTTGGTGGGTGTATTTATTTTATGGTACTATCATTTTTGGCGCTATCTATTTAGTCCGATTTGAAATTATGGACGGTGACAACCAAGAAACCGAACTCAAAAAAGAAATGGTACAAGCTAAAATCGATGTGGCACAATACATGAAAACAGCACCCGATTTAATGGATGAATCGAAAGTAACACTACTGACCGATGCACCATCGTTAGCCGAAGGAAAAGCCATTTTTACAACCAATTGTGTTGCTTGTCACAGAGCCGATGCAGGCGGACAAATCGGTCCTAATTTAACTGACGATCAATGGATTTTAGGCGGTGGCATAAAAAACTTATTCCACACACTTGAAAATGGAGGTAGAGACGGAAAAGGAATGATTTCCTGGAAAGGAACTTTAAAACCTAAAGAAATGCAAAAAGTGGCCAGTTATGTTTTATCGTTGAAGGGAAGTAATCCGGTAAATCCGAAAGCTCCCGAAGGTGAAGTTTGGGAAGATGCAACTGCTGAAAAGGAGAAAGCTGAAAAGGATAACGACAGCAAAGAAGCACACCAATAAATAAAAATAAAATGTCGAATTTACCAGACGAAGCTTTTAGAGATACCATAGGTACGATAGATGAAGAAGGTCATAGAAAATTCATTTTTCCAAAAAAACCATCTGGTAAATTTTACAATTACAGAAAATGGGTCAGCTATTTTTTATTGATAGTTTTAGTAGCGAATCCGTTTATAAAGGTCAATGGGAATCAGTTTATGATGTTCAATGTTTTAGAACGTCGTTTCAACATATTCGGATTCCCATTTTGGCCGCAAGATTTTTATCTGTTCGTTCTTTTTATGATTGTGGGTGTGGTTTTCGTGATCTTCTTCACCGTCATTTTTGGAAGAATTTTTTGCGGATGGATTTGCCCACAGACCATATTTCTGGAGATGGTTTTTCGTCGGATTGAATATTGGATTGAAGGCGATCGAGGCGCTCAAATTCGTTTAAGCAAACAAGAATGGAATGCCGAAAAAATTAGAAAAAAAGGTTTGAAATGGACTATTTTTTTAATCATCTCCTTTTTTATAGCCAATGTTTTTCTGGCATATTTAATCAGCAGTGACGAATTGTTTAAAATGATTAATGAAGGTGCCCAAAATCATGTAAGTACCTTAATAGCCTTATTGATTTTTACTGGTGTTTTCTACTTTATTTTTGCCTGGTTTAGAGAACAAGTGTGCATTATAGCCTGCCCTTACGGAAGATTACAAGGAGTATTATTGGATGACAAATCGATTAACGTAGCCTACGATTTTGTCCGTGGTGAAAAAGAAGTAGGAAGAGCGAAATACAACAAACAGGAAGACCGGGCGGCATCGGGAAAAGGTGATTGTATCGATTGCAAGCAATGTGTACATGTATGTCCGACCGGAATTGACATCCGTAACGGTACGCAATTAGAATGTGTGAATTGTACCGCCTGCATCGACGAATGTGATTTGATAATGGAAAGCGTCAACTTGCCAAAAGGATTGATTCGCTATGCATCGGAAGACGAAATAGAAAAAAAGGAAAAGTTCCAATTTACCACTCGAATGAAAGGCTATTCGGCTGTGCTTTTTATTCTGATCGGAATCTTAACCGGATTGTTGTTCTTGCGTGCCGAAGTAGAAACTACCATTTTGAGATTACCAGGGCAATTGTTTCAACACAAAGGCGATAACATCAGCAATATTTACACGTTCAAAATAATTAATAAAACGAATACTGATATGAATGACGTTCATTTTGAACTCATCGGAATAAAAGGAAATTTAAATGTGGTTGGGGAAAAAAATATAAAAGTCCCTAAACAAAAAATGATCAAAGGAACGTTGTTTATCGAAATCAATCAGTACGTTTTAGAAACCGATAAAACAAAAATTCAAATCGGGGTATACAACGGAAACAAAAAAATTGAAACTACGGCAACTAATTTCTTAGGACCAAGAAGTTTCGATTAAAAATTATTTAAAAATAACACCATGAAAATTAATTGGGGAACCGGAATCGTAATCGCATTTGCGCTGTTCATGTCGTTCATTTTATATTTTGTCATTAAAGTACAAACGGATTCCAAATACGACAACGAACTCGTAGTAGAAGAATATTACAAACACGACGCAAAGTTTGGCGCCGAAATGATTCGTGTTCAAAACTCAGAAGATTTAGCCCAAAAACCTATAATAGCAATAGTTTCGGAAGGAATTTCCATTTCTTTCACAGAAGCATTTCAACCTAAAGCTATCACTGGAAAAGTGTCCTTATACAGACCGTCTAACAAAAAACTAGATTTCGATATGCCAATTTCGTTGTCTGGTTCCACTTTGCTCATACCTAAAAAAAGTTTGGTAGACGGTCGTTGGGACATTTCTTTGGAATGGCAATATGAAGGAAAATCGTATCTCACTAAAGAGGTAGTGTATATAAAATAAATTATATTCTATGTTATTGACCGCTTTCCTTTTCGGATTATTATCAAGTTTGCACTGCGTGGGCATGTGCGGACCGATTGCCATGATGTTGCCAGTGGATCGGAATAACCAAGCGAAAAAAGTCAGTCAGATTATAACCTATCATTTGGGAAGGCTTTTTTCGTATGCAACAATCGGACTCATTTTTGGCTTGGTCGGAAAAGGATTTTTCATGGCCGGAATGCAACAACAGTTATCGATAATTATCGGAGTATTAATTATTTTAGTAATTTTAATACCTGGCACCGTATTCTCCAAATACAATTTTTCGAAACCTGTTTTTAAACTCCTATCCAAAATTAAAACGGCTTTGGGAAATCAGTTTAAAAATAAAAGTTACCGCTCTATTTTTACCATTGGTGTCCTTAACGGATTTTTACCGTGCGGAATGGTATATGTTGCATTATTTGGAGCCATCGCCATGCAAAGTGTAGGTTTCGGTATTTTGTACATGCTTTTATTCGGATTAGGAACGATTCCGTTAATGAGTTTCGTTGTGATTTTTACTACTGTTATAAGTGTGTCATTTCGGAATAAAATTCAAAAAGCAATACCTATTGTTGGTGTTGTAATTGGAATGCTCTTTATCTTAAGAGGTTTGGGATTGGGAATCCCTTATGTATCGCCAAGTACACTGAGTTTGTTTGTGCAAGAACAGCCCAACTGTCATTAAAAATTCTAATACAAAACAAAATGGAAAACCACAATTTACTTAACGAGTTTCCTGAATACAAGGAAAAAATACACCATTTAAAAGTTAACAATAGTCATTTTAAAAAATTAATGGAAGACTATGATCAATTTGAACATCAAATCCATCGTGTCAATACGGGAAATGAAATCATGACTGATGAAGCATTTAAAGAATTAAAAACAAAAATGCTCTTTTTGAAAGATGAAATCTATTCTATGGTGAAATCATAAAATAAAAAATTGCGTTTAGAACGTGATTTTTTGTTTTAAATCGTCATTGAAAACAAGGATGTTTCAGGAGTTCTTCGTTTTAACCGCAAATCAAAAGCCATACAAATATTTCTTATATACGGTTTCCCGGCTTCGGTAACTTGCAAACTATCTGTAGTAATAATTACAAATCCATCTTTTTCCATTTCTTTTAGCTGTGACAAAACATCAGGAATTTCATCAAAATAATTGTTTTTGTCTGACCACGATGTTTCAAATTGACACATTAAATTTAAGATGTGTTTTCGGATAATTAAATCTTCTTGGGTTAATACATGACCTTTTATAACCGGTAGTTTATTCCATTCTAAAAGCTGATAGTAATCTTCTAAATCTTTGGTGTTTTGAGCAAAACTGTACCAGCTATCACTTATCGATGAAACTCCTAAGCCAATCATTAATTGGGTTTTGGAAGCACTGTATCCCATAAAGTTTCGATGTAATTTGTCTTCTTTTAAAGCGACATACAAACTATCAGTTTTTAAAGCAAAATGATCCATTCCTATTTCCTCATACTCGCTTTCGTATAACAATTGTTTTCCTGTTTCGTACAACATTCGCTTGTTATCATCCTTCGGAATATCGCTGTCGTTAAAACCACGCTGCCCGTTTCCTTTAATCCATGGCACGTGCGCGTAACTGTAAAAAGCTATTCGATCAGGATGTAACAATTTTGTTTTTTCAATAGTATCAATTACGTCCTCCAATTCCTGAAAAGGCAATCCGTAAATTATATCATGACTAATTGAAGTGTATCCAATTTCCCTTGCCCAAAGCGTCACTTTAGCCACATTGTGAAAGGGTTGAATTCTATGAATGGCTTTTTGTACCTTTTCGGAATAATCCTGAACGCCAAAACTCACTCTTCGAAAACCCAAATCATACAATTTTTTTAAATGTTCGAAAGTAGTGTTATTGGGATGTCCTTCAAAACTAAACTCAGAATCTTTGGCTTTTTGCGCATAACACAAAATTCCATTTATTAAATCTTCAAGGTTTTTTGGAGAAAAAAAAGTGGGCGTTCCTCCTCCTAAATGGATCTCTTTTATCAATGGTTTTTCATCAAACAGTTGCGTATACAGATACCATTCTTTCAGTATGGCTTCTAGGTAAGGATGTTCAACACCGTGATTTTTTGTAATCCGTTTATGGCATCCACAAAAAGTGCATAAACTTTCGCAAAAAGGCAAGTGAATGTACAAGCTGATGCCTTCGGAACGATTGCTTTCTGAAAAAGATTTTATTACAGCATCCATTCCTATTTCATTAGAGAAATTGCTTTCATCCCAATAAGGAACTGTGGGATAACTTGTATATCTTGGTCCCGGAACATTGTATTTTTGGATTAATGAAACTGACATAAAATATTTTTATACTCAAAAGTAGAACATATAGTACCTTAAGAAAATGATAAATATCATGTTCTAAAATGATAAATTAAAATTAATTTTAACAGTTGCAATTAAGCCAGCTCCGCTAAAAGTTCTATAAAAACTTTGCAAATGCATTCAATTTTCTATTTAGTTTATTCTTATTGAATTTATTAAAATTTACTAAGAATGTAAAAGCAAAAAACCATTTAACTTTCGCTAAATGGTTTTCATTTTTAAAGGATTACCTTTTTTAAATCCCTGCTCTTGGTGTTGCTTTTTTACGTTCGCTTTTTCTTTTACCACCAGCCATTTCATATTGTGAACTGTCTTTACCGTATTTGGTGGCAACACCTGTTAATATTCTTTCGTTCCAATCTCTTATAACATC
>JANNCY010000230.1:0-2283 GCA_031387085.1 Flavobacteriales bacterium | reverse complement strand
GCTACGTTCATGCGATTTATTTTAAGGTGGGTTCTACAAATTTATTCGAATCAAAATTTTTATAGTTTTTGATAGACAATAAAAATTTATGAATACTATCGGGATAATGTGAATAAATTTGAAGCAGTATAGCAAAAACTATAAAAACCCTACGGGAACAAATATAAAAAATAATCTGACTTCGTTATATTTTTTTTCAATAGCACTGCTATTCAAAAAAAATTTGCCTTGCATCTCATTTCTTCTATTTGTTTTTTGAAAGGAATCAATTTGTAGAATCCACCATTAACAAAATTATCATTTTTTTTCAAACGAATTACCTCAAGGAATTTATATCTTTGCCTAAATTAAATTTTATGAGTTTAGGTAACTATCTAAAAAGCCGTGTATTTTTCGCTCAAATAATTGCTGCCATGGCTATTGTCGCCATTTTAGGGTATTTGTTTTTTCATTGGATAACGTTTGTGACGCATCATGGCGATGAGATTACAGTTCCGAATTTAAGCAAATTAAACGAAGAGCAAATAGAAGCAAAATTAGATGAATTGGATTTGGATTATTTGATTATCGATACAGTGGATTACAATCCGAAATTCCCAAAATTAGCCGTTGTAGAACAAGAACCAACCGCTGGTTCGAAAGTAAAAAGAGGGAGACAGATTTATATTAAGATAAATTCGGACACGTATAAAATGGTTGCTATTCCGGATTTAGTCGATAAAACCTACCGTCAAGCGATTCCAACTTTAAAATCAATTGGCTTGCAAGAAGGAGAAATTACTTATGTTCCTCACATGGGAAAAGATATGGTTTTGGAGATGCGAATCAACGGTAAAAAAGTAAAACCCGGTCAAAAAGTGTTAAAAGCTACTAAAATAGATTTGGTATTAGGGGATGGTAAAGTCGTTTTCGATGAATCGGAAATTGATAGTTTGCAAAACGAATTGCCTCCAGTTGATCAAAAAGACACACTTCAGAATGGACAATAATAGCGACTTTCAAGAACCTGAAGAAGAACTTTTTGAGCATTACCGTTTTGATGTCCCGAAAGGGCAAGCATTATTGCGGATTGACAAATACCTGATGTTGATGGTGCCAAACGCCACCCGAAATAAAATTCAGAATGCGGCAACTTCTGGTGATATATATGTGAATGATATTCCTGTAAAATCGAACTACAAAGTAAAGCCGCTGGATGTTATCCGAATTTTATTATCACATCCTCCTTTTGAGAATCGAGTTGATCCGGAAGATATTCCGTTGGATATTGTTTATGAAGACGATTCGTTACTTCTTATTAACAAACCGCCCGGATTAGTAGTCCATCCCGGACATGGCAATTACACAGGAACTTTGGTAAATGCTTTGGCTTTTCATTTTCAGAATTTACCATTAAACAGTAGTGAAAGACCAGGCTTGGTGCATCGTATTGATAAAAACACATCTGGACTTTTAGTTATTGCCAAGACCGAAGAAGCAATGACGCATTTGGCAAAGCAATTTGAAGATAAAACTTCCGAAAGAGAGTACATCGCTTTGGTTTGGGGAAATGTAAAAGAAGACGAAGGTACGATTGAAGGCAACATCGCACGACATGTAAAAGACAGAATGCAGATGGCGGTTTTTCCGGAAGGAGACCAAGGAAAACATGCCGTTACCCATTATAAAGTTTTGGAGCGTTTTGGTTATGTAACTTTAGTTTCTTGTAAATTGGAAACGGGTAGAACCCACCAAATCCGCGTTCACATGAAATACATTGGACACACCATTTTTAATGACGAACGTTATGGTGGTGATTTGATTTTAAAAGGAACCACTTTTACAAAATACAAACAGTTTATCGATAATTGTTTTAAGACATTACCACGTCAGGCGTTGCATGCTAAGACCTTGGGATTTACACATCCGGTGACTAAAGAGTTTATGCAATTTGATACCGAATTGCCACAAGACATGCAGGATTGCATTGAGAAATGGAGGAATTATTCGAAATCGCATACGGCAGAAGAGGAAGAATAGGATAAAATATATATTTTGTTTTACACCTGACAGGTTTTAAAAACCTGTCAGGTGTGTAATAAGTTTTTAAAATAAAAAAACCATCTAACTCTCGCTAAATGGTTTTATTACTAAAAGATTCTCTTTTTAAATCCCTGCTCTTGGTGTTGCTTTTTTACGTTCGCTTTTTCTTTTACCACCAGCCATTTCATATTGTGAACTGTCTTTACCGTATTTGGTGGCAACACCTGTTAATATTCTTTCGTTCCAATCTCTTATAACATC
>JANNCY010000086.1:0-13325 GCA_031387085.1 Flavobacteriales bacterium | reverse complement strand
AAAGAGTTTTTCCCAATAGCAATTACTTTTACATCGGTAGTAATTTCGGTGATATTGAAAGCTTTGTTCGAGAATGCAGTTCTTTTTACCTGAAATGGCGAAGTGGAGATTGGTAATCCAACAACATTAGAAGCATATCCTGCTTCCAATCCAACAGCAACCAAAGGAGCAAGGTATAAACTATCGGTAGTAGATGAAAGTACAATCACTTTACTAGCTTCTTTTTGAGCCGCTTGTTTGATTATGTCGGCGTAAGCTTTTGCATTAAAGTTGGCTAATTTATCGTTAGCAACTGCTAATACTTTTGACACTCCGTAATTGGCCAATTCAGTACTATTTTCTGCATTTACAGTCACAGCCGTAACTGTGGTTCCTAAAGAATCGGCTACTTTTTTGGCATACGATGCCAATTCAAAAGCTACTTTTTTGAATTTTCCGTCTTGTGATTCTGCGTATATTAATAATGACATAAATGTGTATTTGTTAATTTGTGTATTCGGTAATTTGATTTGGGCGTTTACCTTCGGTCAGTCGGCTTACAGCCTCGTGTCCCTGCGGGTCGGGCTTTTCGCGGTGCGCGGCACCTTGCTTCAATCCCTAACGCGGGCATCCTATATATTAGATAACTTTTGCTTCGTTATGTAAAGCGTTAATCAATCCGTCGATATCATCTGCAGCAAACAACTTCACTGCCGATTTTGGAGCTGGTTTTTCAAATTTTACGGCTTTGGTTTCTACCGATGCGGCTACTGGTTCAAGAACCGTTAGCACTTTAGTTCTTGCTGTCATGATACCTCTCATGTTGGGAATGCGTAAGTCTTTTTCTTCTACTAAACCTTTTTGTCCACCAATTACTAATGGAAGTGACGCAGTTATGATTTCTTTTCCACCATCAATTTCTCTAGCTGCTTTTGCGGATGTTCCTTCCACTGTAAGTTCGGTACACGAGTTAACGAAGTTGTAATTCAATAGACCAGCTAACATTCCAGGTACCATAGCACCGTTATAATCTAATGATTCTTTTCCACAGATTACTAAATCGTAACTACCTGTTTTTACTACTTCAGCTAATTGTTTAGCAACAAAAAATCCGTCGGTAGCATTGGCGTTGACACGAATTGCTTCGTTAGCTCCGATAGCTAATGCTTTTCTAAGCGTTGGTTCTGTATCTGGCGTTCCAACATTTACAACAGTAACATTCGCTCCTTGTTGTTCTTGAAACCAAATGGCACGCGTTAAACCAAACTCGTCATTCGGATTAATAACATACTGTACGCCGTTCGTATCAAACTCAGCGTCATCATTAATAAAGTTAATTTTGGAAGTAGTATCAGGCACGTGGCTGATGCAAACTAATATTTTCATATATAAAAATTATAAAGATTTTCAGAGTGTAAAAGTATAAAATATATTTCTAATAATTATATGCATGCATAGTATTTTTTAAAAAATGTGAGTATTATATCGATTTCGTTGGTTAATTGAAATTGATATGCAAATATTTAACTTTTGTTTTATCCAAAAAGTAAGAAAACACAAGTGATTATTTAGAGTCATTATGTTTTTTTATCATTTTAAATTTTTACTTTTGCTATCCAAAATTGACATAAAGAAATTTATATATGAGAACGATACAATTTAGAGAAGCTATTTGTGAAGCGATGAGTGAAGAAATGCGTCGCGACGAATCGGTGTATTTAATGGGTGAAGAAGTAGCCGAATACAATGGTGCTTACAAAGCATCTAAAGGAATGTTAGACGAATTCGGACCAAAACGAGTTATCGACACACCAATCGCTGAACTCTGTTTCGCCGGAATCGCAGTTGGTTCTGCTATGAATGGTTGTCGCCCAATTGTAGAATACATGACATTCAATTTCTCGTTAGTCGGAATTGATCAAATCATAAACAATGCTGCGAAAATGCGTCAAATGTCGGCAGGACAATTTCCAATGCCGATGGTTTTCCGTGGACCAACAGCTTCTGCCGGACAATTAGGAGCAACACATTCACAAGCTTTTGAAAACTGGTTTGCTAACACACCAGGTTTGAAAGTAGTCGTTCCGTCAACGGTTTATGATGCAAAAGGATTGTTAAAAGCTGCCATCCGTGACAACGATCCTGTAATTTTCATGGAATCAGAACAAATGTATGGTGACAAAGGTGAAGTGCCGGAAGGAGAATATATTATTCCGCTAGGTGTTGCCGATATTAAAAGAGAAGGTTCTGATGTTACTATCGTTTCTTTCGGAAAAATTATCAAAGAAGCTTTCATCGCTGCCGACGAATTGGCCAAAGAAGGCATCTCTTGTGAAATCATTGATTTAAGAACGGTGCGCCCAATGGATTACGATGCGATTATCACATCAGTTAAAAAAACAAATCGATTAGTTGTTCTCGAAGAAGCTTGGCCTTTTGCGAGTGTCGCTTCCGAAATTACCTATATGGTTCAAGACAAAGCATTCGATTATTTGGATGCGCCAGTACAACGAATCACCACTGCCGATACACCAGCGCCATATTCACCAACTTTATTAAAAGAATGGTTGCCAAATGCAGCGGATGTAGTAAAAGCAGTAAAAAAAGTAATGTATAAATAAATCGATTTCACGATTTTTCGATTTCACGATTTTTCGATGGTTCAAATTTTTAACATCAAATTATCGAAAAATCCAAAAATCCAATTATCGAAATAGCTATATTTGAACTTCATCAAAATCCCATTGATGAAGTTTTTTTATAAACGTACCATGAGAAAATTAGTATTCTTTTCGTTTCTTTTCCTTGTGAGTTTTGCTTACAACGCTGTCGCTCAAACTAAAATTAGCGGAATAATAGTAGATAAAAAAAATCAACCAATATCGTTTGCCAATATCGTTTTTAAAGGATCGAATGAAGGCGTAGTAAGCAATGAAGACGGCCGATTTTATTTAGAATCAACAAATGATTACTCGGTTATTTTAGTCGCTTTTGTCGGATATGTAACCAAGGAAATCGATTTGGCAAAGCAGGTAAATTACGAAATGAAAATCGTTTTAAACGCCGAAGAAGTCCTCGATGAGGTCAAAGTATTCGCAGGGAAAACATCCAAAAAGAACAATCCAGCACTCGATATACTTCGGAAAATTTGGGAAAGAAAACGCAAAAACGGATTGAAAATGTTCAATCAATACCAATACGAAAAGTACGAAAAAGTCGAATTCGACTTGAATACTATCGATAGTGCTTTTATGAAAAGAAAGATTTTCAAAGGAATGGAATTCGTTTTCGAAAAAATCGACACTTCAAAAATAACTGGAAAAACGTATTTGCCGATTTTTATCAACGAAGCCATTTCCGATGTTTATGGCGATAACGTCAAAGGGAAAACAAAAGAAATTCTCAAAGCCAATAAAAACTCCGGATTGGGAAGTGGCGATGGTGTAAACACCTTCATCAAAGATTTATACAACGATTACGATATTTACAATAACTACTTGAATTTTTTCGATAAGAGTTTTACTAGTCCGCTTTCAAGAACCGGAATCGATGTTTACAATTACGTTTTAGCCGATAGTTCCTTTATCGATAAAAAGTGGTGTTACAACATTGTGTTTTATCCCAGAAGAAAAAACGAACTGACTTTCAAAGGCGATTTTTGGGTGAACGATTCCACGTGGGCCATTAAAAACATAAACATGGCAGTGACCAAAAGTGCTAATATCAACTGGGTAAAAGACATTTATTTAGAGCAAGATTTTGAAGTGGTCAACGATTCGGTGTTTCTTTTAACACGCGATTATTTGATGTCCGATTTTGCCCTCAACAAAAAAGAAACCTCAAAAGGAGTCTATGGCAAACGAACATCTCTGTATCGAAACCATAAATTCAATGAAGAAAAACCCGAAAAATTTTACAAACAGGAAGTGAATTCTGCCGATCTTTCAGCTTACAACAAAGAAGATGAGTATTGGAATGAAAACCGATTCGAAAAACTCAACAAAGATGAACAAGGAATTTACAAACTCATAGACACGTTAAAAACCGTCAAAAAATTCAAGCGGATTTACAATATAGTCGAAATTTTAGGAAGTGGGTATGTTGAGATTCCGTCACTTCATCTCGATTATGGTCCGGTTTTCTCCACTTTTGGATACAATAAAGTCGAAGGAATTCGATTACGAGTAGGTGGAAGAACCTATTTTGGTTCCAACGATTTATGGCGATTACAAGGCTACACGGCATATGGATTTAGTGATAATAAATTCAAATACGGCATCTCCGGAAAATGGATGATTGACAAGCGAAACCGCATCATTATTTCGGGGGGAAATCGCCGTGACGTAGAACAAATTGGAGTAAGTTTAACCACCACCAACGATGTGCTCGGAAGGAGTTTTGCTTCATCCAGTTTACTTTCATCGGGAAGTAACGGAAAACTGACCAACATTAATTTAACCAATGTGGCGTTTGAAATCGAACCGGTTAAAAATCTAATCATTGGTACCGGATTCTCGTATCGAACATTAGTCTCGGCTTCGCCAACGTTTAAGCTCGATTATTTTACAGATGCTACACAAACCACAACAAAAGATAATGTAAAACAATCGGAAGTTAATCTTCAAGTAGAATACACGCCCAACAAAAAATACATCGGTTATGGTGTCGAAAGAATGTTTGTTGACAATCCGTTTAGTCGCATTTTCGTCAATTACAGTCAGGGAATAAAAGGCGTTTTTAATAGCGATTTCGATTATCAAAGAGTCCAATTGTATTACAAACAACCGATCACTATCGGGCCATTGGGAAGAACCAATATCACGATGGAAATCGGTAAAACCTTCGGTAAAGTGCCACTTGGCTTGTTGAGTATTATTCCGGGAAATCAATCCTATTTCAATATCGAAAACACGTTTAATAATTTAAATTACTATGAATTTGTTTCCAATCAATACACAACATTCAATTGGGAGCACAATTTCCAGGGTCGTTTGTTCTCCCGAATTCCGATGATGCGCAAACTCAATTGGCGTGAAATCATTGGTGTTCGCTGTGTTTATTCCTCGGTTTCCGACGAAAATAATTTCATCAATGCTTCTGGTTTGCAATACAATTCGCCAACCAACGGGTATTGGGAATACAGTGCGGGAATCGGAAATATTTTCAAAGTGTTCCGCCTTGATTGTAGCTGGAGAGGCAATTACAGAAACGTTCCCGATACTAATAATTTCACGATAAAAGGGTCATTCGGATTTTACTTCTAGTCATTGCGAGGTACGAAGCAATCTCATGATAATTTTTATTTTAAGCTATTTCCAGCTATCCGTTGCAATCTTTTTATCGTCAGTTCGAGTTCGCTTAAAAAGCGAGTATCGAGAACACGATAAAAAGGATTTCCACTTCTATCTGGGCTAAACTTTATATTATGCAACACGCCATCGATTACTTATCCAATAAAGACGAAAAACTAAAATTCATCATTGAAAATTTTGGACATCCTATCATCCAAAAACGTGACGAAGGTTTTGCATCACTGTGTCATATCATAGTAGAACAACAAGTTTCGATTGCTTCAGCTAAAGCGTGTTACGATAAAATTCAAAACTACTTCGGAAGCATCACTCCCGAAATCCTTTTTAATTGCAGTGATGCCGAATTGCGCAATTGCGGAGTCTCCCGACAAAAGACAATCTATTTAAAAGATTTAGCTTCCAAAGTGTTAGCAAACCAAATCGACTTTTCTACATATTCATCCAAAAGAGAAGCCGAAATCCGAGACGAACTCATTACTGTTAAAGGAGTTGGCAATTGGAGTATTGATGTGTATTTAATGTTTTGTTTGCAAAGTCAAGATATCATTCCGCTTGGAGACATCGCTATCAAAAATACTTTGAAAGAATTATACGATTGTCAAACTCCTGAAGAAATGCAACTTCTTACCGAGAATTGGAAACCATTTCGAACTGCCGCGTCCTACATTGTTTGGCACTATTATTTAGAAAAGCGAAAAAGAAAATAAAAATAATGCTCCTGTTTATTTATTGTTTTAACTAATTTTTAATAGACAAGTATTGTATTTTTTCCAAAAAAAAATCAAATTTGCAACTCCAAATGTCACGATTAATTTATTTTTTAAACCATGAAAAAAGTATTTATTTTAATTGTTTTGTTTTGTTCCTCCTTTGTTTCTTTGGCCCAAACCACAAAAACAAAAACTGGATACGAGATTACCATTCAACTTAAAAACTGTAAAGATACAGTTGCTTATCTTACGTATTATGAGTTTGGAGTTAAACAAACGGCTGCCACTTGCCACAAAATCAAAAATGGTGAAATTGTTTTTAAAGGGAAAGGCAAATTAAAGAAGGGAGCTTATTCTTTAACCGGCCAGGATAAAAAAGGGTATCTTGATTTTTTTATTGACGATGCCACCCAAAATTTAGAATTGAAAAGTGACGAAACAGAAGATTATTTCAAAGGTGTTGTTGCTCTTAATTCGAAATTGGAGAATGATTTTTTTACCTATATAAAGTACTTAATCAAACGAAATGTGGAGCTCAAAGATCTTTTTGCTAAAGGGAAAGGATTGCCAAAAAAGGATTCGATCGCAGTGGTAAGTCCAAAATTTAAAGCCACTTTAAAAGACATTTACGATTACGAAGAAAACTTTATCAGCCAAAATAAAGGGACTTATATTGCCCAAGTAGTCAATTTAAAAATAGAACGCGCCTTGTGGAATGCTCCAAATGCGTCTAATGGAAGACCCGATAGTCTTGCGATTCGAAAGTATTACAGAAACCACTATTGGGACAATGTGAATTTTAACGATGTAGCCATTTGCAGGAACCATTTTTTTGCAGCCAAAGTGAATAATTTTTTGGATAATGTTATTCCAACTAACGTAGATTCAGTTTGTGTAGCGATTGATAAATTCATCAATAAAACGAAAGTAAATCCAGATTTGACCAAACTTCTGTTAGATCATTTAGTAAATAAATATGAAGGGGCTGCTATGGGATTTGACAACGTTTTAATTTATATTGTTGACACCTATTTTTTAACAGAAAAAGCAAAAGCGTTTTATAAAGACCAAAGTGAATTTGAGAGAATTATCCAACGAGCAGAAAAGATAAGACCACTGCAAGTGGGTAAAGTCGCTCTCGATTTAGCTATGATAAGAGCCTCTGATAGGGATAAAATTGCTAAAATGGGCTTTGAGAATGTAAAAACAAGTGACGAGCTTACCAAGTTGTATTTTAGTCATGAAAAAGAAGTAAAGGATTTGTATTTAAATATGAATTCGATTCCAGCAGAATACCTAATTGTAGCTTTTTGGGATGTTGACTGCAGTCATTGTAAAGTAGAAATTCCAAAACTACTCAACCTGTATCACGAACTTCAAAAAGAGAATAAAGGGGTTAAAGTATATTCGGTTTACCTTTATCATGAAGTGGATAAATACCTAAAATACATTGATGAAAATAAATTAGACTGGATAAATGTTTATGATGGAGTTTACTACAACAACGTTGTCGATAAGTATGAACTTCATACGACTCCAGTAATTTACATTTTAGATAAAAATAAGGTAATCAAAGCCAAAAAAATGCCTGTTGATAAAATTAAATCAATCCTTAATGATTTGGAAAAGTAATAAGAAAATAATTTTATTATACAAACTAACCTTTTTTATTAAAGAATTTATTATCCAAGCTGTACTTTCCAGGGCCTGTAAAAAACAATCCTAAATAGATAATAAAATATACAAAGGCATCATTAAAGTGATATCCATTATCTCCTTTTTCAATAATCGACATCGGAAAAATAACCAGAAAAATATACGCCATACAAAAAGCCAATACAATCAAACTAAAACGCGTAAACAATCCCAGAATTAAAAAAACACTACAGAATAATTCGGCAAAAATGGTTAACGCCAATGGTGTCGCACCTTCCATTCCCAAAAAACTAACGTTGTTAGCCCAAAAATCTGATGCAGCCATTTCATTAAAATGAATTAATTTTTCATAACCATAAAAAGCCATCAAAACACCAAGCATTAATCGAATTAGTACTAGTCCTAGATCTTTATTTATTGGATTCGATGAGAATGAAATTATTTTGTTCATAGTAGTTTTTTACTTTAAATAATTCAAAAATAGGAAAGTTTTAGTTAAGAATAGTTTCAAAAATAGGTAAAATAATTGTTTAAAATTCATTTATCTGACCTTAAAAACAGATTTTCAATATAAGTTGCTTTCTTTCTTAAAATTTTGTTATTTTTGCAGCCGATAAAATTTATAACAAACATTTTAAATTTATGGAATCAATGATGATTTATGTGCCAATTGTTATGGCATTATTAGGATTAGCTTTTATGGCAATCAAAAGAAGTTGGGTTTTAAAACAAGACGCTGGTGATGGTAAAATGAAAGAAATTTCAGATTACATCTACGAAGGAGCTTTGGCTTTCTTAAAAGCAGAATATAGATTATTAGCCATATTTGTGGTTATAGCAAGTGTCGTTTTGGCAGGTATTACTTTTTTACCTGGAGTTAAAACACATTTATTAATAGTAGTTGCTTTTGTTTTCGGAGCTTTCTTTTCGGCTTTAGCTGGAAACATGGGAATGAAAATCGCAACAAAAACAAACTTTCGTACAACACAAGCGGCCCGTACTAGTTTGCCACAAGCATTAAAAGTGTCTTTTGGTGGTGGAACTGTAATGGGATTAGGAGTTGCTGGTTTAGCAGTTCTTGGTTTAACAAGTTTCTTTATTATATTATTCCAGGTTTTCATGAATGGGACATGGACTTCAACGGAAGACATGACTATCGTTCTTGAAACATTAGCTGGTTTCTCTCTTGGAGCAGAATCTATCGCTTTGTTCGCTAGAGTTGGTGGTGGTATTTATACTAAAGCTGCCGATGTTGGTGCTGATTTAGTAGGTAAAGTAGAAGCAGGAATTCCAGAAGATGATCCACGTAATCCTGCTACCATTGCAGATAACGTTGGAGATAACGTTGGTGACGTTGCCGGAATGGGTGCCGATTTATTCGGTTCGTATGTTGCAACAGTTTTAGCAGCAATGGTTCTTGGGAATTATGTAATTAAAGATATGGGCGGAAAAATCGAAGACGCTTTTGGCGGAATCGGTCCAATATTATTACCAATGGCAATCGCTGGTTTCGGAATCTTGTTCTCTATTATCGGAACGATGTTAGTGAAAATTTCAAGTGATGATGCTAAAGAAGCGCAAGTACAAAAAGCATTGAACATCGGAAACTGGGTTTCAATTGTTTTAACTGCTGTAGCTTGTTTCTTCTTAGTAAAATTCATGTTGCCAGAAACCATGAAAATGGGATTCTTTGGTGAAGGATTGAAAGATATCACTTCTATGCGTGTTTTCTATGCTACTTTAATTGGATTAGTGGTTGGTGGAGCTATTTCATCGGTAACCGAATATTACACAGGATTGGGTACAAAACCAGTTTTGGCCATTGTACAAAAATCGTCAACAGGAGCGGGAACTAACGTAATCGCTGGTTTAGCAACAGGTATGATTTCTACTTTCCCAACGGTTTTATTATTTGCTGGTGCCATCTGGGGATCTTACGCTTTGGCTGGATTTTACGGAGTAGCATTAGCGGCTTCTGCAATGATGGCTACTACTGCAATGCAATTAGCAATCGACGCGTTCGGACCAATCTCTGATAATGCAGGTGGAATTGCTGAAATGAGTGAATTACCAAAGGAAGTTAGAACAAGAACAGATATTTTAGATTCAGTTGGAAATACAACTGCTGCAACAGGAAAAGGTTTTGCAATCGCTTCTGCGGCATTAACATCATTAGCTTTATTTGCTGCGTATGTAACGTTTACAGGAATTGACGGTATCAATATTTTTAAAGCGCCAGTATTGGCAATGCTTTTTGTTGGAGGTATGATTCCAGTTGTGTTCTCTGCATTAGCAATGAACTCAGTAGGAAAAGCAGCTATGGATATGGTGTATGAAGTACGTCGTCAGTTCAAAGAAATTCCAGGAATTATGGAAGGAACTGGAAAACCAGAATACGCAAAATGTGTTGATATTTCTACAAAAGCAGCTTTACGCGAAATGATGTTGCCAGGGATAATGACGATTGGTTTTCCAATTGCAATTGTACTTTTAGGTAAATTAGTTTACGGAGATGACAATCAATTAATCGCAGAAATGTTAGGTGGTTACATGGCTGGAGTAACCGTATCGGGAGTACTTTGGGCTGTGTTTCAAAATAACGCTGGTGGTGCATGGGATAATGCTAAAAAATCATTCGAAGCTGGAGTTATGATTAACGGAGAAATGACTTACAAAGGTTCTGACGCTCACAAAGCTGCTGTAACCGGTGATACTGTAGGAGATCCATTTAAAGATACTTCTGGTCCATCTATGAATATCTTAATCAAATTAACGTGTCTTATCGGATTAGTAATTGCTCCAATCTTAGGAAATGGCGTTAAAGAAGGTGGTGATAAGAAAATGGAATGCACGATGGAAATGAAAATGGAGTGCAAAGATATGGGCAAATGCGATATGAGCAAATGTGCTACCATGACTAAAGACGAATGCGCTAAAATGTGTGATTCTTTGAAATGTTCTCCAGAACAAAAAGAAGCATGTCTTTCTCATTATGATGAAAATGGAAATTTTATCAAAAAGACATCTTGCGTAGACATGGCTACTGATAAAAAAGATTGTTGTGCTAAAAAAGAAATGACAACAACTGCTGGCAAAGACGTTAGAGTTGAAATCACCAACACAAACGGAAAAGCAAAAGCTACCGTTACAACAACTGTTGATGGTAAATCGGCTACACAAACTTTTGAAGGTACAGAAGCTGAAGTAAAAGCGAAAGTAGCAGCTTTGAAATAGTATTTCAAAAAACTTGATATAAAAAATGCCTTCCAAATCGGAAGGCATTTTTTGTATATTGGAATCATAAAGATAAAATCTACAGCTTCCTATCATTGCAATTTTTTTCTTATTTTTATCAAAAAAAATAATGAAAAAATTAATCCTTTTATTCTTTCTTTTCAATCAATTAGCATATTCCCAGTTAGCTTTAATTCCGCAACCAAAAGAAATCCAACAAGGAGTTGGCTATTTTCATCTCAATAGCATGACTTTTTTTTTAGTAAATGATGTCGATAATAATGAAGTTGCCCTATTCAATTCCTATATAAAAAGCAAATACGAATACGAATTAAAAGTTCTTACCAATTCTAAAAATGCTAACAATAGCGTCAGTATTTATGTAGAAAATGCGAAAGATACTATTTCCGAAAAATACGAATTAGTTGTAACTCCAAAGCAAATTACAATTAAATCTGTTGGAAATGCAGGCGTTTTTTATGCGTTTCAAACCTTGATGCAATTGCTTCCTGTTGAGCAATATAAGGAAGCTCAAATTCCGTGTGTCACCATAAAAGACGAGCCAAAATTCACTTGGCGTGGCATGCATCTCGATGTGAGCCGTCATTTTTTCTCTGTCGATTTCGTTAAAAAATATATTGATTATCTGTCGATGTACAAAATGAATACGTTTCACTGGCATCTAACAGATGACCAAGGTTGGCGTATTGAAATTTTGAAATATCCATTGCTTACACAACTTGGTTCTATAAGAATGAAATCGATGATTGGTCATTTTAGCGAACACCGTTTTGATGATAAATTTTACAAAGGATTTTATACACAAGACGAAATTAAAGATGTTGTCGCCTACGCACAAAAACGACATGTGACTATTATTCCGGAAATCGAAATGCCCGGACATGCATTAGCGGCACTGGCTGCATATCCTCAATATTCTTGTAAAGGAGGCCGATTTAATGTCGCGACACAATGGGGAAGTTTTGATGATGTATTATGTCCATCTAAAGAAGAAACCTATCAATTTGTTGAAGAAATTTTAGATGAGGTAATGGTTTTATTTCCTTCGAAATACATTCATATTGGAGGTGACGAATGCAGTAAAGTACGTTGGAAAGCCTGTCCAAGTTGCCAAGCCTATATGCGTCAAGAAGGCATGCAAGACGAAACAGAATTGCAAAGTTATTTCATCAGTAGAATAGAACATTTTTTGAATGTATATAACAGAAAATTAATTGGTTGGGACGAAATCTTAGAAGGCGGTTTGGCTCCAAATGCAACGGTTATGAGTTGGCGAGGTACCGCAGGCGGAATTGCAGCAGCGAAAGACAATCATGATGTAGTTATGAGTCCGGGTTCCCATTGCTATTTCGATCATTACCAAGGCGATCCAAAAAACGAACCTATAGCGATTGGCGGATATACCACAGTAGAAAAAGTGTATTCATTTAATCCAATTCCAACCGAATTAACGCCAGAAGAAGGGAAACATATTTTAGGAGCACAAGGCAATGTGTGGACCGAATACATCAACACTCCAGAAGAAGTAGAATACATGGCAATGCCTCGAATGGCAGCGTTGGCTGAGGTAGTTTGGGGAACTTCAAAACCCGATGATTACGCCAATTTTCAAAACCGATTAATTCAACATTTTGATTTGTTAGATCAGATGCACGTTAATTATAGTAAATCGATTTTTCAAATTACGACAAGTGTAAGTCTATCTAAAAATGGAAACGGAATAGAACTAAATTTAAAATCCGCTTATGGAGCAAAGGGAATTCACTACACTACCAATGGCGATTTGCCTTTTGTAACATCAACTGAATATGTTAATCCGATTTCAATTACCGAAAGTTGTTCGTTAAAAGCAGGATATTTTGATGATGGTTTATTGAAAAGCGCGATTACCGAACAAGCGTTTTTTATAACACAATCTGCCGGAAAAGCGATTACTTTAGTTACTGAACCACATCAAAGTTATGCCATTGGAGGTAAATTTACTTTAGTAGATGGCGTTCGTGGCGATATGCAAAAATACAGTCGTGATTGGCTTGGCTTTTTAGGAAATGATTTAAATGCAACGATTGATTTAGGAACGCAAAAAGCGATTTCCAAAGTAACTATAGATGTTTTATACAGTGATGGAAGTTGGATTCACTATCCGAAAAATATTGAAGTATTGGTGTCGATTGATGGTATTGCTTTTAAAAGTGTCAAATTAGTTTCTAACGCAGAAATTGTGTCAAAAAAAGGAATTGTCGACATGAGTTTTCCAACAGAAAACGCGAAATTTGTAAAAGTTATTGCTCAAAAAATAGACAAAATTCCTGATGGTTTACCTGGTGCAGGATCCAACGCATGGCTATTTGTTGATGAAATTATGGTAGAATAAAATATGGCAAATCGTAGAAATTTTATTAAAACGGCTGCA
>JANNCY010000197.1:0-15847 GCA_031387085.1 Flavobacteriales bacterium | reverse complement strand
AGCAAAATTAGTATTTTTTTTAAGTTGTAATTGATAAAATTATCACAAATTTGTAATGCCAAAAAACGCTATGCAAACAAGTACATCAAAGTGGATTTATTTAACGGTTCTTGCCCTCATTTGGGGAAGTTCATTTATCTTAATTTAGAAAGGATTGATTGGATTGTCTCCGATGCAATTGGGTTCTTTGCGGATTATCTTTTCTGCTTTTTTTTTGCTTATAATCGGATTTAAAAGTATTGTGCAAATAAAGCAACATCAGTGGAAATACATTGCTTTAACGTCTTTATTTGGGACATTTATTCCGACATTTTTATTCGCTATTGCGCAAACCCAGATTAGCAGTTCGGTGAGTTCGATATTGAATTCGCTGACTCCGTTAAACACATTGATTTTAGGTGCAATTGCGTTTGGCTTGAACTTTAAAAGAACGCAGATTTTTGGCGTTGTCATCGGATTGATTGGGACTATTCTATTAATTGTCAATGGTGCGATGCATCATCCCAACCAAAACTATTGGTACACTATTTTAATATTGATTGCCTCCATTTGCTATGCGACGAATGTAAATTTGCTGAATAAATATTTATCGGATGTAAAACCGTTGAGCATTACTACTGGAAATTTTTTGGTCCTGTTAATTCCGGCCTTGATTGTCTTATTTTCAACCGATTTTATAACAGTGGTACACAATGTAGAAGTCCAACATTCGATGGTGTTTGTAATGGTACTTGGCGTTCTAGGCACCGGAATCGCTAATATCATTTTCTTTAAATTGATACAAATGTCATCGCCTGTTTTTGCAACTTCGGTAACGTATTTGATTCCGATTGTGGCTTTCTTTTGGGGATTGTTGGACAATGAAATGCTGACACCCGTTCAGTTTTTAGGTGCGTTTATTATTTTGATTGGGGTTTATTTGTCGAGTAAGAAGTAGAATGTAATTTAACCGCAAAGTGCGCAAAGGTTTACGCAAAGTGCGCAATGGGATTTTTATATATAAAAAAAAGACCCTCATTGCTGACGGTCTTTTTTTTACTTATTTATTTTCTAACTATTGAAAATCGGCTTCCGAAACACCTTCGTTGATTTTCACGTCGTTCATTTTGATTTCGATATCTCTACCTTGTGACATGATCATATTGTGTGGAATTTTCACTCCTTTAACATCTTTATAATCGCTATACGAAACGATTGATGTCATTTTTTGACCACCTCTTTCGGTAGTTGTTGCAGTAGATGATTTCAATCCGGTTTTTACATCATAATACAAAGTCGATTTTCCGTTTTTTACCACATATACATCGATTCCGTTAATCGTTTCGATTCCGTCAAGTACAACATCGGCTTTACTTCCTAAAACCAGTTCTTCAAAAGTAGTAGCTGTTGCTTTTTTATCTGCAAATTCTTCTGGAGTGAACTCTTTCTTTTGTCCTTGTGCTTGTGAATAACCGCCTTTATCTCCGATTACTTGTCGCGACAATTCGCCCATTCCTTCCATTTCCATTTTGAATAATGACTTGCCTTTTACATCTTTTTTGGACGTATAAACGATTGGTCCAGGCGCACCTTCAACAGTTGCCGTACCGGTTACGTATAATGTTTTTACACCAGCTACCGCTTTATCACCACCAATCGCTTTAATGTAATTATCCATAACTGTTTTTACTGTGACACCAGCGGGAGCCGCTTTTTTCATCGCTGGTTTTTCTGATGGATTTCCGAATTTATCGAAATAGAACATCGGGATTTTCAATTTCTCTAAACCTGAAATTACTTCCGAACCTTTACCCGTAATAATAATTCTCAAATTATCATAAAGGAAATATTTATTAGCTACTCTCATCACATCGTCTGCAGAAACTGCTTGAATGTTTTTAATGTAATTCTCATAAAAGTCCGCTGGCAAACCTTCTGTTTCAATGTTCAATGCATAACGAGCAACCGTTTGTGGTTTTTCAACACCCATAACAAATTTACCTACATAACCTGCTTTTACATTGTTTAAGGTTTCGTCGGTTACTTTCTCCGTTCTTATTCTTTTAATTTCTTTAAGGAATTCCACTACAGCACTATCGGTAACAGCGTTTCTTACCTGCGAATTGGCTTTGAATTTACTCACCGTAAATTTATCAATTCCCGCACTAGAACGCGCACCGTAAGTCCAACCATGCGCTTCTCTCAAATTCATATTGATGTAACTGTTGAAATCGCCACCAAGTACCTGATTGGCAACTATTACCGGAAAGAAATCAGGATCTGACATTTTTAAATTGATGTTGTTTACCAATGAAATCTCCGATTGCACTGCATTAGGCATGTCCACAAAATTGATTTGAGTGTATTGTACATTACTTGGCGCTGAAAAGGACAATTGCGGCGCTTTTGCTTTTAACCATGGACTAAACAATTTCTCCACCATCTTCTTAGTGTCTTTGAAATTGACATCTCCGATGATCACCAAATACGCTTTTTCAGGAACAAAATTAGAAGCGTAATTCTGTTTTATATCAGCAAGAGAAACATTTTTTATTGTTTCTTCCGATAAATATTCACCGTAAGGATGGCTTTTTCCAAATACCAAAACATTTTCTACACGTCCAGCTACAGCAGTAACATTTTTTTCTTGTGTTTTTAAACCTTCGATTAATTTGTCTTTTTCTTTGTCAAATTCTTCTTGAGTGAAATTTGGATTCAAAGCGCCATCTGCCATTAACTCTAAGATTCTTTTCGCGTATTTTGATAATCCGCTTGCCGAAGCACCCGAAGTACGGAAATTAATATCGGCTCCCAGAAAATCAACTTCTTCATTAAAAGCATCTTTGCTGATCGTTTTGGAACCATTTCCAATTAAAGTACTAGTTAAATTATCAACACCTTTTTTATTTCCCTCTGCCGATGGAGAATTGTCGATTGATAAATTGAAAGCTACTCTTGGTAGTTTATGGTTTTCTACTACTAGTACTTTTAATCCGTTAGGCAAAACAAAAGAAACAGGTTTCTTAATGTTTATCGTAGGAGCTGGTCCTGGTTTCGGTTGTTGGCGGTCTTGTGCTTGCATAGTCATAGTTAAAAACAAGCTTGAAAGTATAATTATTGAATTTCTCATTTTTCTTTTTAGTTTATTTATTTAGCTTCAGCTTTGTCTTTTGCAGGAACATAATCCAAAAGCAAACGTTGATTTGAATTTAAGTACTTCTTAGCAACGTCTCTAATTTCTTCACGAGTAATTGAACGGTACATTTCTATTTCGGTGTTTACTAAATTGACATCACCGTATAATAAGTAGTAAGAAGCTAAATTTTCGGCAATTCCTTCCACACTTGAGTTGCTGTCTACATAATTGCTGTCGTACACATTCTTCAATTTTTCAAGATCTTTTTCAGAAATCAATTCGGTCTGCATTTTTACGATTTCTTCGTCAATTTCTTTTTGTAAATCGGCACGAGTAGCATCACCTTGAGGGATGGCTAATATTAAATACATTCCGTAATCTTCCTGACTGTTATTGAAAGCCGCCAATTGCAGCGCCATTTTCTTATCGTCTACAATTTTTTTGTACAAACGAGAACTTTTCCCATCGCTTAAGATTGTAGATATCATGTCCAATACTCTTGCGTCACGTGTTTTCATTGAAGGCGTTCTGAAAGCAGTAATGTACATTGGTTTCTGAATGTTGGCATCTTCATACTTGGCTGTAATCGTTTGTGTGATTGGCGCTTCGGCAAAAGTTGACTTTTTAATTTCAACACCTCTTGGAATAGATCCAAAATATTTCTGAACCCATTCTTTTGTTTTAGCGATATCTCTTAAATCTCCAGCCACAACTAAAACCGAATTGTTTGGCGAATAGAATTTTTTATTGAAGGCCTGAAACTCTTCTAATTTGGCTGCATCTAAATGTGCCATGGAACCAATCGTCGCCCAACGGTATGGATGGTTGATGAACAGGCTTTTCTTTACCTCGGCGAACATGTTTCCGTACGGTTGATTGTCAACACGTAGTCGTTTTTCTTCTTTTACTACTTCGTTTTGTGTATCGACACCAATTTGATTAATAACTGGGTGCATCAATCTTTCCGATTCCATCCACAATCCTAATTCTAAATTGTTTGATGGGAATACTTCGAAGTAATACGTTCTGTCATCTGAAGTATTGGCGTTGTTGGTTCCTCCATTGGACGTTACAATTTTAAACCATTCGCCTCTTTTGATATTCTCTGTTCCTTCGAAAAGTAAGTGTTCGAAAAAGTGAGCAAAACCAGTTCTTTCTGGGTTTTCGTCTTTTGCACCTACGTGGTACATTACCGATGTAATTACTACCGGAGCCGACGCGTCGTTGTGAAGAATCACGTGCATTCCGTTGTCTAAATTGTATTCCTCAAAAGCGACCTTCTGAGCAAAAGCGGTTCCTCCTAGCATAAGCACTGAACTTAAAGCAATTAATGATTTTTTCATAAAAAAATAACTATTTTTTGGTGATTGAAACTATTAGTTAATTAATAGTGAAGTTTGTTA
This sequence comes from Flavobacteriales bacterium, assembly GCA_031387085.1. Taxonomy (GTDB): domain Bacteria; phylum Bacteroidota; class Bacteroidia; order Flavobacteriales; family Flavobacteriaceae; genus Flavobacterium. The sequence goes on along the minus strand of JANNCY010000197.1, from coordinate 11,329 downwards.
CACCAAAAGTAATTTTTTTTTGAATATAAACGGATTATTGGTAAAAAAACTGAGTTGCATGAAACAGAGCGTTTGAGTTTCTATACGTGTTCTTTTCTTTTGTCTTGATACAAAAGACCCGAGGCGGAGCCGAACTGAGCGAAGCTAAACAAAAAATAAAGGCTAGGAATCTTCAGCGGTCAAATTTATTCTCGAAACCTAAATGAAAAGAACTCGCTAGCGCTCAAACAGCTTTTCATTTTACGGTTTCTTCGAATATTTGACACTCGCTTCCAGATTCTAAGGCCATGCCTACTAAGAACTTTTATCTAATAATAATAAACCTTATAACTACTTAGCCAAGTTATTGATTTAGAAAGCGAAACTTTTTTACTTTTAGGTTGTACGAACGATAAAAAGTTATATATTTGCACACTCAAAAATTAATTAAACAATTTGTTATGTACGCAATCGTAGAGATAGCAGGGCAACAATTCAAAGTAAGCAAAGACTTAAAGGTTTATGTTCACCGTTTATCTAATGAAGAAGGATCAAAAGTTTCTTTTGATAAAGTTCTTTTATTGGATGACAATGGCACAATCACTTTAGGCGCCCCAGCTATAGAAGGTGCTTCAGTAGAAGCCAAAGTGTTACAACACTTAAAAGGTGATAAAGTAATCGTTTTCAAAAAGAAAAGAAGAAAAGGTTACAAAAAGAGAAACGGACACCGGCAATACTTAACTCAAATCCTTATTGAAGGGGTTTCAGCGACAGGTGGTAAAAAATCAGCGAAAGCAGAAGCAGCTCCTAAAGCAGAAGCAGCTCCTAAAGCTCCAAAAGCAGAGAAATTAGTAGAAGCAACTGAAGAAAAAGCACCAAAAGCTAAAGCTTCAAAAAAAGGAGATGATTTAGCGATTATCGAAGGTATCGGACCAAAAGCGGCTGAAGCATTAGTTGCGGCTGGGATTACTACTTTCGCTCAATTAGCTACTACATCTGCTGATGCTGTTAAAGAAATTTTAGACGCATCGACTTCTAAAGTACAACATTTAGATCCAACTACTTGGGCGCAACAAGCGCAACTTGCTGCCGATGGTAAAATGGACGAATTAAAAAAATTACAAGATGAATTAAACGGTGGTAAAGCTGTTTAATTAATTATTAACTTATAAAACCAAAACATCATGGCTCACAAGAAAGGTGTCGGTAGTTCGAAGAATGGTAGAGAATCAGAATCAAAACGTTTAGGCGTTAAGATTTACGGAGGACAAGCTGCTATTGCCGGTAACATTATCGTAAGACAAAGAGGTTCAAAACACAATCCAGGTGAAAACGTTTACATCAGTAAAGATCATACTTTACATGCACGCGTTGACGGTGTTGTGAAATTCCAGAAAAAAGCCGACAACAAGTCGTTTGTTTCTGTAATTCCTTTTGAAGCATAATCTAAGATTTATTTAGATAGTAAAAACCCCGCTCATTGAGTGGGGTTTTTTATTACCTAGTTTGTCATTCTGAGGAATGAAGAATCTCATCCTTTTTTTTGAAGCTATTTCCAGCTTTACAGTTCAATCTTTTACTCCGCTGTGCTACATAAAAAAGGATTTCCGTTGCAATCTGGGCTAGGGCCATATTAGTTTCAGATAAATCACTGATTAGCAATTGGTTTTAAAAAAAATTGAGGCAGTGATGAGGCTCCTAAAAAATTTTTTTTTACATTTATACTTATGTATAATCTCAACCTATTCATTGTAGATACGCCCAGTCGTTGCCACAGACTCAGTTGTGGTGATTCCTTGTTTACGGTTTACAACTGCCGACTGGATGAAAAACTCGCCGATCTGTGGAGTCATAACAATTACATTGTCTATGTAGCAGAAGGAAGAAAGATCTGGCATACGCCGCAAGGTTCTTACGACTTGCAAGCTGGAAGCTGTGTCTTCATTCGACGCGGCGCCGCCATCGTAGAACAGTTTCTCGATACCGAATTCTGCTTTTACCTATTCTTCGTTTCGGATAAATTCATCTGTGACGTATTGAAAACCAAAGCCACAGCCCTGCTGCAGCCATCCGAAAAAAATTACGGTCCGATTATTCCTATTGAAAGCTCTGAAGCCGTACATTCCTTTTTTAAATCGATGTTGCCGTATTTCAACGCAGCAGTTCCTCCCGATCAATCGCTGTTGGAACTTAAATTCAAAGAACTCATTCTGACACTGGCAGACAATAAAACCAACAAAGCTTTACTGTGTTATTTCTGCTCCTTATTGCACGCGCCCCATTCCGTCACTGTACAATCGGTAATGGAAGCCAATTTTTGCTTTAATCTAAAAATGGACGATTTTGCCAAATTAAGTTACCGCAGTTTATCGGCGTTCAAACGGGATTTTGAAAAGGTCTATGCCACTTCTCCGGGCAAATGGCTGTTGGAAAAAAGATTGCAACACGCCAAACACCTGCTTACACACGGCGGACACTCTATAAACGATGCCGCTTTTGAAAGTGGTTTTGAAAGCTCCTCCCATTTTAGCAGGGCCTTTCGTAAGAAATACGGAACGCCGCCTTCGGCTATCAGGAAAGCACTACCTATTTGAGCCGAATAGTCAAATAAATGAACGTTACAGTAAAGTCGTTCTACCGACGATTTTTTAGTTTTGAGTACTTAAAATTAAAAGATATGAATCCAAACAAACAACTCTGGGAAAAAGGCGATTTCACCAAAATTGCCGAAACGATGCGCGAAAGCGGTGCCGCCCTGGTCAACCAACTCGGAATTACCGAAAATCTATACGTTCTCGATTTGGGTTGTGGTGATGGTACCACAGCACTGCCTCAAGCCGAACTAGGCGCCACGGTTTTAGGTGTCGATATCGCCAGTAATCTGGTGGAAAAAGGAAATTTGCGGGCAACGGCAGCAGGACTTACCAATTGTACCTTTCAGGAAGGGGATGCCTGTGATTTGAACGGACTTAACGATAACTCTTTTGATCTTGTCGTAAGTATCTTTGGAGCGATGTTCGCACCAAAACCCCTTGACGTGGCGAAAGAAATTGTGCGGGTAACCAAACCAGGCGGACGCATCATGATGGGCAACTGGATACCCGGCGACCCGACCTTGGTAGCGCAAATTTTAAAAATTAGTTCGGCGTATACGCCAGCACCGCCCGAAGGTTTTATCAGTCCGATGTTGTGGGGTATCGAAGACAAAGTTTCGGAACGCTTTATGCAAGCTGGCATACCCAAAGAAAACATCAGCTTCGTTAGGGATACGTTTACCTTTAGAGCGCCGTACTCCCCAACCGAATTTGTAAGCCATTTTAAGAACTACTACGGTCCAACGATGAACGCTTTTGAAGCAGCCGCCACCAATGGCAAAGCAGCCGCGTTGCAGCAGGAACTGGAAACCTTGTTTAGTAGCCAGAATACCAGTGCGGATGAAAGCACTACGGCGATACCTGCGACTTTCCTTAGGGTAACGGTTTTCGTTTAAAAGTGCTGAAAAAGATAGATCATAAACCCGTTCAGCGATGCGCGGGTTTTTTTTATGGTTATGCATAATTTGCTGATTGTTATTTGGTTCGTTAAAAAAATATCTTTTCTTCCGACTTTTGTAACGAAAATTTAGCTAGGTTTGTTAGGCTATGCAAAAGGGTAATATTAAAACAAAACGCTATGTTTGACACCATTTTACAACTTCCTACACCTTGGCAAATCCTGAGCGACCCCGCGTCGATTATAGTTATTTCTATCTTCCTGATCTTAATGATAGCCGAAGAAGTAGTGCCCGGAAGAACGTTACCTGCCATTCCCTGCTGGAGGATCAAAGGGATTATCGCTTTTATCATTTATTTCTTTTTGTCGTCGTACCTTCCTTTATTTTGGAACGATACTTTGGCACAATACCGGATAGTTGATTTGACTTTTCTCGGTCATTATTGGGGCGCTTTAGTGGCATTGCTTATCTATGAATTCGGTGTTTATTTTTGGCATCGCGCCATGCATAAAAGCAATTTGTTGTGGCGCGTATTTCATCAAATGCATCATAGCGCCGAGCGCGTGGACACCTATGGCGCCTTCTTTTTTAGCCCGGCTGACATGATTGGTTTTACTTTTTTAACCAGCTTAGCCTTGGTTTGGATTGGCGGCTTTACTCCCGAAGCCACGATTTATGCCATTTACGGCGCCACCTTTCTTGCCGTTATTCAGCACACCAATATTAAAACACCACAGTGGATGGGTTACATTTTTCAACGTCCCGAATCGCACTCCTTGCACCACGCCAAAGAAGTGCACGCTTATAACTACTCCGACTTACCACTTTTTGACATTTTTTTTGGCACTTTTCGCAACCCGAAAGCGTTTTCTATGGACACTGGATTTTACGACGGTGCTTCCTCAAAAATTAGAAAAATGATTTTGTTTAAGAATATTTATAATGATAGGCATTCTGATTAAGCAGATGGCCGATAGCGCGGATTTGCAACCGTGCTTCTACTAAACTATATGAGATTCCTCGTTCCTCGGAATGACAAAACTGTGGAAGACCGTTCTTATTAAACCACAGCCCTAGCCCAGATTGCAACGGAAATCCTTTTATGAAGTGCAACGACTCGAGCGATAGCGAACAGGCGTAAGCAAATAAAAGATTGCAGTGTAAAGCTGGAAATAGCTTCAAATGACGAATCTTCAAATCTACGGCAGAGTGCTTCGCAAGCTCGCAATGACAGTTCTTCGTAAGGACATTTGTACTCGGAGTGACTCGTTCCAGATGGAGCTTATTGTATGAGATTCTTCCTCGTTCCTCGTCAGAATGACAATATTGTGTATAAAAAACCCACTCTCTCAAGTGGGTTTTCCTATTTATTCCGGGTCGTTCATTTTAAAACTCTCCATAAATTTTGTAGTATAATTTCCGGAGACATAATCGGGCTCGTCCATTAACTGGCGGTGGAACGGGATGGTGGTTTTGATGCCTTCGATATAAAACTCATCCAACGCACGTTTCATCTTGCTGATCGCTTCTTCGCGTGTTTGCGCCGTTGTAATCAACTTGGCAATCATCGAGTCGTAGTTCGGCGGAATCGTGTAACCTGCGTACACGTGCGTATCGAGACGCACTCCGTGTCCACCCGGTGCATGCAACACCGTTATCTTTCCTGGTGACGGACGAAAATCGTTGTACGGATCTTCGGCGTTGATACGACATTCGATAGCGTGCAATTGCGGTAAGTAGTTTTTACCCGAAATCGGAATTCCGGCTGCTACCATAATCTGCTCGCGAATCAAATCGTAATCGATCACCTGTTCTGTAATTGGGTGCTCTACTTGGATACGCGTGTTCATTTCCATGAAGTAGAAATTTCTATGTTTGTCCACCAAAAATTCTACGGTTCCTGCTCCTTCGTATTGGATGAATTCGGCTGCTTTTACGGCTGCGTCTCCCATTTTCGTACGCAAGTCGTCGGTCATGAATGGTGACGGTGTTTCCTCAGTCAGTTTTTGGTGACGGCGTTGTACCGAGCAATCTCTTTCTGATAAGTGACATGCTTTTCCGTACGAATCTCCAACAACTTGTATTTCGATATGACGCGGTTCTTCGATTAATTTTTCGAGATACATGGCGTCATTTCCGAAGGCAGCTGCCGATTCTTGGCGGGCGTCTTCCCAAGCTTTTAGTAAATCTTCTTCCTTCCAAACGGCACGCATTCCTTTTCCCCCACCACCAGCTGTCGCTTTCAGCATCACTGGGAAACCCATTTCTTTGGATAATTCCATTGCCTGTTCGAACGATTCTAACAACCCTTCTGAACCGGGAACACAAGGAACTCCGGCTGCTTTCATTGTCGCTTTGGCCGAAGCCTTGTCGCCCATTTTGTCGATCATTTCCGGAGAAGCTCCGATGAATTTGATGCCGTGTTCCTGACAGATTTTAGAAAACTTAGCGTTTTCGGAAAGGAAACCGTAACCTGGGTGGATTGCATCAGCATTGGTAATCTCTGCTGCTGCAATGATATTTGACATTTTTAAATACGATAAATTACTTGGAGGTGGCCCGATACACACCGCTTCATCGGCAAACTTAACGTGCAGACTTTCCGCATCGGCAGTGGAATAAACCGCTACGGTTTTGATTCCCATTTCCTTACAGGTTCTAATTACACGAAGTGCAATTTCCCCTCTGTTGGCTATTAATATTTTTTTGAACATCCTATTTTAATTTAGTAGTGTTGGACAATTGATTTTTCGATTGTTCGACTTTTCGATTACTAGATTTTTCGAACAATCGAACAATCGGATAATCGAATAATCGGATCTAAATTAAGATGGATCAACTAAGAACAAAGGTTGGTCGAATTCTACTGGTGACATATCGTCTACTAAAATCTTAACGATTTTTCCAGAGATTTCCGATTCGATTTCGTTGAATAATTTCATCGCTTCGATCACACAAAGTACGTCTCCTTTTTGAACGGTAGCTCCAACTTCCGCAAAAACCGGTTTGTCCGGAGCTGATTTTCTGTAGAACGTTCCGATGATAGGCGATTTTATAGTGATGTAATGTGACGTTTCATCTGCTACTGGAGCTGCTGGTTCCGCTGCCGCTGGAGCTGCTGCCGGAGTTGCAACTGGAGCCGCTTGCGTCATTTGCTGTTGCATTGGTGCTTGCTGCACGTAGGTGATATCGGGACTATTTCCTTCTAAAGTAGTTCGGATGGTAATCTTGATATCACCCGTTTCTAATTTTACTTCTGCAACTCCCGAGTTGGAGACAAATTTGATTAGGTTTTGAATTTCTTTTAAATCCATAATTATTTGTTTTTAGTTATCGTTTTTAGTTAGTTTATTGTTTGTCGTATGCCCATTTCAGGTAGATAGAACCCCAGGTAAATCCGCCACCAAATGCAGCAAAAATCAGGTTATCTCCTTTTTTAAATTTATTTTCAAAATCACTTAACAGCAAAGGCAAAGTTGCTGATGTGGTATTACCGTATTTTTGAATATTGACGAGTACTTTTTCTTCGTCCAACTCCATTCTCGACGCCGTGGCATCGATGATTCTTTTGTTGGCTTGGTGGGCAATTAACCAATTTACATCAGCTTTTGTAAGGTTGTTGCGTTGCATGATCTTTTCACTTACATCTGCCATTCCTGAAACGGCGTATTTGAAAACGGTTTTCCCGTCCTGAAAAACGTAGTGTTGTCGGTTCTCCACCGTTTCTTTAGAAGCAGGTAGCAACGAACCACCCGCATCAATTTTTAGGTATTCTCTTCCGATTCCGTCGGAGCGCAAAAACTCGTCTTGCAAACCAAGTCCTTCGTGGTTGGCTTCAAACAATACAGCGCCGGCGCCATCACCAAAAATGATGCAGGTGGCACGGTCGGTATAATCGATAATCGATGACATTTTATCAGCACCGATAAGTAAAACTTTTTTGTATTTTCCGGATTGGATGTAAGCTGATGCCGTTGACATTCCGTAAAGGAAGCTCGAACAGGCGGCTTGTAAATCGAAGGCAAAGGCATTAACGGCTCCGATTTGGGTTGCTACGAAAACTCCTGTGGAAGCGACGAGCATATCGGGCGTGGTAGTAGCCATAATAACCACATCAATTTCGGCTGGATTGATGCCGCTTTTGGCAATCAAATCTTTAGCAGCAAGGATCGCCAGGTAGGAAGTTCCTTTCCCGCTTTCTTTTAAGATTCTTCTTTCTTTGATTCCAGTTCGGGTTGTAATCCATTCATCATTGGTATCCACCATTGTTTCTAACACTTCATTGGAAAGAACAAAATCGGGAACATAGGCGCCAACAGCGGTTATTGCGGCTGTAATTGTACTCATATAACGTAATTATTATCTTTATAAAATGGAATTATAAAAGAGGGGAAATTTACAAAAAAAAAGTATGGTTTATAATAAAAAACATAAAAAACAAAAAACTCCCACAGGAGTGAGAGTTTGTATAACTTTTCGATTACAAATTAAGCTACAGCTAAAGATTTATCAATAACTACTTGTCCTCTGTAATACATTTTTCCTTCATGCCAGTATGCTCTGTGGTACAAGTGTGCTTCTCCAGTTATTGGACAAGTTGCAATTTGAGCAACAGTTGCTTTATAATGAGTTCTTCTCTTATCTCTTCTAGTTTTCGAGATTTTTCTTTTAGGATGTGCCATTTTACTATATTATTTATCCGTTAATAGTTGTTTTAATTTGTCCCACCGAGGGTCTATATTGTCTTCTTCTTTCTTCTCTTTCTTTTGTTCCTTAATCGTTAATTCGTTTAACTTTTCGAGAACTTCTGTCTTTAAACTTCCATCTTTTACACCTGGGTGTATCCTTTTTAACGGAATGGAAAGCACGATCATTTCATAAATAAACTGAGAAACATCTATCTGATGCTCGCCGTGAGGCAAAATCAACAGCTCTTCATTGTCGTTATTGAATTCATCTCCAAACTGAACTACCACTTTAATTTTCCCTTTAATAGGCAAATCAAACATTTCGTTCGTTAGGTCACAAGGCACGTGAACGGCACCTTTGTGTTTGAATGAAAGCTCTAACATAGTGCTTTTCTTCTCTAAAACGATGTCTACTTTTATATCACAAGCTTCAAATTCGTGATAATCAAAAGCGTCAAAGAACTTCTTACTTATTTGATAATCAAATTGATGTTTTCCTATTTTTAATCCGACGAACGGAATTAAATATTCATTTGTTACTTTCATCACCTGATCAATTTTTCCTAAAATGAAATTTCCACAATCGGAGTGCAAAGATATAAAATAATTGCAATTCCAAAAGCGTTATTCACCTTTTTTTGACATTATCTGTTTTTCGTGTATTTTTAAGGGTCTTTGGCTGATTTCAGAGTGGATATTTCGGGAATGATAAATGTCGATTGCTAAATAAACGGCTTCTTTAAATGACGAATGGTCGGCAACTCCTTTACCAGCAATTTCATAAGCGGTTCCGTGATCGGGTGATGTTCTGATTTTATCTAATCCGGCAGTATAATTCACGCCTGTACCAAAAGACAAGGTTTTGAATGGAATCAATCCCTGATCGTGATAGGAAGCGATGACGGCGTCAAATTTTTCATATTGACCGCTTCCAAAAAAACCATCGGCAGAATACGGTCCGAAAACCAAAATTCCTTTCTCTGAAAGTTTTTTAATGGTTGGTTTTAAAATTTCACCGTCCTCTTTTCCGATAACACCATTATCTCCGGCATGCGGATTTAACCCTAAAACTGCAATTTTTGGTTTATTGATACTGAAATCCTGTGCTAACGATTTATTAATCGTTTCAATTTTTTGGATGATTAGTTTTTCGGTCAAATGATTAGCAACTTCCGAAACGGGAATGTGATCGGTTAACAATCCAACTCTTAAATTATCCTGCACCATAAACATTAAGGCATCCCCTTCCAATTCTTGATTGAGATAATCGGTATGCCCCGGAAACTTAAAGTCTTCTGATTGAATGTTGTATTTATTTATAGGAGCCGTAACCAAAACATCTATCAAACCTTCTTTTAAGGCTTTTGTAGCTTCAACAAAGGACAAAATCGCATACTTTCCTATGTTGTCATCGTTCTGTCCGAAATTAATTTCAACATTTTCGCGCCAAACATTCAGGACATTAATTTTACCTTTAATTAATTGGTCGATTCGGTCAATTCCGTGTAAAGCTATTTCGCTGTTGAGATTTCTTTTTGTGAACGAAACATTTTTAACGTTGGCAAAAATTACTGGAGTACACATTTCTAACATTCGAGAATCCTCAAATGTTTTTAAAATTACTTCGCTTCCAATACCGTTTAAATCTCCTATTGAAATTCCGACGATTATATTTTCTGCTTTTTTCATAATGCACTCTGTTATTTATTGCTAATTTTGTGAGGCAAATTTAGTAAAATAAAACCACAATGTTTACAGGAATTATAGAAACGCTAGGAATAATTACAGCTATCCGAAAAGAAAACGAGAACATTCATGTTAGCATTGCTTCTTCTATTACAAATGAACTAAGAATAGATCAAAGTGTGGCTCATAATGGGATTTGTTTAACCGTTGTTGCGATTGAAAACAACACCTATACCGTCACCGCAATTCAAGAAACCATTTTAAAAACGAATCTTGGTGATTGGAAAGTCAATGACATTGTTAACTTAGAACGCGCGCTGAAATTGGGTGATCGACTTGACGGACATATCGTTCAAGGACATGTGGATCACATTGGAATTTGCAAATCGATTACGGAAACTGATGGAAGCTGGCTTTTTACTTTCGATTATGATAGTACATATAAAAATATCACTATTGAAAAAGGCTCTATAACTGTTAATGGTGTTAGTTTAACGGTTGTAAATTCGAAAGCTACTGAATTTAGTATCGCTATTATTCCATATACATATGAAAACACCAACTTTAAAAGCTTTCAAATTGGCACTAAAATAAATTTAGAATTTGATGTTATAGGAAAATATGTCGCTAAATTACATTCCTTAAATTAAAAAAAGAGCTACAGTTTACAATGCAGCTCTTTTTTTATGTGTGTATATTTTATAGCATCCAAATACTACTGAAATTGCATAAATAACCATGACACCTTTATCAATAGGTAAACCTACTGGTGGTGGAATTGGCGGTGGCGGATCTGGGGCGGCAGAACATAAATTACAAACCATCAAGCCAGCAAAAATCAAAAATAATCTCATTGGGACTATGCTCATAATTTGTAAAAGTAAAAAATAAATCTGTTTTTCATAATTTTATCATGTTAAATCTACAGTTTATCGTATTAATTTGACAGTTTAACGATAAAATAACATTATAATTACGATAAAAAAATGCATTTAGTTTTACTAAAAACGAAATAAAACACCATTTATTCTAAAAAAAAAGACTCCAATTTTCTATTGAAGTCTTTTTTTGTGGTCCCACTTGGAATCGAACCAAGCACCTACTGATTATGAGTCAGTTGCTCTAACCGAATGAGCTATAGGACCTATTTTATATCACAATTTTTTTATTTTATTTCTATATTCCATGAATAAAGCTGGGCTTTATTTGAGTTTGCAATAGTACCACTATTTTTTTTTTGATGCAACTATTTTCACTGGATTTCTTGACAAAGTTCAATTAAAACGCCATTTGTACCTTTTGGATGTAAAAAAGCTACGAGTTTATTATCGGCTCCCTTTTTGGGCGTTTCATTTAAAACGATAAACCCTTCTTTTTTCAATCGTTCTATTTCGGCAACAATATCTTCAACATCAAAAGCGATGTGGTGAATTCCCTCTCCTTTTTTTTCGATAAATTTGGCTATCGGACTATCGGGATGTGT
>JANNCY010000175.1:0-1905 GCA_031387085.1 Flavobacteriales bacterium | reverse complement strand
TAAAAATTTAGTTCCCGATTTATCGACTACTTTTTCGCGTTTAATGGAAATTTTCTTGTCTCTTCCCATACTTAAATTCAACGTGTCTGAAGTTTGATTCGGATTGATAATCGTTTTGCCAACATACAAACCTTCAAAAATAATGTTGGCTTCGCCTGGCAACAAATTGTATTTCGAATACTCGTTGATTTCGGCTAATAAAAACGCTTCTTTATCTACTCTCGGCGCAGCGTAATATTTATAAGTAGCTGGTAGTTTTATTTCTTTCATTGCCACGCTATGTGCTTTACCATTGGATAGAATGTCGTAGGGAATGTCGATGTCGAACGAAACGTTGAGTTGGTTTTCGTTGATTTCTGTGTAATCATCCAGTCCCTGCTTGGTAGTAATAACAATTACACCGTTTGCGCCTCGGTTTCCATAAATTGCTGTTGCTGAATCGTCTTTTAAAACAGTTGTCGATTTAATAGAATTTGGTGGTAATTGTGAGAAAACATCTGAAGAAACAATAGTTCCATCGACTACATATAAAGGAGTTACACCTTTACTGACTGATGAATTTCCTCTAATTCTAATTTCCGCTTTGTCCTTTCTTTCAATCTCTAACCCTGCAACTGTTCCTTGTAATGAATTATAAACATTTGATTGTTTATCTCCATCTCTAAATAGATATCCATTTCTTCCATACGGATTACCGTACCTCAAAAACCAAGCTTGCAACAACGGCGCTTGATTGTTCTGGTTCGGATTGCCGCTTGATAAAGTCAGTTTAACTTTTTTCCAATCGATGCCTGAGTTTTGAGTCACTTGTGCTTTGTACATCATCGTAACAGCATCTTTAATGTTCTCGGCACGCAAATCGTAAAATGGGTTCCAACTTGCCGAATTGGTAATGTAGTTAATATCCAGGTTCACATTGCCAGCGATTTCGTTCATCACTTGAACAATTAATTTCCCTTTGGATGCTTTTTCTTCTTTGAGTGTATTGATTTCGAGCTTCGCATTTAAGTTGGCTAACTTCTTATTCAGACTGGCTTCCTTTTCCTGAAACGCAACAACAGCATTGTCTAACTCGGTCCGTTTGGCCTTATAGTAATCGACTAATTTCATCAATTCGGCTACATTCAAACCTGTATTGGCTCCGCCTACCATTTGATTTTGGTCTAATAATGCAATAGTTTGTTGGTTGGAATAGATATCAATTTGTACTTTTTTGATGTCTTTTTTGACTAGGGTAATACTATCACGTACTTTTTTTATGACTGGATTGCTTTCGTCAATTTCATATTCGGAAATGTAATTTTGCGTAAACTGCACCGACAAAACGGTAACGGAAGAAGGTGCTCCAATTTGAACGGTATTCTCATTCAAATAATCGGCAACGTTTTTAATTACAATTTCGCTGGTTCCTACAGGAAGATTCACGGAAGTCGTTTGCGACAATTCGGCTGCATTAAAATATACTGTTGCGGCTTTTACTTTAGCTGAAGTAAAAATAGGTTTTTGGGCTAATGTTAGTGTTGAAACTAAAAAGGCAATTGCAATTAATTTTTTCATATGATTTGTTTTTATTTCTATAGAGGTGAATTTGTGTAAAAAGGTTGGAATCATTTTACACAATAAAAATAATCTAATGAGAGTGATGTTTTATTTTACCGTTTCCACTTTCAAACCAACACCTAAAACATTGGGTAAGTAAGGTCCTTCGAAAGAATGAGAAACTATTATTTTATAGTTTCCTTTTAAGAGCTTTATATTTTCTTCCAACTTGTAATTCAAATCGCAAAAATCGCCACTACATTCGGCTATTTCTTTGCCTGATGTGTCTTTTATTTGTAAATCGATTTGTTTTTTTTCTGTCTCTCCGTTTGGATTTACAATCGTAAAATTAATGGGAACGCTATT
>JANNCY010000167.1:0-11007 GCA_031387085.1 Flavobacteriales bacterium | reverse complement strand
TGTTGTTTAAAAACGTTATTGAAAACGTAATTTACAGAGAAAGAAAATCCGGAAATCAATACTAAAAAGATCAAACTGGCGATTATGTTTCTATCGACGTAACGACTCCTGAAATAGTTCAACACCAATACTAATGCGGTTATTCCGATGACAATAAAAGGATTGTTGAAAGCTAAGGTGAGTACAAAAAGTATAATTGCGATAAAACCGGTAAGTAAATACCAAGCGGGTAATCCTTCTCTGTAAAGTACCACAAAGAAAATAAAGTAAATTAAAGCACTTCCGGGATCGGGTTGTGGTAGGATTAACATTACGGGTAAAAACACAATGAGAAGCACTTGTATTTGCCGATTTACACTTTTTAAATTGATTTGAACATCACTTAAATATTTTGCTAAAGCTAATGATGTTGCGGCTTTGGCAAATTCGGAAGGTTGAAGTGTAAAACTTCCAATGGCATACCAACAGCGTTGACCAGCAATGGTTTTTCCAAAGGCAAAGAGTCCGATTAACGAAAGTAAGGAAACGGCAAAAATCACAATGGAGAACTTTTCGTAAAATTTTGCTTCGACAAAAAGCACGATGAAAATAATCGGAATGGTAAACAAAATGAATAAAAATTGTTTGCCATAGATTTGAGTTGAATCTAAAATAAACGCATCTTGTGCCGAACTCGATAAAGAGGAAGAGTAAATATTTAGCCAACCCATGATCACCAAAGCGATGTAGATGCTAATGCTTATCCAATCAATATTTTGTGAAACGCCTTGATCCTTCATTTTTTAATTTTCTAATGTAACGGCTTCTGATTCTTTTTTAAGTGCTTTTTGTTTGGCAATCGAATCTCTTTTTCTTTTGGAAACGGTAACGCTGTCTTTTGTTTTGAAAATACTATCTTGTTGTCGTTGCGGAAGTAGTTTGTCATATTGCGATTTTAAACTACCTTCTAACATTCTTTTTTCAAAATCAATTCGAGATATTTTTTTGTTTAAATATTTTTCAATCATCAACGTAGTAATTGGTCCCGCCCAGCGTGCTCCCCAATACCCATTTTCTACAAAGACCGCAATGGCAATTTTCGGATTGTCTTTTGGAGCAAAGGCAACAAAAATGGAGTGATCTTGTAATTTGACACGCTTTCCATTTATTTTAGCAAAGTTTTCGGCAGTTCCGGTTTTTCCGCAAATTTCAATCCCAACAGCACCTAAACCATGCGCAGTTCCTTTGTTGTACACGTCGAACATTCCGCTAATGATGGGATAAAAATATTTTTTATCGATAGTGGTAACATGTTTTGTACGGAATTTTTTATCGATAACTTCGCCTTCAATTTTTTTAATGATATGAGGTGTATAATAATAACCGCGATTCGCAATGGTCGCCATAAAATTAGCTAATTGGACAGGAGTCATTAAAACTTCTCCTTGTCCAATGGCATTGGAAACAATTGTTTTACCATCCCACTTCCATCCGTTATAGGTTTTATTGTACAGTTTTGAATTTGGAATTTTTCCTTTCCTTCCTGTTGGTAAGTCATATCCCATAAAATCGCCAAGTCCGAAACTGTGTATGTGTTTTGACCAAACGTCTACACCATAACCGCGGTCCTGGTATTTGTTTATGGTTTTTATATAGGCAGTAGAAAAATAGGAGTTACACGATTCATATATGGCGCGATGCAATTGTAATATTCCGCCGTGACAGTGGCATCTCATAAAACGGCCTCTGGCATAACTGAATCCATGACGGCAAGAAACTCGAGTGCTGTCTGTAATTACACCTTCCTGAAGCGCAACCAATCCGGTTAATATTTTGAATGGAGATCCAGGAGGATATTCGGCTAATAGTCCTCTATCGTATAAAGGTTTTGCAATTGAATCACGGTATAATTTGGTGTAATTGGCAGAGCGTTTTCTTCCCACCAAAATTGCAGGATCATAAGAAGGCGCGGTTACTAATGCTAAAATTTCTCCTGTTTTGGGTTCGATGGCTACAATTCCACCTCGTTTATTTATCATTAATTCTTCGCCATATTTTTGGAGTTCAGCGTCTATGGTTAACGTAACATCTTCCCCTTGTTTCGCGATGGTATCGAATTTCCCTTCTTTATACGAACCAATTTCCCGGTTGAATTTGTCTTTTTGGACATACTTTACGCCTTTCTGGCCACGTAAAATTTCCTCGTAACTTTCTTCGACACCTTGCTTACCAATCAAATCGCCACCAACATAGTATTTATTTTTGGCTATGATTTTCTCGTTTACTTGTGTAATGAATCCGAATACATTCGCACCATAATCAACTTGGTAATCTCTAAGCGATCTTTTTTGGATGTAAAACCCGCTAAAGCGTCGTAGCTTTTCTTGAAAAGCAGCGTATTCTTCTTTGTTCAATTGCGGTAAGAAAACAGAAGGCAGCATCGGACTGTAGACTTTGGCTTTCGCTATTCGTTCGTTATAATAGGCTTCTGTAATATTTAAAAGCGCACAAAATTCTTTGACATCAATCTCTTTGATTTCTCTTGGGACAACCATAATATCATAAGAAGGTTGATTGGCCACTAAGAGTTTGCCGTTTCGATCATAAATATAACCTCGTTCTGGATAAATATAATTAATTTTTATAGCATTATTTTCCGATTTTAATCGCAACGAATCATCAATAACTTGCAAATAAAAGAGACGTATCAATAACAGAGAAGCTGTTATGATAACTAGAGCAGGGAGTAATGTCTTTCTCATCGTTTATTTGGCTTAATTAAATAAATAATTAATAAACTAATAATTAGTGTAAAGAGGGTACTTACCAAAGTTCGAACAATAATATTAAAAAAGAAATTGAAAGTGAAAATTTCTAATATAAACAGTACTGTATGATGCAGAACAACTGCTAGCAATAGGAATGAAAATCGTTCTGGAGTGACAACATCGTTCAATCGGACCGTTTGGTATTCGTAACTTAAACCAAATGAAAATTTAAAAATAGCTGGCCTGAAAAAAGCTAAAACCAAGCAAGCAGTTGCATGAACGCCACCCGAATTTAAAAACATATCCATAAGTAATCCAAGAAAGAAACTTGCTGCCAATAGACCGTATTTATTTCCGTTGACTGGATATAAAATAATAAATAAAATATAAGGAAACGGATTGATAAATCCTAGAAAGTTAATATTGTTAAACAGCAAAATTTGTGCAGCTAACAACAAAATAAAACGAGCTAAATTATTTAATAAAGCACTATTCATTTTTTTTCGACTTTTTTTCCAAGTTATTAATTTCCGGCGTGTCTTTATTTTTGATTATGTACACATAACCCAAGCTTGTCATATCGTTGAATAACTTTATGTCTAGTGTGTAGAAATTAGTTTCGTTATCGGTAAGTACCTTTTCGATAGTTCCGATGTTGATGTTTTCTGGAAAAATATCAGATAAACCTCCCGTTACAATTGTGTCGCCTTTTCGAACGGATGCCAATCTAGGCACGTCAGTTAACTGAACAAAGCCAGTGCTTTTGCCATTCCACGATAGCGAACCGTAATGTCCGGATTTTTTAATTTTAGCATTTAACGGACGGGTTGTATTTAAAATACTCAATACCGTCGAATAATTAGCAGAGGTGTTTTCGATGACGCCAACAATTCCCAAACTATTAATAACGCCCATGTCTTGTTTAACTCCTCGTTTGCTTCCGGTATTTAAGGTTAAATAATTTTCATGAACGCTGTACGAGTTTTTGATCACTTTTGAAATGATAATGTCAATTTTCTTAACACCATATATACTGTCCACTTCGGGTAATTTGGTAGTGTCTTTTAAATTAAAAAGCAAACTTTTGAGTCGTGCGTTTTCTTTGGCCAACTCGTCGTTTTGAATTTTTAAATTAAAATATTCATTTACATTATTCATTTTTTCATACACGCCACCTGATAAGAAATTAGCAGAACTAATCACTTTGCTTTTATGAAACGAATGCGATTGAATGGTTAACGAAAGTGATACAATTATAAGCAGCAAAAACAGCATACGATAGCTGTTTTTAAATATAAAATTAAATATTTGCTGCATTTTTATCTAGTGTTCAATGGTCAGTATTACTTCGTCAGTTCGCTTCGCTCGTGTCAGTGTCAGTATTTGCAAACAAAGACTGTTATTTTATAAGAATGCTTCTAAATTTCGGAATGTTTTTCAAGGCCATTCCTGTTCCTCTAACAACTGCTTTTAATGGATCTTCGGCAATGTAAACCGGCAAATCGGTTTTTAACGAAATACGTTTGTCCAATCCTCTTAACATTGAACCACCACCCGCTAAGTAAATTCCAGTGTTGTAAATATCAGCTGCTAATTCCGGAGGCGTTTGCGATAAGGTTTCCATAACTGCATCTTCAATACGTTGAATTGATTTATCCAGTGCTTTTGCAATCTCTCTGAAAGTAACTTCTACTTGTTTTGGTTTCCCGGTAAGTAAATCCCTACCTTGAACCGACATATCATCTGGAGGAGAATCCAATTGGTCTGTTGCTGCTCCAACGGTAATTTTAATTTTTTCAGCGGTCGTTTCTCCCACAAATAAATTGTGTTGTGTTCTCATGTAATAAATGATGTCGTTGGTGAAAACGTCACCAGCAATTTTAACCGATTTATCACAAACAATTCCGCCAAGAGCGATAACCGCAATTTCTGTAGTTCCACCACCGATATCGACGATCATGTTTCCTTTTGGTTGCATGATGTCGATTCCGATTCCGATTGCCGCAGCCATCGGTTCGTGAATTAAATATACTTCTTTTCCGTTTACACGTTCACACGATTCTTTTACCGCACGCATTTCAACTTCTGTAATTCCGGATGGAATACAAACCACCATACGCAAAGCAGGCGTGAACATTTTTTTCTTTAACGCTGGAATGCTTTTTATAAACATACTAATCATCTTTTCAGACGCATCAAAATCGGCAATTACACCGTCTTTCAATGGTCGTATGGTTTTTATGTTTTCATGAGTTTTACCTTGCATCATGTTTGCCTCTTTTCCAACGGCAATAATTTTTCCAGTTATTCTGTCTCTGGCAACAATAGATGGACTATCAATCACGACTTTGTCGTTGTGAATGATTAGTGTATTTGCGGTTCCAAGGTCAATGGCAATGTCCTCGGTCATGAAATCAAAAAATCCCATAGTTATGTAAAGGGTATTAGTAAGTAATTAATATTTTGCACACAAAAATAATAAAATTAATGTTTAAAATGACGAGTTCCTGTAAATACCATTGCAACTTTATTTTCATTACAATAATTAATACTCAATTCGTCTTTTATGGAACCACCAGGTTGAATTACAGCACTTATTCCAGCTTCATGAGCAATGGTTACACAATCCGGAAACGGAAAGAAAGCATCACTCGCCATCACAGCGCCTTTTAATTCAAAACCAAAGTTTTTTGCTTTTTCAATGGCTTGATTTAAAGCATCCACTCGTGATGTTTGTCCAGTTCCAGAAGCCAATAAAGTTCCGTTTTTTGCTAAAACAATCGTATTTGATTTGGTGTTTTTACAGATTTTTGAGGCAAAAAGTAAGTCGTCTATTTCTTGATTCGTTGGAGCTGTACTAGTAACGTTTTTTAAGGCACTTTTAGTATCGGTGATGTTGTTTTTATCTTGTACTAATACTCCGTTCAAACACGTTCTCACTTGGCGTTGAGGTAAAGGTACATCATTTAGTACCAATATAATTCGGTTTTTCTTTTCTTGTAAAATTTGGATTGCTTCGTCGTCGTAACTCGGAGCAATGACTACTTCACAAAATAAAGTGGTAATTTCTTTTGCTGTGGCAACATCAATTTTTCCGTTGGCGATAAGAACACCTCCAAAAGCAGATGTTGGATCGCCGGCTAAAGCAGCTAAATACGCTTCCGACATTGTGTTTCTTGTTGCAATTCCACACGCGTTATTGTGTTTCAATATCGCAAAAGTTGGATTGTTGTCTTTGAATTCTAGAATTAAATTGACAGCAGCATCAACGTCTAATAAATTGTTGTACGACAATTCTTTTCCATGAAGCTTGGTAAACATCGCATCGAAATCGCCAAAGAAAAACCCTTTTTGATGTGGATTTTCTCCATAACGAAGTTCTTGGCCATTGGAGATACTTGCTTTATAAATTGTATCGTCGGTGTTGAAATAATTAAAAATCGCCGTATCGTAATGCGAAGAAACGTGAAACGCTTTTGTGGCTAATTGTTTTCTTTGTTCTATAGTTGTAGCTCCTTTTCCATCGGTAATCATTTGCAAAAACAATTCGTATTCCTCAACAGAAGGAACAATCACAGTATCCTTAAAATTTTTAGCTGCGGCACGAATTAACGAAATACCACCAATGTCGATTTTTTCAATTACCTCGACTTCGCTTGCACCCGATGCAACGGTTTT
This sequence comes from Flavobacteriales bacterium, assembly GCA_031387085.1. GTDB lineage: Bacteria > Bacteroidota > Bacteroidia > Flavobacteriales > Flavobacteriaceae > Flavobacterium. Next base: position 4,582 of record JANNCY010000167.1, on the reverse strand, counting down.
TTCGAAAGGATATAAATCCACAATCACCAAGTCGATTTGCGGAATATCGAATTCCTTCATTTGTTCAACATCGGTTGGATGGTCTTGACGGTTTAAAATTCCTCCGAACACTTTTGGATGTAATGTTTTTACTCTTCCGCCAAGGATAGAAGGATACGAAGTTACATCTTCAATAGCTACAACCGGAATTCCTAGATTTTTGATAAAATCTTCGGTTCCTCCTGTTGAATAAATAGTGGCGTTTTGTTGGTGAAGTTGCTTTACAATTGGCTCTAAACCGGTTTTATCAAATACCGAAATCAGTGCTGATTGTATTGTTTTTGTTGTGCTCATTGTGTTGTTGTTTAGCTTCGCTCAGTTCGGGCAAAAAGGCCCTCGGGTTAGCACACAAAAGTAGTTTTTTTAAATGGAATTTATTTCAGATTTTTAAATAATTTTATGGATTATTCGTATCGATTGTGAGCCAATTTTTTGATTTTATTTTTAAAGAATTGGCAGAAAAAAATCTATAGAAATTACATTACTATGTAACAATTGGCGAAAACTATTTACTAATGCTTAACTTTGGAAATGAATTTATACTATGATAGTTTATTTACGTTTAATTAAAGAGAGTTTTAGTTTTGCGATGAGTGCATTGCGAAATAATAAATTGCGGACATTACTTTCATTACTTGGAATTACGATTGGTATTTTCTCCATTATTGCGGTGCTTGCTGCAGTAGATTCTTTAGACAGAAAAATCAAAAAGGATTTGAGTAGTTTGGATAAAAACACCATTTATCTAATGAAATCCACTTTCGGTCCGTCTGTAATTCCGAAATGGAAAAGGCAACAATTTCCCGAAGTGACATATGAAGAATACGAATATTTAAAAACGGCACTCTCTGGAGCACAAGAATTAGCCTATCAGTTGGCAGTTGCCCCTGAGATTTTAAAATACGAAGCGAATACAGTAAGCAGTGTTAATGTGTCTCCTGTTTCGTACGAGTTTATAGATATTCAAGGATTGGAATTTTCAAAAGGACGGTTTTTCAACGAATCAGAATCCAATTCAGGTGCGCAAGTAATTGTTATTGGAGACGAAATCGCGATCAATCTTTTTGATGATATCGATCCAATTGGAAAAGACATTCGGCTATATGGGCAGCGGTTTAAAGTGATTGGTGTTTTGAAAAAACAAGGTGAAGGTTTGTTTGGAAAAAGTAATGATACTTCCGTCTACATTCCTGTGAATTATTTGAGAAAGCGCAATGGAGATTCAAATCTAGCAATGATTCACATCATTACCATTAAACCAAAGAAAGGAATTGATATGGATGAATTCAAAGCTGAAATCACCCAAAAACTACGCACACATCGCGGTGTAAAAACCAATGAAATCGACAATTTTTTTATTAATGTGCTTTCCGGCTTTACTGATTTGTTAGATGGAATTATCAGTAATATGAATATAATGGGCTGGGTAATTGCGGGGTTTTCTTTGTTGGTTGGCGGATTCGGAATTGCCAATATTATGTTTGTTTCGGTTAAAGAAAGAACCAATTTAATTGGTATTCAAAAATCGTTGGGAGCCAAAAATAAATTCATCCTTTTTCAATTTTTATTTGAAGCTATAATCCTTTGTTTGATAGGTGGAATTATAGGTTTGCTTTTGGTTTGGTTGATTACTATAGGTTTAACCAAAGCCTTAGAATTTGAATTTGTATTAAGTTTTGGAAACATTATTTTAGGTACTTCAATATCTGTAATAATTGGTTTAATTGCCGGAATCTTACCTGCCATTTCGGCTTCTAAATTAGATCCCGTTGAGGCGATTAGAAGTGGGATGTAGTATTATTTGTCCTTCCGACGAAGGAGGAATGACAAAATGAACAAACTCATAATAAAAAAAAACACAAAGCTTTTTTAACTTTGCGTCTTTGTATTTCTTTGTGTCTTGTGTGTTTTAAAACCTATCGTATCTCCTCATTCAAAATCAAATCGACATACAAATTGATTTTGTTTTTTAATTCTTTTCGGTGTGCGATAAAATCTAAAAATCCGTGTTCTAATAAAAACTCCGAAGTTTGAAATCCTTCCGGTAAATCTTTCCCAGTTGTATCTTTTACTACTCTTGGTCCGGCAAAACCGATTAAAGCGCCTGGTTCTCCAATATTAATATCGCCTAACATTGCGTAAGAAGCTGTAGTTCCTCCAGTTGTTGGATCGGTACATAAAGAAATATATGGAATTTTAGCTTCGGCCAACTGTGCCAATTTTGCTGATGTTTTTGCCAATTGCATTAAGGAGTAAGCAGCTTCCATCATACGTGCGCCACCCGATTTAGATATCATCACAAACGGAATATTGTTTTTTATAGAATGGTCTATTCCACGTGCTATTTTTTCTCCCACAACAGCTCCCATCGAACCACCAATGAAAACAAAATCCATACAACAAACCACTAAATCTTTGCCTTTCGATTTTCCAACAGCAGTACGAACGGCATCTTTCAATTTGGTTTTGTCCATCACGTCTTTCAAACGGTCGGAATATTTTTTGGTATCGACAAAATGCAATGGATCTTTGGAAGTCATCTTTGCATCCAATTCTTTGAATTCATTGTTGTCGAATAAAATTTCAAAGTATTCGGCACTTCCAATTCGTACGTGAAAATCATCTTCCGGACTCACCCATAAATTTCGGGCTAATTCATCTTGATCAATAATTTTCCCGGTTGGTGATTTATACCAAAGACCTTTAGGAACGTCTTTTTTATCTTCGGTTGCGGTGGTAATTCCTTTTTCTGTTCTTTTAAACCAAGCCATAATTTTAATTTTTGGTTGGGAGCTGGAAGCTAGAAGCGGGAAGTAACAACTTCCATCTTCCATCTTCCATCTTCCATCTATAGTGTGTTTACATTGTTTAAGTCGGTGAATGCCTGTTCCAATCGTTTATTAAATGTCATTTCGCCTTCGCGCATCCATTTTCTTGGATCGTAATGTTTTTTATTTGGAGCATCAGCACCTTCCGGACTTCCGATTTGTGTTTTTAAATAATCGATTTTGGATGTCATATAATCGCGAATTCCTTCGGTGTAGGCAAATTGTAAATCGGTATCAATATTCATTTTAATCACGCCGTACGAAATCGCTTCACGAATTTCTTCTACTGTAGAACCCGATCCACCATGGAAAACAAAATCAACGGGATTGTGACCCGTGTTGAATTTATTCTGTACATAATCTTGCGAATTTTTCAAGATTTTCGGAGTCAATTTTACATTTCCCGGTTTGTAAACACCGTGTACATTTCCGAAAGCAGCAGCGATCGTAAAACGCGGACTTACCTTCATCAACTCTTCATACGCATACGCTACTTCATCGGGTTGGGTGTATAATTTCGAGCTGTCTACATCCGAATTATCAACGCCATCTTCTTCACCACCGGTGATTCCAAGTTCTATTTCTAACGTCATTCCCATTTTGCTCATTCGTGCTAAATAGGTTTTACAGATTTCGATATTTTCATGGATTGGTTCTTCAGATAAGTCAATCATATGAGAAGAATACAACGGTTTTCCGGTTTCTGCAAAATGTTTTTCAGAAGCGTCTAACAAACCGTCAATCCATGGTAATAGTTTTTTGGCGCAATGGTCGGTATGTAAAATGACTGTAGCTCCGTAGGCTTCTGCTAAAGTATGAATATGTTTTGCGCCTGCAATTCCGCCAGCGATAGCCGATTTTTCATTTTCATTGGATAAACCTTTACCCGCATTAAATTGTGCTCCACCATTAGAAAATTGAATAATTACAGGAGCATTTAATTTCGCAGCAGTTTCAATAACACAATTAACAGTGCTTGATCCTATTACATTTACAGCGGGAAGCGCGAATCCTTTTTCTTTTGCATAGCTGAAAATAGCTTGAACTTCATCTCCTGTTGCAACTCCGGGTTTAATTGAATGTGACATTTGTATGTTGTGTATTAATTAAGGTTACAAAAATAATAATTTCTAAATTTAGAATGGATAATTAATTCCGATATTTATTACCGATTGTGCGAAATTAATTTCTTTAAACCATTTCTGATTTTCATCTTTAGCTGGGTTGTATGTTTTTAATCCGAGTTCACCACGAAGTACAAATATTCCGAAGTCATATCGAATTCCAAATCCTGTTCCGACGGCAACATTTTCTAAAGATTTAAAACCTTTAAATTGGTATTTTTCGTCTTCCACATTATCCAATACATTCCAAATGTTGCCAACATCGGCAAATAAAACCCCATTCCACGGACCAGAAATATTGAAACGCAATTCGACATTTAACGCCAATTTCATGTTGGCTTCGTTAAAATCATTCAGACCGCCGCTACTTCCCGGACCTAAACTATACGGTTGCCATGCACGGTTGTCGTTGGTGCCTCCACCAAAGTAACTTCGTGAAAACGGAACACTTTTCGAATTTCCGTACGGAATGGCAATGCCGCCAAACCATCTTAGCGCGAGGACTTTTTTCTTATTTAGATCCCAATGTTTGATGTATTCTAATTCACCTTTGATGTATTGCGAATATTCGACATCAAAAAAAGTATTGGC
>JANNCY010000037.1:0-9757 GCA_031387085.1 Flavobacteriales bacterium | reverse complement strand
GCAATTGCTGTGGCGATTAAAATGCCTAATAATCCATAATAAAATCCGAAAGCAAAAGATAAAATCAAATTAATAATGGCGGTTACAATCACTAAATATTGTCCTTGTTTAAAAAATCCGAAGGTAATTTTAAACTGCCAAACCGCGTTTTGCATGCCGTACATAAAAAAGTTAATCGCTAATAAAATCACTACAGAAAGTGGTAATATGAATTTAATTCCAATCCATAATGCAATAAAATCATTGATTAAAAAGATGGCGGCAACAGAAGCGATTCCATAAATCCAGAAGTTCGCAAAATTGATAATATGGAAAGTTTCTATTTTTTTCTGCTGACTTTCAATCGCATTGATATTAGCAATACTACCTGTTAAACTTGAGAATATCTGAACGATTAAACCCGACGCTAATCCGATAAGCAAATTATAATTGGATAATAATCCAACCATTACCAATCCAGAAAAATAATTTAAAATCAGATTGTCGGTGCTATTCACCAAGAGTCCGCCAATCTTTACCAAACTCGTCGATTTTACATTGGCATAAATCGCTTTTTTTGACGTTTCATCCACCACTTCATTTTTATATTTTTCAAGAAAGGGATAATGTTTTCCGACTTTGGACCCTATGATGAAATTCCCAACCAATTGAAAAAACGATTGCACTAGTAGGTACAAAATAAAATTTTTAAACAGTATTAAAACGACAATTTGCGCGACGTTCTGAAAGAAAAAAATAAAAATATTGTTTTTAGAAATAATATAGGTTTTCTGATCAGCTTGAAACAAACTCAACTTGTATTGCATAAAATAGGATGCAACGGTATTGAATAAAAACAATAAATAAATCAGCGTGAGATTATCGGCAATATTTTTTGGTGGATTCTCGACAATTGTATCTAAAAACGGAATTAGAATCAAACCCAAAACGGCTATAATCAATGCAATTCTGGTATAAATTTTTGAGAAAAAATTAATTAATCCCGCCAGTTTTTTTTCGTCTTTTTCTGCTAATGGTTTGTATAACGAAAAGACTATGGCACTTGTAATTCCTAATTCGGCCAACGATAAAAGGGAAAGAATGTTGGTAAATAAACCGTTAACACCTAAGTATTCAACAGCAAGGTATCGAATAAAAATTGTTCGGCTTATAAAGCCCAAAATCATTTGTGATACTTGAGCGATTAAACCAAAAGAAATATTCTTAATTGAATTGGATAACCTTGAATTATTATTCATGATTTACTTCCATTTTACATTTTCTTTTATCACTTTAGCTGGAATTCCTGCTGCCAAACTCCCTTCAGGAATATCTTTTGTAACTACAGCCCCAGCGGCGATAATTGCTCCGTTTCCAATAGTTACGCCTTTTAGGATAGTTGCATTGTTGCCAATCCAAACATTATTTCCGATGCGAATGGATTGCGTCATTTTGGAGTCTTTTCCAATGATTGTGTGCGCATCACTGTCCCAAATGGTGACATTTTCGGAAATCGCAACGTTGCTTCCGATGGTAATTTCTTTAAAACATCGAATCTTTATATTTCTATTGATGTAACCACTTCCGAGGTTTAGTATAGCATTTTCCAAAACAATTATATGGCAACCTGAATGAATTGAAAAAGTATCTTCGACATTTATTTCGGAATTATCATGCATTTCAATCATCGCTGGAAAAGGCTCTTTAACTCGAAATGATTTATTTAGAAAAAGAAACCCTTTTTTTATGTTGATTTTTGCAGATTTGCTAGCTTTAAATGTTGTATTTCCTTCCAGAATAAATAGGCTGTTTTTATCGCGAAAGCCTTTAATTACACAATTAGCAATTACTGTTTTAAAAGTCAGCATTCGGAAATTATTTAAAAAAAGGAATACTAAATTCATTTTATTCATTTAAAGTTCGTAAACAAAATCCTTGTGTGAAAGGTAAAATATCAAACTGTTGCGAATATACGCCAATTCCTTTTGTGTCACCTTGCGAAAAATCGATGGCACCGTTTCTTCGTGTGACTTTCATAAGATATTCAAGTGCTTTTTCTTTTGCTTTTTTACAATCGGTTATCTTGTCTGCATTCGCTAAAAACCAAGCCAATGAAGCAGTTGTTGAAGAATCTGATTGGGATTGCCCATTTAAAATTTGCCAATTCCAACTGCCATTCTCCTTTTGAAATTGCATCACCATTGTAGCAAAACGTTTTACCATTTCGGTCAATTCGGCTTTGTTGGGATGATTATCCGGAAGTTCATTCCACGTGTCCATCAAACCAATCGCATACCAGCCTAAACCTCTCCCCCATCCGAACAATCCTACAGGCAATTTCGTTTCAATATTGTATGCATGGCACGGAATAAATTGGTCTTGCAACATTGCGTATTTATTAAATTCTCTAATTTGATTGATTCCCAATTCAACAGCTTCCGAATTATTAAATGTCAATCCGTAACGAATTAAGAAAGGCGAAATGAAACCAATCGTGTCTACATATCTAAAATTGGGCATGTGTTTTCGGTAAGCAACCGTTCCGTCTTTTCCTTTTAAATCGTTTATCAGTTGGTATAAAGTTGCAAAAGCTGGTTTGTATTTGTTGATATCAATTCCATCTGTTTTTAAAATGGCATAACCCAAAATAACTGCGTCAATTTCTTTGGGAAGTACTTTCCAATTGCCATTTGTATCTAATTTAGATTGGATGAAATTGTTGATTTGATTACGGATTTTTGTATCTTTATTTTTGATTGTGTAGTCATTCAATCCCAATAATAAAGTAGCTTCCTGCCAACTTTGAATGGAATTCCGTTTGTAATTTCCTTTTAAAACATCAATGATGATGAATCGATTATTGTCGGTTAACTTAATTGTTGGCGTTGCATTTAACCATTGTTTTGCCACTGAAAGTACTTTTTGTTTCCAGATTTCCTTATTTAAAAACTGCCCGATTTTAATGCGACTTTGCCAGGTATTGAATTGCGGAATAAAGTCGATTACCACTATCAAAAGCGCGATTAAAATCAGTATGATTAAAAAATAAATCATGGTATTGGATTTTCAATTAAATCGTACAGTTTGCTCATTTCACCTTCAGTTCCTAGTTGTTCCTTTTTCAGATTACTTACAAATAAATTCATGGTTGCTTCATCAGTAACCAATTGTTGGATTCCGTTGGCAATTGAATTTGCGTCCATCGCAACAATGCTTCCATTAACACCATTTTCAATTTGGTCTTTTGCCGATGGAAAATTGGTTACTAGAATCGGTTTATGTAAAATTTTGGCTTCATCAATAGCGACTGACTTTCCTTCAAATCGTGACGTTTGAACATAAAGCGTTGCTTTTTTAATATAAGGATACGGATTTTCTTTGATTCCCAATAAAATAAAATGATTTTGCAAGTTCTTATCGGCAATGTGTTTTTCTAATTTTAATCGGTCTTCTCCATCGCCAAGAACATGCCATTTAACATCGACGCCTCTTTCTACAAGAATTGCGCACGCTTCAATGGCAAGGTCGAATGCTTTTTGGTAATTCAATCTTCCTAATGAAACGATATTTATCTTACTTTCATCCCAATCGGAAATTGGTTCATCTGCCAAAGCGTGAATGGTTTTTTCCGTGAGAATGTTGTACATCATTTTTATTTTTCCTTTAAAATTCGGAAAACTATCGATTAAAATTTCTTCGCAAGCTTCTGAAACTGTGACAATATAATCTAATTTTTCGAAGTAAGGAATATCGATACTTTTATCCAACATCAATAATTTATAGTCGTTGTTGACAAATCCGATTTTGATTTTCGCATTCACTTTATCCACACAAAAATAATTGGGATTTTTTTCGAGATAGCCAATGGTGGCGTGGTATTGTTTATCAATTTTTTTTAAGCAAGGTCCGACGAATTGCCACGCTTTTTGTTCTCTAACAGCAGGGATTTTTTCGGCTTGTAACATCATCGACATTCTAAATCGAGCAAGTAAAATTTTAAAATTAAAACTCAAAAGACATTCTTTTACGACTTGTGAAAATGGCATGTCGAAATATTGGAACTCTTTTGGTTCTGGCAATAAATTGACTTGGGATGGAATTTGATTCATCAAAAAACCTTCGTGTTTAAACAGATATAAATCTACATTGTACTTTGAATAATCGATGAGTTGTAGCAGCGAAATAAGCGATTTCTCAGCGCCACCGCAACTTAATTTATTCATGACAAATAGTAAATCTTTCTTCATTTTTTAATTATCAATAATTTGATAGAGTTTTTTTATTTCCGATTCGGTTCCGTAATGGTACATTTTCAGATTGGAAATAAAGCTTTCTCGAAGTGCTACATTTTCGATTAATTCTATAATTCCGTCAGCGATAGATTCTTCGTTTAACGGAACAATCAATCCGTTTATGCCACTTTCAATTTGATCTTTAGCCGATGTAAAATTAGCAGCTAAAATTGGTTTATGCAGTATTTTAGCTTCATCTATCGCCAATGATTTTCCTTCAAATCGAGAAGGTTGGACATAAATTGTGGCGTTGTTGATGTAAGGATACGGATTTTCTTTTATTCCCAAAAGAATGAAATTTGCCGTTACATTGTGTTCTTTAATTGATTGTTCTAAAGCGTTTCTTTCTTCACCTTCACCAAGAACATACCATTTGACATCATATCCTTTTTCGACTAAAATAGCTGCTGCTTTTATGGCAATATCAAATCCTTTTTGATGACTCAACCTTCCTAAAGTTACTAGATTTATTGCTGTGTCTAAACCTTCTATTCTTTCGTTAGCTAAATTCTGAATTGCTTTTTCGGAAAGAATATTGTACATCATTTTTATCTTCGATTTTAAATTCGGAAAAGTAGTTTTCAAAACTTCTTCGCACGATTCAGAAACCGTAAATAGATAATCGAGTTGTGTAAAATACGGTTCATCAAATGCCGAATCTAAATTAAGCATCTTATAATCGTTGTTGATAAAACCAATTTTTTGCTTTGCGGAAATGCAATCAACCGTTAGATATATGGAAGTTTTTTCAAGAAAACCAATTGCAACATCGTATTCTTTTTGACTTTTCGGAATCGCTTTTTTTAAGTCTTTCCACGAATATTGTTCTGCAATACCTTTGTTTTTTATAAATCTGTTTTTAAAAGTAAAAGCAATTCTTGAATACGCTAAACCCAATTTTCCTTTGCTTAAAAATGTAAAAAAGGAAGTAATTGGATTTTTAGAAAAAGTAATGAAATCATTTTGAAAGGTACATATAGTAACTTCTGAAGGAACCAATTTTAAAAAAATACCCGTTTTGTTCAACAAAAGCAGATCGACATCATACTTGTTGTAGTCGAATTCATTGAGCAAGTTGACCAAGCATTTTTCGGCTCCTCCAGCTTGGAGACTTGGCATTACAAAGAGTATTTTTTTTTTCATTTTACAATTCAAAAAGATAGTGAGCTGCTTTTTGCGACATCTTTTTTATTTCTGGAATTCTATTGGCTAATTGCGTTACGATTTCGTTTTCCTGCGACTTCATTTCTTCAAATTTAGCAATTAGTTTTTGACTATCTGAAATTTCTTTGATGCTCAACACTAATTTTTCTTCGCCAAAAATGTCTTTGGCAATTCCTTTCGATTTGATGCTGTAACCCAATACTAAAGTCGGAATTAAAGTCGAATAGGCTGCAATTGTCGCATGTGTTCTAGCACCTATAAAAAATCGCATTCTCGCAATATAGCCTTTGTATTGAATCGCATTTAAATTATTAGGAAGCAATAAAACCCTTTTTGTTGCTTTGAATTTTTCGTAAAACGATTGCAAACATTCGTAATCGTCGTTTCCAGTTTCCATTACATGTGGCGTTAATGCAATGGTCATATCGGTTGTATCTAAAATATGTTGCACTAAGTCGAACGCTGCTTGATGCGATGCTTTGTTTTTATTCCACACTAACGGACTAAAATTAAACCCGATAGTATTGCCCAATTGCCATTCAATGGGAAGAGGTAATTCTTCTTTAACCATTGTAAAAGCGCCGTCGGCACAAAGTTGAACATTTTTTATTCCGTTATTTTTGAGGATTTCACAAGTGAGACTTTCTCTTGCCAGAATTAAATCGAACGATTTTAAATCGGTTATTTTATCATTTGACAAATCATCATCGCCAATAGAAGCTCCCCAAAGCACTAACTTTTTTCCTGCTTTTTTTATATTTCTATCAATTTCATACAGCCAAGGTTGTTCGCCATAGCAATAATTATCGCCACCAATAGATAAAAAAACATCGTGTTCCTGAATCAGTTTTATGATGTTATTTTGCTGTTTTCTAAGAAAGTACGTTTCGTCTTTAAAAAGTTTGAACTTAAAAGCAGTCATAATTCCAACCAATGAAAACTTGTTTATCACCACATTTCTGGCATCGTAAATAGTATCAATTAATGGAATAATAGTATCCGAATCGGGATTAAAAGAAGCCAAATTTACAATGGCATTTGGATTTTGACTTTTGATAAGTGCTACTCCAGAGCGAACAATAGCCTCACATCCTCTATTTAAACTTCCGTTGTGGAAGAACATTAGTATTTTCATTTATTTTTTGTTTCTATAATTGCTGTACGATGTCGCCATCTGTAACAAAAATACCGATTTATATTGGATTCCTTTTAGAATCAGAATTTGAAATTTGGTTTTGTCTTTTACAATTTCAATCCAATACTCTTTCAAAAGCTGAATGATAATCGGATTGGAAATCATTGTATAGACGTATTTGCGCTTTGATATCCAATCAAAATTGGAATTGAAATAGACATTTACCAAAGAAATTACTGTATTAATTAACCGCAGCGATTTTAATTTTGTTATTTCGTCATTATCTAAATCAACTTCAAATTCGATTTTATAATCGTAGTTAAACTGCTGAAGTGCTAAGGCAAAATAATCTTTAGATGCATCTCTTGTGGCACTTTTCGCAATTTCCTGATAATTATAACCGCAATAGTCGATAAACTTTACGCTGTTGCATTGATTAAAAAATAGTAGGTTGAAAAGTCCGTCTTCACCAATTACAATTCCATTTGGAAATTGAATATGTGGATTGGATGTTAAAATTTCGGCTTTGTATAGCTTGTTCCAAATGGTATTTAATTTATCTTCTTTTATAAAAAACGGACTGATGTTGCTTTTTATAAATTCCGTATTAAAAATTTCATTGGAATTAAATGGATGCTTTGAAACAGAAGTATGTCCGTCTAACGTTGAATAGTATTTTGCAACTATGCAATCTAAATTGCTTTGATTTATTTCATTGTAAAGCTTTTCGAAATATTCCTTTTCGATATAATCATCCGCATCTACAAATCCGATATAGTTTCCTTTAGCAATTTTCAACCCTTGATTTCTGGCAACACTTACACCTTGATTTTCTTGGTTGATTAGAATAATTCGGTTGTCATTTTTTAGAAATTCTTCAATAATATACCGACTTTTATCTGTAGAACCATCATTTATAAAAATAAATTCGCATGAATGTAGTGTTTGAGACAAGAGCGATTCGATACATTTTTTAAGATGTAATTCTGCATTGTAAACCGGAACTATAACCGAAACTAAAATCATGTTTATTCTTTTTTAAGGACAAAAAAAGTTTGATTATTGACTGTGATTTCCTTTTTAGAAAAACTACCTACCTGACTTCTGTATGACAAATAAGCTTCTTTTGAAACCACTAAAAAAGAATTTTTTCTCATGTTTTGTACAATTGTCTTAGGATAAAAATAACCTGGAAATGTGAATCCGATTTTATTAAGTTGTATCGATTTATAATCGCATAAATAATAAAAAGCCGGAGAAATTCCGTCTAAATATACTTCTGATTGCGTTGGAATAACAGCAGAAAGTTGTTTGATTGATTCTTCTTGCAAATTAATTTTATCTTGTTTTCTGGTATAAGAAATTGCCGAAATAACACCCATTATAAGTATTGAAATCAAAAAAACAACTTCTTTATACTTATTAATTGGAGTTACAAAAGTGTAACATAAATACGCAAAAGCAATTAACGCATACGGCAAAACATATTGAAAATAATGCGCATACGATGCAGATAGTAATACCAAAAGTGAAAATGGTAAAATGCTAATAAACAATACGTTTTTATAATCGAAGGTTTTTCTGTTTTTAAAAAATAAAACGGGAATAAACAGCACGTATAAATTATAAAAAACGAATACACCAAAGCCGATTAAATAGGTCGTTAGGTTGTAATTAATTCCGGTTCCATTGCCTTTGTCAAGATGGATACCTTTTCCGAAAATGTAATTTATAAACTCTAAAAAACCAGCTCCATTGTTGCTTAAATAACTGTAGAATACTAAAATCGGAAGCAAAAATCCAATACTCAACAACATTGTTTTTTTAGCAATCTGGTTCTTATTTACTAAAATATCGATTCCAATTGGAGCTAAAATGAACATTCCGTATTGTTTGGATAAAAAAGATAACGCGAATGCAACACCTGCAAATAATAAGTATTTGGGTGCGTTGGATTCTCTATTAATCAGATAAAAAAGCAATCCACCCAATTGAAAGAAAACAGAAATAGGTTCTAACATTAAGTAACTTCCATCCAAAAGTAAGGATCCTAAAACAAAGAATAAAGCGAAGAATATATTCTCTTTTTTGCTGTCTTTGATTTTTTGAAGAATGAAATACAAAACAAAAGCAGAAAGCCAAATAATGAACATGTTAATTATCAAACTACATCTCGGATCGGGATGTGATGAAAACAAAAATGGAATTCCTAAAATAATAATTGCTAAAGGATTATAAGCCGTTGCAATGTCTATAAAATAAACATTTCCGTTATAAAATTCCCGTGCTGTAGCAAGGTAATAACCCGAATCGGGACCAACTAAAGGATACGATAAATAACTAACTGATAAAAAAACAATTACTAATAAAACGAGTATAAGTGTTGTTTTTTTTTCGTTCATTAGTCATGAAATTTTTGAATTAATTGAACTATTATAGTAATCGTTGCATTATCCAATTCATAAAACATAGGCAATCGCAATAGTGTATTGGTGAAATTATCGGAGTTTACTAATATTCTACCATCGTGTTTATCGTTATAGTAGGAACTAGAATGCAGTGATATATAATGAAAAACAGCATGAAAACCATTTTGTTTTAAAAGCGCAATTAGTTTTTCTCTTTGCTCAATAGTTTCCAAACCGATATAGAACATGTGTCCGTTATTGCTCGCAAAATCTGGAATTGTTGGAAGTGTAATCTTCTGTAAATTCAACGCTTTCAAACCATCATAATACGTATTCCACAATTGAATTCTTTTGGATTGGATATCGTCTAAGTTTTCAATTTGTGCCCACAGAAAAGCAGATATCACTTCGGAAGGTAAAAACGAAGAACCAATGTCAACCCAACCGTATTTGTTGATTTCACCTCTAAAAAACTCGGCTCTATTGGTTCCTTTTTCCCAAATTATTTCGGCACGATGAACAAACTGTTCATCATTTATAGTTAACATTCCGCCTTCGCCAGACACAATGTTTTTGGTTTCATGGAACGAAAAAGCAGCTAAATGTCCGATGCTTCCCAATGCCTTTACCGAACCATCTTTGCTGGTGTAAAAACTATCGATAGCTTGCGCTGCATCTTCTATAACTAGCAAATTATATTTGTAAGCTAGTGTCATTATTTTATCCATATCGCAGGCAACTCCGGCATAATGCACCGGAACAATTGCTTTTGTTTTGGA
>JANNCY010000092.1:0-4728 GCA_031387085.1 Flavobacteriales bacterium | reverse complement strand
AAGCCTTTTTCAAACCTTCAAAGTTCGTATCGCCTTCCAATGGCATGTTTCTATTCGAATCATGCAAGAAACGAACACCTGTAAACAAGTGTGCGAACACTAATTCTGCAACGCTTTCAGAAGAAGAAGCTGGCGTGTTTATTACGTATTTTCCGTTGGCACGAGCGTATTCTACATCAATATTGTCCATTCCAACACCACCTCGACCGATGATTTTTAAACTTGGACAATTGTCGATAATATCCTGACGCACTTTGGTGGCACTACGCACCAACAATACGTCAACATGATTGGTATTGATATAATTGATAACTTGTTCTTGTGCCACTTTTGTGGTAATTACTTCAAAACCGTCTTTTTCTAAAGCTTTAATTCCGCTTTTTGAAATTCCGTCATTGGCTAATACTTTCATTTTGTTGTCATTGCGAGGAACTAAGCAATCTGCTTACCCTCATTGATTATTTGTTTATTTATTTTATACTGCCAATTGCGACTGAACATTGAACATTTTTTCCAACTCCTTCATCACATCTACCAAAACCTGAACGCTTTCCAATGGCAACGCATTGTACATCGATGCTCGGTAGCCACCAACAGAACGATGTCCAGCAATACCAGATATTCCGGCTGCTTTCCACATTTTGTCAAAGGCTTCTTGGTGTTCTTCATTTTCCAATAAAAACGTGGCATTCATGATGCTTCTGTCTTCAACAGCTGCCGTTCCTTTGAATAACGGATTCCTATCAATTTCAGAATACAGCAAAATCGCTTTGGCTTCGTTTATTTTTTCAATAGCGGAAATTCCGCCAAGGTTTTTCAACCACTGTAACGTTAATAGTGACGCATACACAGGAAAAACCGCAGGCGTATTGTACATACTTTCGGCTTTAATGTGTTTTTCGTAATCCAATATACTCGGAATAGCGCGTCCTGATTTTCCTAGAATTGCTTCTTTTACAACTACGAGTGTTGTTCCGGCTGGACCCATATTTTTTTGGGCCCCGGCGTAAATCAAATCAAATTGAGAGAAATCAATAGTTCTTGAAAAGATATCCGAACTCATATCGCAAATTACAGGAACGTTCGTTTTTGGAAACGATTTCATTTGTGTTCCAAAAATGGTATTGTTGCTGGTGCAATGAAAATAACTAGCGTCTTCTGGAATGCTGTAATTTTTAGGAATGTGATTGTAATTGTCTTCTTTTGAAGAAGCGACAACGACAGTTTCACCAAAAAGTTTGGCTTCTTTAATGGCGTTATTGGCCCAGGTTCCCGAATCCAAATAAGCGGCTTTACCATCGACTTTCATCAAATTGTAAGGCACCATTAGGAATTCCATACTGGCACCACCTTGTAAAAACAACGCTTGGTATCCTTTGTTTTCCAAACCAAGAAGTTCTAAAACCAAAGCACGTGCTTCGTCCATAACGGCAACAAAATCTTTGCTTCGGTGCGATATTTCTAAAATCGATAAATCAGAATTATTAAAATTTAAAATGGCTTGAGCCGATTTTTCAAATACTTCTTGCGGTAAAATGCAAGGTCCGGCGCTGTAATTGTGTTTTTTCATGGTGTAAATTCCAAAAATTAATGATGCAAATTTCGGTAATAGCGAATGAAATAGCGATTAGAATTAGGCAATAATTGTTAAAGGTTATTAACAATAACGATGTAGTTTATAAAATTTTATGATGAAATAGGTTCTTATTAGATGGCAATTAAAAAAGCAATGCTGTCAACATTATCCGCATAATCCCAAAGTTGTGGCAATTGCGTTTTTCCAAAGGAAATGCTATTCGGAATCAAATCATTAGACACTATACACTGAATTTGGTCTTTGTCATTTTCCAATCGCGATTGTATTTCAGCGATACTATCATAGTACTCATAAAACACCGATGAAATTGGAGAAGCATAACTCACATCTTCTTTAATAGTCAA
This sequence comes from Flavobacteriales bacterium, assembly GCA_031387085.1. Taxonomy (GTDB): domain Bacteria; phylum Bacteroidota; class Bacteroidia; order Flavobacteriales; family Flavobacteriaceae; genus Flavobacterium. Next base: position 2,787 of record JANNCY010000092.1, on the reverse strand, counting down.
AAATTCATTATCCAACAATTGAAAGTTACTCATCAAAAAAACCGCTTTGTTGTAATCGTAATTGTTTGAGTATTTCTCGTAACAAATCACATCTTTTTGCTCGTACATCGCCTTAAAAAAAGCATCAAAATGATAGCCTTTCGGGACAAAAATTTTGGAAACATTACGACATCCCAATCCGAAATAACGAAAGATGTCTTCTCCTAAATTAACCAAATCGTCATGTGATTCTTTTCCGTTTAAAACGGCAACCGAGTTTCTGTTTTTGCGAATGATACTTGGTTTGTCTTTAAAATAAAATTCAAAATAACGCGCTGTATTGTTGCTTCCTGTGGCGATAACAGCGTCGAAATTTTTCAACTTTCCATCGGTGAATTCAATAAAATCTGCAATATTTGCGTCGACGGCAATCAAATAATTCGCTAAAAATTTTATCAAATGTTGGTCGTTGGATGACGTTTTGACCAACGCTTTATGTCCGGCAATAACCACTGAAACAAAATCGTGAAATCCCACTAGCGGAATATTCCCCGCCATAATCAATCCGACTGTTTTAGGTTGTACATTTTCAAAATTATAATTAGACAACCATTGGTCTAAATTCTCTTCCGTCAAAGCATTCGCCCACGATTGAATTGCAAAATACACTTGTTCTGGTGTAAACCAACCATTGTGAGATTGGGACAATTCAATCAACGTAATGAAATCGTCATAAAAAACATTATTACGTAAAACCGCTTCATTTTTAATGTTATTATCCAATGAGAATTGGCTTAAGAACCTTCCCAATGCAATAAAACATTTTTTTTTCGCTTTTTGTGACATCGTTAACTTGTATATGAATGGTTTTGATTGTAATTTTGCAAAAATAAGATAATAGAAAATAGAATAAAGAGAAAAGATACGTTTTCTTAAATGATTAAGTCTATGTTCTTTTTTCTATATTCTTTAATCTTTAAATAGAATGGCAATAATAATAACAGATGAATGTATTAATTGTGGCGCATGTGAGCCAGAATGCCCGAATACAGCAATATACGAAGGAGCAGATGATTGGCGTTATAAAGACGGAACGAAATTACATGGAAAAGTAATCTTACCAGACGGAACAGAAGTCGATTCGGATGCGGCTCAAACACCAATTTCAGATGATATTTATTACATCGTTCCAGGAAAATGTACCGAATGTAAAGGCTTCCATGATGAACCACAGTGCGCTGCGGTTTGTCCAGTTGATTGTTGCGTTCCCGATGACAATCATGTAGAAAGCGAAGAAACACTTTTAAACCGACAAGCGTTTTTGCATAACGAGTAAAGAAAAAAACCTGAAATTAGACTTCAGGTTTTTTTGTGCCTTTATTTTTCGGATTAATAAAAGTATATTTGCACACTTTTAAAATTACATTCATAATGAAAGCAGGAATTGTAGGATTACCAAACGTAGGAAAATCGACTTTATTTAATTGTTTATCCAATGCCAAAGCGCAAAGTGCCAACTTTCCGTTTTGTACCATCGAACCAAATATCGGAGTCGTAAACGTTCCCGATCCAAGAATCAATAAATTGGAAGAATTGGTAAAACCAGACCGTGTTCAAATGGCAACTGTTGATATTGTTGATATCGCCGGATTGGTAAAAGGAGCAAGTAAAGGCGAAGGTTTGGGAAATCAATTTCTTGGAAATATCAGAGAATGTAACGCGATTATTCACGTGTTGCGTTGTTTCGATAACGACAACATCATCCACGTAGATGGGAATGTAAATCCGATTCGCGACAAAGAAACCATCGATATCGAACTTCAATTAAAAGATTTAGAAACGGTAGAAAAACGTTTGGAGAAAGTCAACCGTGCTGCCAAAACTGGTAATAAAGAAGCGCAGGTAGAAAAAGCATTTTTAGATAGAATCCGCGAAGCTTTACTACAAGCGAAATCGGCCAGAACCGTGACTCCTCAAAATAATGATGAAGAAGAATTGTTAGAAGATTTTCAATTAATCACCACAAAACCCGTATTGTATGTTTGTAATGTTGATGAAGAATCGGCAGCAACCGGAAATAAATACGTGGACCAAATTCGCGAATTGGTAAAAGACGAAAATGCTGAAGTGATTGTACTAGCAGTTGGGACAGAAGCCGATATCACCGAATTAGAAACCTACGAAGAACGTCAAATGTTCTTAGAAGATTTAGGTTTAACCGAACCAGGTTCTGCCGTTTTAATTCGTGCTGCATACAAATTGTTAAAGCAACAGACCTACTTCACGGCTGGCGTAAAAGAAGTGCGCGCTTGGACGATTAACGTTGGCGATACCGCACCAAAAGCAGCCGGAGTTATCCATACCGATTTCGAAAAAGGATTCATTCGTGCAGAGGTAATCTCCTACGAAGATTATGTGCTTTATGGTTCAGAAACCAAAGCCAAAGAAGCAGGAAAATTTAAAGTCGAAGGAAAAGAATACATTGTAAAAGATGGTGATGTGATGCATTTCCGATTTAACGTTTAATAGTCGAAAGCCTAAAATCGAAAGTCGAAAGTCAGCAATGGTTTTCGACTTTTTTTGTGCCTATTCCCGCTTTCCACTTCAAGATTTTTTGTCCAACGCTTTTTTTGTAAGCAGTAAAAACAGCTTCCGCTGGTCGCTTTTTTAAAGCAACAAAAAATAGCGTTTTCTTAAAAAATGCTTTCCGTTGCAATCGGGGGCAGAGCATCTTATTTAGTAAGACATTCTCGTTACTAGGATAGCGTCTTTCCCGCGTAGGCGGGAATCCATTTTCTCAAGTTTGGA
>JANNCY010000071.1:0-2939 GCA_031387085.1 Flavobacteriales bacterium | reverse complement strand
TACGGAATTTGGATCGTTTACTGTTGGAGAATCCGGTGGAGCCATTTATCAAGTGTTGTATCAGAAACAACAAAATGATAGAGAAGCCTGGAACATGATTGACTCTTCATTTATTACGACTTTACCAGACACATGGGCGATAAACAAACGTTTCATATTGTTAGCAATAAACCGTTGGAATGATACGTATGAACGGGTATTATTAGGAGGAATGACTTGCGATAGCGACGATTACTACAACTCCGAACAAAATATGAACGCCATTTATTTACCAAAATACAACAAAGAAAAACCTTTGTATATCGGGTTTTTTAATACCGGAGCTTATCAGGAAACTATCGGAGGATATGGCGGTTTGCACCACTGTTTGATTCCACAACCAAAACACATTCTAATCGGTGAAGACGAAAACGGAATCATAGGAACTGAAGTTTTTTCGGAGCAACAAACATCTGATGATGTATTGAAAATATTGGGCTATTCAAAAAAATAACAATCAATATAGTTCTATTAAACCCCTAAAAAAGTTTTTAAAAAAATTAAAAAAAACAGTTTGAAGTATTAAAAAAAAAGTTTTTCTTTGAAACTCCAAACTACGAATACAAATAGTAAACATACAAAATGAGCAAAGGACCAATAAGTCAGTTTATTGAGAAAAATTATCTCCATTTTAATGCGGCAGCTTTAGTTGATGCAGCAAAAGGATATGAACAACATTTACTTGAGAATGGTAAAATGATGATTTCTCTAGCTGGCGCCATGAGTACTGCAGAATTAGGAAAGTCACTTGCTGAAATGATTCGTCAAGACAAAGTGCACATTATTTCTTGCACAGGAGCCAATCTTGAAGAAGATATAATGAATTTAGTAGCACACAACTCCTACAAAAGAGTTCCGAATTACAGAGATTTGAGTCCGCAAGACGAATGGGATTTATTAGAAAATCATTACAATAGAGTTACCGACACTTGCATTCCAGAAGAAGAAGCATTTAGACGATTGCAAAAACACATTTACAATGTTTGGAAAGATGCGAATGACAAAGGCGTAAGCTTTTTTCCACACGAGTTCATGTATCAAATGATTAATTCTGGCGTTCTACAACAATACTACGAAATCGATCCAAAAGATTCATGGATGGTTGCCGCGGCAGAAAAAAACTTACCGATTGTGGTTCCAGGTTGGGAAGATAGTACGATGGGAAATATTTTTGCATCGTATTGTATTAAAGGGGAATTCAAACCGACCACTATGAAAAGTGGAATCGAATACATGATGTGGTTGGCCGATTGGTATCCGAAAAATTCAACAGGAAAAGGTGTTGGCTTTTTCCAAATTGGCGGTGGTATTGCTGGCGATTTTCCGATTTGCGTAGTACCAATGTTATACCAAGATATGGAAATGCACGACATTCCATTTTGGAGTTATTTTTGTCAGATATCCGATTCTACAACCAGTTATGGTTCGTATTCTGGTGCTGTACCAAATGAGAAAATTACTTGGGGTAAATTAGATATTACTACTCCTAAGTTCATTATTGAATCGGATGCAACCATTGTTGCACCTCTAATTTTTGCTTATTTATTAGATTTATAATAGTGTTTTTATGAAAAGAATTATTGTTGATTATGCTAAACTAACTGGCGATATTTTAAACTTATTAGTTGAAAAATTTCCTGAAGGATATGACGATACTGACATCATTCGTTTTAGAAATGCTCAAAATGAATTGATAGAAGCAGTTGAAGTTCGAACTATTGACACTATTTATTTGGTAAAAGTGAGCACAAAACTGGCAAGCAGAATGGAGAAATACGATGAAGAAGATGATATCGATTCGGTTATTGAACCAATCATTCCAGTAGAAGGACTTGATGATGATGAAGATGCTCCAAATGAAGAAGACGATGAAGAAGAAGAAGATTTGCTTATCGATAAAGGCGGTTCTGATGATGGAGATGACGATGACGAGGATGACGACTTTGAACCTTCTGATAATTTTGAAGACGAAGACGATGAAGAATAAATATAAAGTCCGCTAGTAGCGGACTTTTTTTATTGCACAGAGCTCACAGAGAGTTTATTTTTTATTTTCTTTTAAATGAAAATATACTAATTGCAAACTTTTTTAATTGCACAGAGCTCACAGAGAAAGGCACAGAGCACATGGAGTAAAATAAAAATCTTTGTGAAACTCTGTGCCTTTCTCCGTGAATCTCTGTGTAATAACTATAAATATCGCTCTTGAAAAACGCGTTGATGATGATTCTGATGTCCAATAATAACAAAACCTAAAGCCCGAACTGAAATCGGATTGTTGTTAGCTGTACCTAGTCGAAACAATTGTTCTTCCGAAAAGGTTTTGAATAACAATAAAGTCGAATGCCTCACTGCCGACAAATCTGTCAATAAAGACATAATGTTTCTTTCGTTTGCATTGGCGTTGTCAACGTAATCATTCTCTTCAAAACCTGGTAAATCGGTTTTGTCATTTCTGGCAAATCGCAAAGCACGATAAGCAAATATTCGTTCAGCATCAATTAAGTGTTGAATAATATCCTTTATTGTCCACTTTCCTTCCGCATAACGGTAATCAAATTTATCCAACGGAATGTCTTGCACAAATTTTATAAATCGGTGTAGTGAAATTTCCAATTCTTCCTGCAAAGTAAATTCTTCAGAAACTTGATTGATATATGTCGCATAAAAAGGTGCGAATTCGGTCGATTGTAATTGAGATGGTTTCATAGATTAATTTTTATTTTGGATTGTTAGATAATTCGATTATTCGATGGTTCGAACTATCCAAAAATCGAATAATCGAATAATCGAAATTTTTCTTATGCCGAATTTCTACTCGCATTGGTATTCCCAAACATCGAACGTGTGACTAATTTTTCATATATGGGAAGCAATCTGTCATTACTTCCATTCTTTTT
>JANNCY010000069.1:0-12807 GCA_031387085.1 Flavobacteriales bacterium | reverse complement strand
TTTTGGTAAAGTAATTTCGGTGCTTTCTGGTAAATCTTGATTTTGTCCTGGAACAGCATTTTGCACTTTTTTATACTCTTCCTCATCAATGTTCCAGATATTATAAGTAGAAGTGATATCGCGAAGCATCAACCCAAATTTCCAATCGTTGCGTTCAAATTGCAAACCTGCATCAAGGCCAAATCCCCATGAATTTGCAAATTTTCCAATAATTCTTCGAATTACTTTAGCATTTACGCCATATTGAAATCCAGGAACCTGCAGTTTTTTAGCATACGAAAACGTCAATCCGTAATCAGATGTAGAAAACAAGCTAATTCTATTGTAATCGATATTTCCATCGCCATCGATAAGTTGGGTAGTGTTTAAAATGTCATCAACTCCAAAACGAATTAACGAAATTCCCCACGCACTTCTATCATCAATGGGTTTGGCATAAGCGATGTAATCGTATTGTGCAATATTGGCAAAATAACTGGCGTGCATTAAGGCAATTTGACCGTCATCTAGATGCACTAATCCTGCCGGATTCCAATACCCTGAATTTACATCATTGGTATAGGCCGTCACGGCATTCGACATTCCGAGTGCAGCAGCATCCACACCAATGTTCATAAACTCATTAGAATATTTTCTAAAGGCCTGACCAAAGGATAATGAAGTAATTAAAAGTAGAACGAGTCCAATTTTTTTACTCACAATTTTAATATTGATTTTAAAGGTGTTCGTGAACCTCGGGTTGCTCATAAATAGTATTTTTATTTTACATTTTCGAACCCATCGGTTTCAAAGCAATTTTTTTCAAAAATATAAATTTTTATCGGCTTACTTCTGCCAAATAAGATAATAAATTCAATTGTTTTTCAAGTAATAAAAAATCTCTTATAAAACGTACTTCTCTTTAAGTTATTGTACTAAATTTGTTTTTTGAAAAACCAATCTAATGAACATAAAAAAGCACATTCCCAACTTTCTAACGCTTCTTAATTTACTATGTGGTTGTATTGCTATGGTTTTTATTGCTGATTTTAAATTTGATTTGGCTTTCTATTTTGTTTGTTTGGGAATCTTCTTTGATTTTTTCGATGGATTTTTCGCCAGAAAGTTTGGCGTTTCCGGACCTTTAGGAGTACAATTAGATTCGTTGGCGGATATGGTGACAAGTGGTGTTGCGCCTGGGTTTGTTGTTTTTAAATTATTGTCTGATGCGGATTGTTTTGGTGTTGAAAGTATGTTACCTTATTTAGGATTTATTATTACACTAGGTGCCTGTTACCGTTTAGCCAATTTTAATATTGATACACGGCAATCAGACTCGTTTATTGGTTTGCCAACGCCAGCCAACGCTCTTTTCTTTATGAGTTTGCCACTGATTAACATTGCTTTTTATGACGATAATTTTTCTGGAGTGGTATACAACAAATGGCTATTAGTTATTCTTGTATTTGTTAGTGCTTACGTTATGAATGCCGAAATTCCGTTATTCTCTTTAAAAATTAAAGATTTTAGCTTTCAGAAATACAAGTTACAGATTGCTTTTTTAGCTGCTTCTGTAGTTATGATTATTACGTTGCAGTATTTGGCAATTCCTTTAATAATAGTGATGTATGTTTTATTGTCGGTTATAAATAATATGATGACAAAAAAGTAGTTTAGTCATTGCGAGGAACGAAGCAATCTCCTCAAGTGGATTCAGAGTATGTGATTTCTCGTTCCTCGAAATGACACTATTACACATTTTTAGGATCGTTGTGCCATATGTAAATTTGTTCCCGACTTGGTTCCATCTAGAATTCGATTTTCTTTTTACGCAATTCGAAATTTTGTCCGAGATACACGCGACGTACCATTTCGTCTTCAACCAGTTCTTCTGGAATTCCCGCTTTCAGAATTCCACCTTCAAACATCAAATACGTTTTATCGGTAATGGCGAGCGTTTCTTGCACATTGTGATCAGTAATGAGGATTCCAATGTTTTTGTTTTTCAATTGTGCTACAATACGTTGGATGTCTTCTACCGCAACTGGATCAACTCCGGCAAACGGTTCATCCAATAAAATAAATTTTGGATCGGTTGCCAAACAACGTGCGATTTCTGTACGTCGACGTTCACCACCCGAAAGTAAATCACCGCGATTGGTACGAATATGTTCCAATCCGAATTCGGAAATCAAGCTTTCCATTTTGGCAATCTGTTCTTCTTTAGTGTGTTTGGTAAGTTGTAAAACACTTAGAATATTATCTTCAATACTTAATTTTCTAAAAACAGAGGCTTCTTGAGCCAAATACCCAATTCCGTTTTGAGCTCTTTTGTACATCGGAAACTCGGTAATATTCATATCGTCGAGATAAATATTTCCGGAATTCGGTTTCACCAAACCAACAATCATGTAAAAAGAAGTCGTTTTTCCGGCACCATTTGGACCTAATAATCCAACGATTTCTCCCTGATTTACTTCTACAGAAATGCCTTTTACAACGCTTCTTCCTTTGTAGGTTTTAACTAAATTTTCGGCTCTTAATTTCATTTGTATTGAGTTACTGAGTTGCTGAGTATCTGAGTGACTGAGTTTTTATTCGGTACAAATAAACAAAAATGATTTATTTGATTTATGCTTTTAACTTCAAATTTGGAAACTTCCATCTTCCATCTTCCATCTCCCATATTCTAACTTCCCGCTTCCAACGCTTCCCAAAATTCATATGCTTTTCTCAAATGCGGAATAACAATGGTTCCGCCCACTAAAGTCGCAATTCCCATGGCTTCCATCATTTCTTCTTTGGAGATGCCTTCTTTATAGCTGGTTTCTAAATGGTATTTGATGCAATCATCACATCGCAAAACTGCCGATGCTACTAATCCTAAAAGTTCTTTCGTTTTTACATCAAGAGCTCCTTCCGCGTAAGCGTTGGTATCCAAATTAAAAATACGCTTTACTATTTTATTGTTGTCGGCCAACAATTTTGCGTTCATTTTAGAACGATAGTCATTAAAATCTTCAACTATATTACCCATTTACTTTTTTATTTTTGGTTACCAATACCGATATAAAAATACTTGCTTCATAAATAATCAACATCGGAATCGCAACAGTTATCTGACTTACTACATCGGGCGGAGTCACAATTGCCGCTACAATTAATACAATAACAATTGCGTATTTCCGATAGGTTCTAAGGAAAGTCGGAGTGACCAATCCGAGTTTGGTTAAGAAGTAAATAATAATCGGCAATTCAAAAAACAATCCACTTGCGATGACCGCCGTTTTTACCATACTCACATACGAATCAATACTGAATTGGTTTTTTACTACACTGCTTATAGTGAAAGTGGCTAAGAAATTTATCGACATCGGAACAATTACAAAATATCCAAATAACACACCGAGAAAAAATAAGATCGACGCTGAAAAAATAAAAAGTCGTGCGTTTTTCTTTTCTTTTTCGTAGAGCGCCGGACTAATAAATTTCCATAATTGCCAGAGAATATATGGGAAAGCAAGAATAAATCCGGCCGTAATACAAACCCAGATAAAGATATTTACCTGACCTTCCATTTCTGTATTTTGGATTATAAAATTCAATTCGGTAATACAGATACTATCAGCAAAACCTACATAATGAGACGCGTCACAAAAAAAACGATAGGTTATAAAACTCGGATCCGTCGGACCAAAAATAATCGTGTCGAAAATATAATCACAAAAAAAATACGTTACCGTTGCCATGATTAATACTGCGACAGTGCTTCGCACTAAAACCCATCTCAATTCTTCAAGATGGTCAAGAAACGACATCTCTTTAAAGTTCTTTTCTGCCATTATACGATTCCTTCTTTTAAGATGTCATGCAAATGAAGCACACCTTGGTATTCATCGCCTTCAAGAACGACAAGTTGTGTTATCGAATACTGTTCTAATACATCCAAAGCATCATTGACCAATTCGGAGGATTGAATCATTTTCGGATTCACCGTCATAATATCTTTTGCGGTCAAGCCGGATATCGTTTCGGTTTTATTCAACATTCTTCTAATATCACCATCCGTGATAATTCCGATTACTTTATTATTTTCCATTACGGCTGTAACGCCCAATCGCTTTTCAGAAATCTCAACAATCACATTTTTTACACTGGAATCGGAAGAAACCATAGGTTTATGAGTAGTATCTAACATGTCCCGAACACGAAGTAATAATTTTTTACCCAAGGCACCACCTGGATGGTAATTGGCAAAATCGGCACTGGTGAAATTTCGCATTTCCATCAGGCAAACTGCAATAGCATCTCCCATTACCAATTGCGCTGTGGTGCTGTTTGTTGGAGCTAAATTATTAGGACACGATTCGCTTTCCACGTACGTGTTCAAAACATAATCCGATTCGGTTCCTAAAAAGGAAGTTGGATTTCCGGTGATTGCAATTAATTTATTTCCAAAGCGTTTTAATAAAGGCACCAGCACTTTTATTTCTGGGCTGTTGCCGCTTTTTGAAATACAAATTACCACTTCATCAGGTTGCAATACGCCTAAATCACCGTGAATTGCTTCTGATGCATGCAGAAAAATTGAGGGAGTTCCAGTTGAATTTAAAGTGGCAACAATTTTTTGAGCAATAATAGCGCTTTTACCAATTCCGGTAATAATTAATCTGCCTTTTGAATTATAAATAATTTCTACAGCTGCTACAAAATTTGTATCGATAAATTCAGTGAGTTTTGCAATGGACTGACTTTCAGAAGAAATTGTTTTTTTTGCGGATGCAATAATATTTTCTTTGGATATCAAAATAGAATTGTTATTAAATTTGTATTAATAAAAGAAAGTTGTATATTTATAATTGCAAATTTATGTAAAAATACCTTTAAAGTTAGAATGAATTTAAACGAAATTGACATACACAAAGAATTAAAAAAATATTTTGGCTTTAACCAATTCAAAGGGTTACAAGAACAAGTAATAAAAAGTATCCTAGCAAAAAATAATACGTTTGTTATTATGCCCACTGGTGGTGGTAAATCACTTTGTTATCAATTACCTGCACTAATTCAGGAAGGAACAGCCATTGTGGTTTCACCATTAATTGCGTTGATGAAAAACCAAGTTGATGCCATTCGCGGTGTATCTTCAGAAATCGGAATTGCTCATGTACTAAATTCCTCACTTACCAAAACCGAAATCACTCAAGTTAAAAAAGATATTACTTCTGGAATTACCAAATTACTTTATGTTGCTCCAGAGTCATTAACCAAAGAAGAATACATTGAGTTTTTACAAAGTGTAACTATTTCTTTTGTGGCTATCGATGAAGCGCATTGTATTTCAGAATGGGGACATGATTTTAGACCCGAATACCGTAATTTAAGAGCAATCATAAAGCAATTAGGAAATGTACCCGTTATTGGTTTAACAGCAACGGCTACTCCAAAAGTACAAGAAGACATTCTGAAAAATTTAGACATGTCGGATGCTACTACTTTTAAAGCGTCTTTTAATCGCCCTAATTTATTTTACGAAGTACGAACTAAAACTAAAAATATCGAAGCGGATATTATTCGTTTCATCAAACAAAACAAAGGCAAATCGGGAATTATCTATTGCTTGAGCCGTAAAAAAGTAGAAGCCATTGCCGAAGTATTGCAAGTAAATGGTATTAGTGCCGTTCCGTATCACGCGGGTTTAGATGCAAAAACCCGTGCTAAGCATCAAGATATGTTTCTTATGGAAGATGTGGAAGTCGTGGTGGCTACTATCGCTTTCGGAATGGGAATCGACAAACCTGATGTGCGTTTTGTAATTCATCATGATATTCCGAAATCGCTCGAAAGTTATTATCAAGAAACAGGTCGTGGAGGACGTGACGGTGGCGAAGGACATTGCATGGCATACTATTCCTATAAAGATGTAGAAAAACTCGAAAAATTTATGTCGGGTAAACCGGTTGCCGAACAGGAAATTGGTTACGCGTTATTGCAGGAAGTGGTGGCGTATGCAGAAACATCCATGTCGCGACGTAAATTCTTATTGCATTATTTTGGTGAAGAATTCGATAGCGAAAATGGTGAAGGTACTGATATGGACGACAATGTCCGCAATCCAAAAGTAAAAGTCGAAGCCAAAGACAATGTCAAAAAACTATTGGAAGTGGTACGCGATACCAAAAATTTATACAAGTCAAAAGAAATTGTATTTACCTTAATTGGTAGAGTGAATGCTACTATAAAAGCACATCGAACTGATACTCAAAAATTCTTTGGATGCGGAAAGGATCAGGAAGAACGCTACTGGATGGCACTGATCCGGCAGGTATTGGTCGATGGATTATTAAATAAAGACATCGAAACCTACGGTATTTTAAAGGTTTCCGACAAAGGATTGGATTTTATAAAAAATCCGCTTTCTTTTATGATGTCGGAAGATCATGAATACAATGAAGTCGAAGATGATGCTATCGTTACTGCAGCAAAATCATCAGGAACTGCCGATGAAGCACTGATGGCGATGTTGCGCGATTTGCGTAAAAAAGAAGCAAAAAAACTTGGAGTACCTCCATTTGTTGTTTTTCAAGACCCATCCTTAGAAGATATGGCTCTGAAATATCCAATCACAATGGATGAATTGATCAACATTCACGGAGTAGGGGAAGGTAAAGCCAAAAAATACGGAGCACCATTTATCACACTTATCAATCGGTATGTCGAAGATAACGATATTATTCGCCCGGATGATCTAGTAGTAAAATCGACCGGAGCCAATTCAGCCAATAAATTGTACATCATTCAAAACATTGATAGAAAATTATCCCTCGATGATATTGCTTCTGCAAAAGGAATGAACATGGATACGCTTCTGAAAGAAATGGAGCAAATAGTGTATTCGGGAACCAAATTAAATATCAAATATTGGGTAGATGATATACTCGATGAAGATCAGCAAGAAGAAATTCACGAGTACTTTATGGACTCCGAATCCGATAAAATTGAAGATGCACTCAAAGAATTCGATGGCGACTATGATATTGATGAATTGCGATTGATGCGGATTAAGTTCATTAGTGAAGTGGCAAATTAGTTAGCAGTGTTCAGTCATCAGAACTGCTAACTGAACACTGATTACTGAGCACTATAAATTTCTCCTCGATGTGGTTTCAAAACATCGCGAACTTGAATCATATTTTCATCGGTTACAACCATAAAGGCAATAGCATGCATTTCATTTTTTATTTCAATTCCTGTTATTTTAATTGAGAATTGCTCTATTGCAATGTATTCTTTTAAATGAATTTCATGATGCTCTGCTGTTTTTTCAGCAGCTTCTCCACGAAAATCCCAAATTAATTTAATTTTTCTCGACATTGTTACTTTTCAACGTTGTTACGTAACAAAATTACAATAACAATTTTCAAATTACTATTTTTGACAAAAATCAATTTATGCCACGCGAATTTCAATCACAAGTTACACCAGAAACAGCTTCAGACGATACGCTACTAAAAGCGCAAGTTGCCAAACATTTTGCTGTTGCTGTAAATGAAATTCAAAAAGTTGTGGTTCAGAAACGTTCGATTGATGCACGACAAAAAGCGATTAAATTCAATATTAAAGCGACTATTTTCTTTAAAGGAGAAGATTTTATAGACCAAAAAATTGCACTTCCAGATTATAAAAATGTATCCAATGCGCAAGAAGTAATTATCGTTGGTGCCGGTCCAGCCGGATTATTCGCTGCCTTACAACTTATTGAATTAGGATTAAAACCCATTGTCATAGAACGCGGAAAAGACGTTCGTGGTCGTCGTCGTGATTTAAAGGCGATAAATGTGGATCATATCGTTAACGAGGATTCCAATTATTGTTTTGGAGAAGGAGGAGCCGGCACCTATTCGGATGGAAAATTATACACACGTTCCAAAAAACGTGGCGATGTCGATCGGATTCTGCAATTATTGGTAGGTTTTGGCGCTTCAGAAGAAATTTTAATTGAAGCACATCCGCACATCGGAACCAATAAATTACCGCAAATTATTCAGGACATTCGCGAAAAAATTATTGATTGTGGTGGACAAGTTTTGTTCGAAAAGCGTGTAATCGATTTCATTATTAAAAACAACGAAATACAAGGAATAGTAACGCAAACTGGTGAAACCATTTCTGCCAATAAATTGATTCTTGCTACCGGACATTCGGCTCGTGATATTTTTGAATTGTTGGATAGAAAGAAAATGGTCATCGAAGCCAAACCTTTTGCACTTGGCGTTCGAGCAGAACATCCGCAGGAATTGATTGATAAAATTCAATATTCCTGTGATTTTCGTGGCGATTATTTACCTCCAGCTCCATATTCTATTGTAAAGCAAGTCAATGGTCGCGGTATGTATTCATTTTGCATGTGTCCGGGTGGCGTTATTGCGCCGTGTGCTACGAGTCCAGGAGAAGTGGTAACCAACGGTTGGTCGCCATCCAAACGCGATCAAGCGACAGCCAACTCTGGAATTGTAATCGAATTAAAACTAGAAGATTTCAAACCATTTGCCAAATTCGGTGCTTTAGCCGGAATGGAATTCCAAAAAGCAATCGAACAAAAAGCATGGTATTTAGCAGGAAATACGCAAAGAGTTCCAGCACAACGCATGGTTGATTTTACACAAAATAAAGTCTCGAATTCGATTCCGAAAACATCGTATGTTCCAGGAACGACTTCAGTCGAAATGGGAGCAGTTTTCCCTGGATTTCTTTCTCAAATTCTACGTGAAGGATTCAATGAATTCGGAAAATTAATGAAAGGATATTTAACTAACGAAGCCATTCTTCATGCTCCAGAAAGCAGAACATCATCTCCGGTGCGTATTCCACGTGATAATGAAACATTAGAACACGTTCAAATCAAAGGTTTGTATCCGTGTGGTGAAGGAGCGGGTTATGCGGGTGGAATCATTTCTGCCGCAATCGATGGAGAAAAATGTGCTTTGAAGATTGCGGAAGTTTTAAAGTAAGTCGATTATTCGATTATTGGAAATTATAATATTAGTTATACTACGTCTTTCCCGCGCAGGCGGGAATCCAAAAGCTGAAAAAATAGATTGCTTCGCCTGTTCGGGTAAACCCTCGAGTCCCGCCTGCGCGGGAAAGACGCAACAGTGACTTCGAATAATCGAATAATCGAAAGTTTTTATAAAAAAAAGTAGGGTGTTCTTATTTATAGTTGTCTAAACTATGAACATTAAATTAAATTGCTATGAAAAAAATTAAGATTTTAGTAGTATTAGTAACCATTTCGGTGGCTACTTTTTACTCGTGTACCGACAACAATCCGATTGAAAATGAAGTTGTAACCCAGAAAAGCATTGCAGCAAGAACAGCAATGAATGAGTTGAAAATTGCCAATAACATTACGGATAAGAATAGCATCAGCACAACTTCAAATCCATTTTGTTTTGAATTTGTTTACCCAATTACCTTAACCTACAATACAGGAACTACAGTAACGGTAACCTCTTTACAAGGATTACTGACCATTTTGGCAGGAGAAAATCCCGCTTTATTCATTGACGGAATTTCCTTTCCATTTCAAGTGATGCATGGTGGTGCTATCCACACAATAAGTACAGAAAGTCAGTTTATTTCATTACTAATAAGTTGTGGTTTTAATACGATTAATATTGATTTATTAAATTCATTTTGTTTTGATATCGTTTTTCCAATACATGTCATAAATGCGAATAATGAGACTATTACCATCTCATCAATGCAAGAATTTACTGTTTATTTAAATAATTCAACTAATGGTCAGGTGCATATTGTTTATCCTATTTCGGTGCACTATCAAAATCAAACGATTGTTATCCATAATTTGTATGAATTATACCAAATGATAAACAATTGCGATGATTGTATTTGCATGCAAGTCTACGAACCAGTTTGTGTACAAACGCCAACCGGAATTGTAGAATACGGTAACATCTGTTACGCACATTGTGCTGGTTTTACACAAAATGATTTGGTTTCTTGTAATTCGTCAACAACTTGTAATATCTCAAATTTAACAGCGACACCAGGTAATTGTAATCCCGATTTCTCTTATCACTTAACCATAAATTTTAATTATGTAAATGCGCCATCAACAACTTTTACGGTTCGTAAATCCTCAGGTGTAATTTTGGGAACATTTCCTCTTACCAATTTACCAATTACGATTCCTAATTATGTATCAAACACAAATGCCACCGATTTTTTAACTGTACAATTAGGTAATAGTTGTTCCGAAGCACAAAATTGGGTACTTCCAAATTGTAGCAATTGTGGTTGTCCAACAGGAGGTACTCCAGTATGTGTACAAACATCAACCGGAGTCGTACAATATGCTAATTCCTGTTTAGCGCTGTGTGCAGGTCATCAACAAAGTAGTTTTGTAACTTGTCCAACCACATCTAATTTCGGAACACAATTAGGAACATGTTTTAACATCTCTTATCCTGTTCAGGTTGAATACCAAGGAGCACTTGTAACAGTAACATCAAATTCACAATTATTACAATATTGGTTCCCAGCGCTGTCAGCGATCCCAGCAATGATTTATCCGATAACGGTTACCTATGGTAATCAGGTATTTACATTCGCTAACCAAGCTGCATTCCAAAGTCAAATAAGTACCACTTGTAATTAATATGAAAAAGAGAATTATATAATAATCGGGTTAAGTTAGTATTGCCACATATCCTTGAAAAAGATATGTGGTTGTACTTTTTAAACAATATGAATCAAACCAATCAAAAATCGTGTTCACAGTTGTGCAATGAGGCAGTTTTTAAAGCTGTATTTGATTCGTATTTTAAATTGCTGCGGAATTTCTTAATCTACAAATTCAGAAATACAGAAAGAGCCGAAGACACCGCACAAAACGCTTTTGTTATTCTTTGGGAAAATTGTGAGATGCTGAAACCCGAACAAGCTAAAAGTTTTTTATACACAACAGCCATTCGACTTTCACTCAATTTGATAAAACACGATAAAATTGTTGCTAATTTTGAATTGCAATCGAAGCCAGGAGGAACATATCAGGAATCGCCCGAATTTTTATTAGAAGGAACAGAATTAAAAATCCGATTGGAAAAAGCGATTAACGATTTACCCGAAAAGCAACGCACCGTTTTTTTAATGAATCGAATGGATAATCAATCGTATAATGAAATTGCTACTGTTTTGGATTTATCTGTGAAAGCAGTAGAAAAAAGAATGCATTTGGCGTTGTTGTCATTGCGAAAAGTAGTAAAAAACGTTTAAAAGAAAGGTTATGAAAAATGAAAACGAGAATTATTTATCCGATTGGTTAGCAGACAAAATTTCTGATGATCAATTGCGACAATTGGTTTCTGAAGCTGATTTTTTAGCTTTTCAAAAGATTAAAGAAACGCTGCAAAATTATACGCTTTCGGAGCCGAATATGGAGCAAAATTTTGCTGCTGTCAAAGAAAAATATACTACTAAAAAAACAGTAAAGTCAAGAAGCATTATTCCGATGTGGAGTTACGCGGTTGCTGCCAGTTTACTTCTATTCTTTGGATTATACCAGTTTTATTTTTTCGCGAATGAAGTTCAAACCGATTTCGGATTTACTAAAACCATTGTTTTAGATGACAATTCAAAAGTTACTTTAAATGCAAATTCAAAGATTTCGTATCCTAATTTATTTCAATACCACCGAAATATCCGTTTGGAAGGGGAAGCTTTTTTCGAAGTTCAAAAAGGAAGTTCTTTTATTGTAACAACTGCTCTTGGAAAGGTAAACGTACTAGGAACCAAATTTAATGTGGCCTCTTTTGATGATTATTTTGAAGTAATTTGTTTCGAAGGAAAAGTCAGAGTTGAAGTCAACAAAAAAGCGACGATTTTAACCAAAGGGGAAAGTGTTCGTTTTTGTAATGCCACTTTTGAAAACTGGGCTGACGATACTCCAAAAAAACCCTTATGGATTACAGGTGAAAACACATTTAAAAATGTACCAATGAAATACGTTTTTGTCAAATTTAAAAACCAATACAACGTAGAGGTTGATTTTCCAAAAAATATTGAAAGCGTTAAATTCACAGGTAGTTTTGCCAATGCCAATATGGAAACAGCACTTCAATCGATTTGTATTCCATTGCATTTAAACTATTCCAATACTACTTCTAGAAAAATTCAAATTTCAGAATGAAACAGGTAATTTCTTTTTTTTTACTACTTCTTTTTTTTCAAAATTCGTGGGCACAAAGCCCGAGCGCTAGCGAACAGGCAAAGCAAATCGAAAAATTTACCTTTGCTTATACTTCTGAAAAAATGGACAAAGTACTTTCGGATGTTGAAACCAAGTTCAAAATTAAGTATTCATATGTTGACAGTATTGTTGCTCAAAAGAAAATTTCAATACAAAAAAAACGTTATTCCTTATCTGAAATCAATCAAAAATTAGCCGCACAAACGGAACTAAAAATCACCAATATTGACAATCGCTTTTATGCCATTTCGAATGAAAAAGAACGCGATTCTATTAAAAAATATTTTCTTGACGAAATCATTGTGGAAGGGTTTTTAGCAACCGGAATCAATAAAACCAATCAAAAGTTTACGATTTATCCACAAAAGGTAGAAACCTTGCCGGGTGTTACCGATGCTGATATTTTGCTGTCTTTACAACAATTACCAGGAGTAAAAAGTCCGAATGAAACCGCAAGCGGATTGCATGTAAGGGGCGGAACTTCCGATCAGAATTTAATTTTATGGGACGGTATTCGATTGTATCATCCCGGACATTTATTTGGGATGATTTCCGGA
>JANNCY010000222.1:0-10692 GCA_031387085.1 Flavobacteriales bacterium | reverse complement strand
ATCCAATTATAAATATCTTGGAAAACCGTCTCAACCGATCGTTTTGGTTTCCATCCTATTTCTTTTTCAATTAAAGAATTGTCGGTAATATAAATCCTCAAATCAGCTGGTCTTGTTTGGGATTCGGAGCCAATTGTAATTTTATTTCCTGATATTTTTTCGCAAATCGAAGTCATTTCTAATAAGGATGCGCTATTTTCTAATCCGCCACCTACGTTGAAAATTTTTCCTTCAAACTTTTCAATTTGGTGTATTTGCAAATCGACTAAATCGACTAAATCATCCACATGTAGAATATCGCGGACTTGCTTTCCGGTTCCGCCATAGCCAATGTATTTTAAGGATTGGTTCCAAAAGTGTTTTGCCATCCAAAGCGTAACAACCCCTTGATCGGTTTTTCCCATTTGTCTTGGTCCGGCAATCACGCCAAATCGAGTAATCGCTGCTTTTAATCCATAAAATTCTGCATATTCTTGAATAAACATTTCAGAAGAAAGTTTGGTTGTTCCATAAAAAGAACGCGCTCCATTTAACGATAATTTTTCGGAAATTCCCAATTCAGAAATTCCCAATTCTGTTTGATTTTTATCAAACGAAAATCGCGTTGCTTCTTCTTTAAAATTGGCTTTTTCAATGGTTTCTATTGGATAAACTCTACTCGTAGAAAGAAAAATAAGTTTGGCTTTATTCTTCAAACAAGCATTGAAACAGTTTATAGAACCGTATAAATTATTGTTAATTACATACGTTGGATCAGAATCTAAACCTGCAGTTACAGAGGGTTCGGCAGAAGCTTCAATTAAAACATCGAATTCACCAAGCGCTATCACGTCTTCTGCATTTCTGATGTCGCCGTGAATAAACGGAATATTTAATTTTTGGAAATCAGCCAAATTTAATTCCGAACCGCGTCGTTTTAAATTATCAAAAGCAATGATTTTATAATTGGGATATTTCTCTTTTAACTTGATACAAAGTGTTGAGCCCACAAATCCTGCTCCTCCTGTTATTACTATTGTTGACATATTATTGCATTGCTTTTAAACTTTCATCCCAATCTTTCACGGCAACACCAAAAACATTTTTGATTTTACTTTTATCCAAAACACTGTAGCTTGGTCGTTTAGCAGGTGTTGGATAACTTGATGTTGGTATCGGAAGTAAATTTATTTTAATTTTATGGATTTCAAATATCTTTTTGGCAAAATCATACCAAGAACATTGTCCTTCGTTGCTGAAGTTGTAGATTCCGAAAACCTCACCCCGGCCCTCTCCAAAGGAGAGGGAGGAGGAAACTATTATTTTTACTAAAACTTCGGCTAAATCAACGGCGTTGGTTGGTGTTCCGATTTGGTCGTTTACTACTGATACACTGTCTCTTTCAGATGCCAATCGCAACATGGTTTTCATAAAGTTATTCCCGAATTGCGAATACACCCACGAGGTTCGTATGATAAAATAATTATCGAATGTTTGCTGAATTGCTTTTTCTCCATCTAACTTCGTTTGACCGTAAACGCCTGTTGGATTTGGAATATCTTTTTCGGTATAGCCACCAGCCTGCACTGAGGATGACAAAAGACCATCGAAAACAAAATCGGTAGAAACATGCAGTAATTTTGTAGAAAATGCTGCGCAAACCTCCGCTAAATTTTTAGCTCCAATTACATTTATTGATTGCGCTTTTTCCTGTTCGCTTTCAGCTTTATCCACTGCGGTATATGCTGCGGTATTGATACAATAATTGGGTTTGTATTTCGAAAAGACCGCTTGACAATTTTGTTTATTCGTGATATCTAAATCGGATGACGAACAAAAAACAAACTGAATTGCAGGATAATTGCCTGCAATAAACTGCAATGATTGTCCTAATTGTCCATTGGCTCCAGTTACTAAAACTACCATACTTTTTTGGCGTTGACTATATTTGGAAGCACTTTATCTTTATCGGAAATAATAAGTTTGTCGATTTCAAATTGCCAATCGATATTTAGTTGCGGGTCGTTGTATATTATTCCACCTTCGCTTGCTGCATTGTAAAAATTATCACATTTATAAAAAAAGGTGGCGGTTTCGCTTAGTACTAAAAACCCATGAGCAAATCCTTTCGGAATAAAAAATTGATTTTGTTTTTCTCCTGATAACACAACAGCTTCATATTGTCCGTAGGTTTCTGAATTAGGACGAATATCAACCGCTACATCCAAAACTTCGCCTTGTAGTACACGAACCAGTTTCGATTGTGCGTGTTCGCCCGTTTGATAATGCAACCCCCGTAAAACGCCTTTTGACGAATACGATTGATTGTCCTGAACAAAATGAACGTTAAATCCTATTCCGTTTTGAAAAGTTTTTTCATTGAAACTTTCCATGAAATAGCCGCGTTCATCGGTAAATAGTTGCGGTTCAAGAATAAAACATCCTTTAAGTTTGGTTTCAATAAAATTCATATTTTAATTATATTGACTTCATTTCTCTTACAATAATATAAAAACTAGTTCTTTTTTTTACACAGAGCTCACAGAGAATCTTCACAGATGTTCACAGAGTCATATTAATTATTTTAGCTTCGCAATGTTTGACTACGTGCTGTTCGCCTTCGGCTCGAGTGTCATCGCCACAAGTCTTTACTCTTTTTTCTTTGTTCTATTAACTATTTTCTTATTCTTCTACTATTCCCATTAAATGAATTCCGTACCCGCTTTTAAGTAAAGGCTGCGCTAACGCTTTTAACTGAGTCGCATCTATAAAACCCATTCTGTAAGCGGCTTCTTCAATAGCACCAATTTTTAATCCTTGACGTTCTTCGATTACTTGAACAAATTGTCCCGCTTGCATTAACGATTGAAACGTTCCGGTATCTAACCACGCAGTTCCTCGGTCGAGAATACTCACTTTTAATTTACCTCTTTTAAGGTATTCTTTATTTACGTCGGTAATTTCGAGTTCGCCTCTGTGACTTGGTTTTATGTTTGCTGCTACTTCAACAACCGAATTGTCGTAAAAATAAATTCCGGGAACAGCATAATTGGATTTCGGATGTGTTGGCTTTTCTTCAATAGAAAGTACATTACCTTCTTTATCAAAATCAACTACACCGTAGCGTTCGGGATCGTGAACATGATAGGCGTATATAATTCCACCTTCTGGATTGCTATTTGCTTGTAACAATTCTGCCAAACCAGTTCCGTAAAAGATATTGTCGCCAAGAATTAATGCTGCTTTGTCGTTTCCTATAAAAGGAGCTCCAATTATAAAAGCTTCAGCTAATCCATTAGGATGTTCTTGCACTGCATATTCAAATCGGCAACCAAACTTTTTACCATCGCCTAACAATTGTTCAAACAGAGGTAAATCATGCGGAGTTGAAATAATTAATATCTCACTAATACCTGCCCACATTAAAGTAGACAATGGATAATAAATCATTGGTTTATCATAAATAGGCATTAATTGCTTGCTAACTGCTAATGTTAGTGGATGCAATCGGGTACCAGAACCACCAGCTAAAATAATTCCTTTCATTTTGTTGTATTATAATTTGCTCATTTGTTTTTTATAAAAAGCAATAAAAAATCGGATTAATAAATATATAGAAATAAATAAAAGTGGCAATACAATTTTCATTTTGCCATTTAAAGTTCTCGTATTTAGTATATTTATTGTGGCACTAATTTCTTTGATAATAGCTTCATAATTTACTAATTCGATTCGATTCAAACCTTGTTCGATTAGTATATCATTTTTGGTTTTAATGACATCATTTAACTGCGTGTTTTCACTATTGTAATAAATTAATTTATCATTTCTTTGAGAGCCGTTTACTGCACTCGAAAAGCTATTTAAAACCCCATTAATTTGAGAAATGATCGTGTCATTTTGAACCATTTTTATTTTAAGATTATTCAAATACTCATATTGTATTTTTTTGTAATAATCCGATTTATTTAAAAACGCTAATAATGGTGCAATTGTATTCTCATTACTAGTCGCTTTTGATGTTGAAAATCTAATAAGGTGATACGGATAATTTTTACTTGTTAGATTTTCATTTACAAGCTTTTTAATATCCCCATCTTCTGCTAAAAGCTTAATAAATTCGAAATTTTTTTCATTATAATTAATAAACTTATAAACGTCGGTAACGGGTTCAACCGTAATTTCGCCTAATTTACTTGGTTCTTTAATACCTACTATTTCTTTTAAAAAAACCGTGTCATTTTCATTGACTTTAGAATTAATCAAGTTGATTTTAGTATATAAATAATCTACTGTTCCAAAGTTAGGAGACACAAATAATTGATTGTCGTATATTTTTTGTGTTTTATCTAAATATACTCCCAACACAGCTCCAACCATAAATAATAAGCCAACAACTATGATGTGTTTTTTAATAAATAAAATTCCTCTGAAAATAGTATTCGATATTCCTTCAAATAAATTACCTATCTTTTTTGAAATTTGTAATAAATCAATTTCTTGATTTTCTGAACTATTCTGAGGTGCTGTGCTCATACAAATAAATTATTTTGTGTTAAAGATTTGTTCTATTATTTTGATTGTAATTAAATAGGTTGGCTTTACTCCGGTTGTCCCCAAACCGCCCGATGCTAAAGTACTTCCTGTTTCTAATGGATTATCGGAAGCATAATAAGCATACCGCACTTTTACATCTGGATTAATACTTTTTCTAATTTTGGATGCACTTTGAATTGCTTTTTGATAATAAGCGCCTTCCATTTCTAATCCGATAACGCCCCAAGTAGAATCGTGAAAAAATTTCAGTAAGTCTTTATTTTGAAGTGATGTTCCTAAAACGGTAATCATTGGTCCGGCGAAAACCGGAATGTCATTTCCTTCAAACATTTTAGCTGTTAATTCGTTTTCAAAGAAATAATTATCGGCAGTTCCTTCGTTGATGTGGGCATTCGGAATCATGATGTCTCCTTTTCCGCCTTCTAAAATTCCTGCTTTACCCATAATAGAAACTGATTCCACATTCAGTAAAATCTTATTCTTTCCATCTTTGTAAGGTTTCAATAACTCATCAATCGTTTCGTAAGCTTGTTCTCCGAAAGCATAATCCATAACGATAAGAACTGGAGCTTCTTTTCCGATTTTTGCATTCGGAAAAGCCGATTTTTTCCAATCGATTTTAGCGGTATCAAAAATTTGTACGTCGATATTAGTTCCCGAATTATCGGGCAAAGAGAACATTCCGTGTTGCTTTGCAAAAGCTTCCACTTTATCACGTACATCGTGCGCACCTTGCTTACTTAGTTCTTCAAATATAAAGAAATCTGATTTGTCTTTAAACTTCGTTTTCAATACATGAGTAGCAAAAATAGAATTCATCACACTATGCATATTGGCACTTATAATGTGAATGGGTCTGCCCAATAAATTATTATTCTGTAATACTTCCTTAATGTTATTTGCCCAAATTTCACCGTGAATGTGGTGTCCTAATCGCTCTCTTAAAATCGGACTAAAAGTGATGGTTCGTTTGGTATTATCAGTAACTTCTTCGATGGCTAATTTTCCTAACCAATAAATAAGATGTAAAAAACGATCGGGTTTATCGGCTGTTGCGAAATCGTCGTAAATATCCAAAACCTCAACAAAAGTTCTTCCTAATACATTTGCGGCGTGCGAAATCGCTTGCTCTTTTTCTATTTGGGTAAGTTTTTTGGTTTGCAAAGCAGCTTGCTCCACTTTTAACCAATCACGAACGACTTCATTGTTGTTTTCATCAATTAAAACGCGGTCTTTAATTTTATGAGATTCGATGAAAATAAAAGTCAAATGAGTTAAAATATCGTAAATGTCGGAACGTCCGCGAGTGATTTCTACGTTCATTTGTTCTTCATCAATTCGGTAGCAATTTCGTCGTCTTTTTGGAGGAACAATTGCTTTAAAATGGGATTTTGAATATCCTTCGTCTGACGTTAAATTGATGTAACGGCATTCTTCAATGCCAACAGGTAAGCGTTCAATAACGTATAATAATCCGTTTAATTCTACTTTCTCTTCAGCGATGCTTCCATAAATTTCTGGCCGAAGTTCTAATAATGCCTCTCTTAAAGTTTCTCCTGAAACACCCATTGGTTTGTAAAAACCTCTGTTAAATAAATGCCTCATGGTAATGTACAATCGTTCGATAGCTGCCGACGATTCTTGCGCCCTAGAACGCGAAATGTTTTTAATTTCCTTCATTAAATTTTGTTTTCTAACCCGCAAATATAGGGAATTTATGAATTAGTTGGTCAGAATCAGGTTTATTGCTGGTTCGTATATTTTCTCTTTGTCTTTCGAATTCGAATTGACATTCATCGTTTGCTTGTTCCATTTTCCTCCTGAATACGTAAACAGAAAATCTCTTTCTACATAATTGTACAAAATAAATGGGTAGTAAGTAGTTTGGATTTTCGTCTCATTTGTATTGGAATTCGTCACCGTTTTTTCGAGTTTGTTTTTCTCAATAATTAATTTTTCAAAACCAACAAAAAGTCCTTTTTTAGGCATTGTCAAATTCAAATCGGAGACATCAATAAGTTGATTAATGGTTCCTTTTCTAACGATGACAATTCGGTCTTTTTGTAATAGCTCCTTGTTGGGAAATCCGTTTTCATCTGCATCATAAAAATGAATTCGAACAGTAGCATTTTCAATTCGACTATCCGTGTAAAGCGTAAGTTGTTTAATGTATTTTGTTCGTTTATAATTGGAGGAATACGGAAAAAACTTAACGTCTATTCGCGGTCCGTTATCAAATGCTTGGCAAATGGTATTATCTGTTTTTCCAATTTCTAATTCACGGGACTTTCGGCTTTTTGAAATAACTACTTCGTCCAATTGATATTCTACAGGAACTAATTTCACATTTTTAGCGTCAGTTACCTTGATGGTTTTCTTTTCAAATCCCAAAGCAGAAAACACCAGTTTTTTACTCTTCTCATTCGTGTTGATAGTAAACTCGCCGTTTTCTTCCGAAGTAGTTCCGATGTTTTGATTTTCCGACCAAACACTCACAAACGGAATTGGTTTTTCGGAAATGCTGTCTTTAACAACGCCTTTTGTTTGCGCTGAAAGTGATAGTGAAAATAAAAGGAATAGTAAACTTGTTTTCATTAATTGGTTAATTTTATGGTTATTGCTGGGGCAATTACTCTGTTTTCGTCCTTGACGTTTTTATTAAACATTCTGAAAAGTTGCTTTGTCCATTTTCCTGTTCTGCCGGCATAGCTAGTTTCCGAATCAATGTAATGATATAAAATATGGGGGGCATAATTTGTAAAATAAGTGTCTTCCTTTTGCCCTATTATTCTTGTGTCTTGTTTGTATTCATTTTTTGATACAAACAAACTTTCAAAACCTATGACAATTCCGTCTTTAGGAATTTCTAATTTATAGAAAGACATATCTATTATATTTTCGTGCTTTCCTTTTTTAGTTGCTACAATAATTTCATCAGTAACAATATCTTCGTTAGGCATGTCGTTTTTAATTGAAAAAACTCTTACTCTAAAAATAGCTCCATCAACTTCACTTTTTGTAAAAAAAGAAATGGTTTTAATGTATTTTGCATCTGCGTTTTTGTCATCAAGATAAAAGGTTTTTGCGAAAATCCAAGGAACTACTTGTGGTTCGGGTAAATAAAATCTATTTTTTGAATTACCTATTTTAATTTCTTTTATTCGCTTTGGTTTTGAGATAACCACTTCATCCAACTGATAGTCAACAGCAATTAATTTCACGTTTTTAGCGTCGGTTATTTTTATCGTTTTCTTTTCAAAACCCAAAGCCGAGAATACCAGTTTTTTACTTTTTTCATTGGTGTTGATGATAAACTCGCCGTTCTCTTCCGAAGTAGTTCCGATGTTTTGATTTTCCGACCAAACACTCACAAACGGAATCGGTTTCCCAGAAATGCTGTCTTTAACAACGCCTTTTGTTTGAGCAGCAAGTGAAATTGAAAATAAAAGAAATAATAATATGTGTTTCATTTTAGTTAGTAATGGTAAGATTTACTGCTGGAACTAAATAGTTGTTGTGGTATTTTTTCATCAATAAATTTTCATAACTATTGGGTTTTTGCATTATTGTTTTTGCCGTTTTTTCCCATTTATCATTGACTCTTTTATTCCATCCAACAGCTTCTTTTATAGGAACTAAAGCAATTTCTGGTTGATAGTACAGGCCTTTATGTGTCGTTTTATTTCCGTTTATATCTTTAAAATAATATTCCTCATAATGTTTATTCTGCTCAATTTTTAATTTTTCAAAAACAATAAAAAACCCATTTTCAGGAATTGCAATTTTCATCGTAGAAAAATCAATTTTACTTTTAGAATTCCCTTTTTTTACTTCTATTATTAATTCGTCCGATAAGGTGTTTTCGCTTGGCGAACCGTCTTTATTTACCGCCACTAAATAAATTCTGATTTTAGCGTTTTTATTTTCGGATAATGTTCGAAACTTAATTTCTTTAATAAACGGATAAAGTTCTCTTTCTTCTTCGGTTAGGCTAAAAAAAATTGCACTAACAAAATAATTCTCGTGCCATCTAAAACCCCACGATTCATAATAACCAATTTCTTTTTGTTGCTTAAAAAAATTTCTCTTTATTTCAACTTCTTCCAACTTTATGTTAACTTGTTTTAAAACTACTTTTTCCGTTTCTTTAGCATCAATCATTTTGGTTTCAAAACCCAAAGCAGAAAAAATTAAATTTTCCTCATGTTTTTTTTTCTCCAAACTAAAAGTGGCGTTTTCCTCAGAAGTGGTTGCTAAAGCTCCGTTTTCAAACCAAATATTTACATACGGAATTGGCATATCGTTTTCGTCAACAATAACGCCTTTGATTTGTGCTGAAACTGCAAAACTCATTAAAAAAAACAAAACCAAAAGTCTCTTTTCCATCATCTATTTCCTATGCTCTCTTTAATAAATCTACAATTTTTCTATCGTTTGAAAGTCGTGGTAATTTATTTTGTCCTCCTAATTTTCCTATGGATTTCATGTAGTCTTGAAAACCATTTTTCGTCACTTTTGTGATGACTATTGTTCGCAATACTTTTCCAACAATCAAATCATCGTAATACACGTTTTGTTGGCGCATTGCGTTGTCAATCTGTAACGCAAAAGCTGACAAATTATTTGGTTCGTTTTCAAATTCGATACACCATTCGTGGTACGGTAAACCGGTTTCGGGAGCAATTTGTGGCGCAACTGTGAATTCATTGACGCGAATTGTCGTGTTCACCATAGCTTCTTGTAAGGCATATTCGACTTCTTTTCCGATGACATGTTCGCCAAAAGCAGAAATATAATGTTTGATTCTTCCTGAAACGATAACGCGATACGGTTTCAAACTGGTAAACTGAATCGTATCGCCGATATTGTATGCCCAAAGTCCGGCGTTTGTAGAAATAATCAACACATAATTTACACCCAATTCGACTTCGCCAATGGTATATCGCTTCGGATTGTCGGTAAAAAATTCTTCCGACTTAACAAATTCATAGAAAATTCCGGAGTTCAAAAGCAATAACATCCCTTTGTCTTTTTGCGAATCCTGATAGGCGAAAAATCCTTCCGACGCTGCGAACAATTCTATTGAATCAACTTTTCTTCCGATAAGATTTTCAAATTTAGCACGATACGGCTCGTAATTTACACCGCCATAAATGAATAAATTAAAATTTTTAAATAATTCGCCAACAGGCTTATTCGCTTTCTCCACCAACTTTTCAAAATACATTTGAACCCAAGATGGAATTCCAGAGATTACCGACATGTCTTCGTTAAAAGTCTCTTCTACAATCGCGTTTACTTTGGTTTCCCAGTCTTCAATGCAATTGGTTTCCCAGGATGGCATTCTGTTTTTTTGCAAATATTTCGGAACAAAATGGGCGACTATTCCGGAAAGGCGACCGAGCTGAATTCCGTTTTTATTTTCTAAAATCGGACTTCCTTGTAAAAAAATCATTTTACCATCCACAAAATCGGTTTTTCCTGTTTCGTGGATATACGATAAAATCGCGTTGCGAGCGGCTTCGATATGAAAAGGCATTGATTCCTTTGTAAGCGGAATGTATTTTGCGCCCGATGTAGTTCCGGATGTTTTGGCAAAATAAAGCGGTTTTCCTTTCCAAAGAATATCCGCTTCGCCATTTACAACTTTATCAACATAAGGTCGTAATGCTTCGTAATCGCGAATGGGAACTTGCTTTGCAAAATCTTCAAAAGATTTAATTTTAGAAAACTGATGGTCTTTTCCGAACTGCGTGTTTTCCGCTTGACGGATTAAATCTAGAAACACTTTTTGCTGCGTTTCAATAGGGGTTGAAGCCCATTTCTGCGTTTTTTTGTGGATAATTTTTGCGAAAAAAAGAGCAGCAACTGATTTTATCGACATGATACTATTTTTTCTTTTTAGCTTTTTTGTTCTCTTCTTGAATTCTTTTTTCTTCAGCTTCTACTTGTTTTCGCAATGCCAATTCTTGCTTTGAAGCTTCGGCTTTTTCTGGATTGACTTGTGACACATCAGATGCTAAAATAGAATCTTTATTGACTTTTTCATATTCTAAATCGCCATTTAAAACCTTGATTATCGATTGTTGGTAGGCTTCGTTTTTCTTCAATGCATTGGTTAACGAATCGGATTTTAACGCTAATTCGGTAGCGTCT